>NZ_JBHVQI010000006.1:0-181382 GCF_042886835.1 Paenarthrobacter sp. NPDC057981
CTGGTCACCTAAGTGACCAGCCGCCGTCGTGAGTTTTTGTACAGCCAATGCCCCTAAGAACGCGTCTTAAGGGCATTAGCTGTACGAAAACTCCTAGTCGGCCTTGACCGCAAGGACCGGGCAGTCCGCCTCCAGGAGGATGCGCTGGGAGACGCTGCCCATGATGAGCTTGCCCACCGGGCTGCGGCGGCGAAGGCCGATGACGATCAGGCCGGCGTCGTGCTCCTCGGCAGCATCCAGTACCTCGGCCGCTGCGTCATGGCCGCGGATGGGTTGCTTGATGATGTGCTGGATGCCGTGTTCGGCCAGCCTGTCCTCGATGCTCTGTATTTCCGGCTCCTGGGCGAAACGGTTATCCACCAGGGCATCGCCCTTGGACGAGTTGATGACCAGCAGTGTGTCGTTGCTCTTCTTGGCCTCGGCGATCGCCTGCGTCAACGCAGCTTCGCCCTCTGGTGTGGGGACGTATCCCACCACGATGGTCATGGTTTCTCCTGTTTGTGCTGGACCGGGGTGGTCTCGTGGTGGATTGATTCGGGCTCTGCATGG
This sequence comes from Paenarthrobacter sp. NPDC057981, assembly GCF_042886835.1. Classification (NCBI taxonomy): domain Bacteria; kingdom Bacillati; phylum Actinomycetota; class Actinomycetes; order Micrococcales; family Micrococcaceae; genus Paenarthrobacter; species Paenarthrobacter sp. NPDC057981. The sequence goes on from NZ_JBHVQI010000006.1 coordinate 550, forward strand.
CTGTTCGGACCTGACGGTACGGTGAGCACTGGCGCCGGACGGTTCCGCCGGATGAGCTTGAACACCAGCGGCCAGGCCAGGATGATGCCGATGATGACGTAAATTCCGACGGCGATCGGCTCGCTGAAGAGCCCTGCCGGGTCACCGGCGCTGAGCTGAAGGGTTTTGCGGAGCTGGCCTTCCAAACGCGGGCCCAGAATCACACCGAGGATCAGCGGCAGGACGGGGAGTCCGAACCGGCGCATCATGAAGCCCAACGCGCCCAGGACCAGCAGGATCACCAGGTCGAACGCCTGGAGGTTCACGGAGTAGGCACCCAACGTGGCGAAGAACAGGATGCCTGCGTACAGGTACGGTCGGGGCAGTTGCAGCAACTTGGCCCACATCGGCGCCAGGGGCAGGTTGATCAGGAGGAGCAACAGGTTGCCGATGAAGAGGCTCGCGATCAGTGCCCACACCAGCGGTCCCTGGCTTGAGAAGAGCTGGGGGCCGGGCTGGATGCCGTAGGACGTGAACGCTGCGAGCATCACCGCGGCCGTGGCATTGGTCGGAAGGCCGAGCGCCAGCATGGGGGTGAGGGTGCCGGCAGCAGCAGCGTTGTTCGCCGCTTCCGGACCTGCCACGCCTTCGATGGCTCCGTGGCCGAACTCTTCAGGGTGCTTGCTGAGGCGCTTTTCGGTGACGTAGGAGAGGAAGGTGGGGATCTCGGCACCGCCGGCGGGCAAGGCCCCAAAGGGGAAACCGAAGACGGTACCGCGAAGCCACGGCTTCCAGGAACGCTGCCAGTCCTTCTTGCCCATCCACGGACGGCCGACGGGAATGATGTGCAACGGGTTGCGGCGCAAATGGGCGGCTACCCAGAGTGCCTCGCCCACGGCGAAGATGGCCACGGCCACCACAACAATGTCCAGTCCGTCAGACAACAGCGGAATGCCGAACGTGAGGCGGCTTTGACCGGTCACAGAATCCAGGCCCACCAGGCCGATAGCCAAACCGAGGCCCAAGGAGGCGAAACCACGAAGTCGTGACTTGCCCAGAACGGCAGTGACGGCCAGGAGCGCGAGCATCATGATGGCGAAGTAGCTGGGGGAGCCGAGGCTGACGGCGAACTTCACGACGATCGGTGCGCAGACGGCAAGGAGGGTGGTGCCGATGGTGCCCGCCACGAACGAGCCGATGGCCGCCGTCGCGAGCGCTTGGGCGGCGCGGCCCGCCTTGGCCATCTTGTTGCCTTCGATTGCCGTCACCACCGACGACGATTCACCGGGGGTGTTGAGCAGGATGGACGTGGTGGACCCGCCGTACATGCCGCCGTAGTAGATACCGGCGAACATGATGAACGCGCTGGTGGGCTCGAGGGCATAAGTGACGGGGAGGAGCAGTGCCACGGTCATGGCCGGGCCCAGCCCGGGGAGGACGCCGACGGCGGTGCCCAGGATGACGCCGATCATGGCGTACATCAGGTTCATGGGAGTCAGGGCGGTGGAGAAACCGTCCATCAAGGAGGACCAGACGTCCATCAGAGGATTCCTTCCAGGAGCCCGGCCGGCAAAGCAATGCCGAGGCCGAGGTAGAAGCCGTAGAAGGTGAGCAGGGAAAGTGCCACGGAGATGATTCCGTCGCGGATGTACCGGCGGCTGCCAAGGGCAAGGACGCTGCCCCAGAACAGGATGGTGCCTGAGATGACCCAGCCGGCCCAGTCGATGAGCAGGATGTTCAACAGAAACGCGCCGGCGAGCGGAAGGATGGTCTTCCAGTCCGCAGGGTGGGTCAGGTCCACATCTTCGCCTTCTTCGGCTTCGCCCTTGCCGCCGCGGAGAACGTTGATGGCAAGCATCACGGCGCAGACGAGGAGCATTCCGGCAACGATGAAGGGGACCGTTTTGGGACCCACCGGATCCGATTTCGAGTACGGGGTTACCAGGCCGTTGGCATCCAGGAAGACAAGGACGCCGACCACGCCGAGCAGGAGGGCGACCCCCAGCTCGGCGCGGCCTTTCAAGCCTGTTGCTGGAGAGCTCACGCCAAACCAAGCTTGGTGAGTACGTCTGCCACCCGCTTGTCCTGGTCAGTCAGGAAGGTCTTGAACTCGTCGCCAGTGACAAAGGCGTCGGTCCAGCTGTGCGTCTTCAACGCTTGCTTCCACCCCTCAGATGCGTGCATCTTCTCCAGTGCGGCGATCAGCGACTTCTTGTCGGCGTCGCTGATGCCCGGAGGGGCCACGATGCCGCGCCAGTTGCTGAACACGAGGTCGATGTTGGATTCCTTGAGCGTCGGGGCATCCACGCCGTCAAGCCGCTTCTCGCCACTGGTGGCCAGGACCCGGACTTCACCGGACTTGATCTGCTCCAGGTACTCACCGGCACCGGATGCGGCAAACCCCAGCTTGTTGCCGAGGATGGCGGGGAGGAGATCGCCGCCGCCGTCGTAGGAGACAAAGTTGACCTTGGTAGCGTCGATGCCGACAGCACCGGCAAGCTGCATCGGCAGGAGGTGGTCCGGTCCACCGGGGGAGGACCCTCCACCTACGGAGATGGACGCCGGGTTGGCCTTCCAGGCTTTCACGAGGTCGTCGATGGTCTTGTAGGGGGAGTCCTTGCTGACCATGATGGCCCCGGGCTCTTCAATGAGCTTGGCCAAGGGGGTGGTATCCGTCAGCTTCGACTGGGACTTGTTGGTGTAGCTGGCGCCGACGACGCCCAGGCCCATCAGCATGGCGAGGTCGCCGTTGCCCTTCTCATTCACCACGCGTGCCAGGCCCACAGTGCCGCCAGCACCCGCAAGATTGAAGACCTCGGTGTTGTTGGCGATTTTTTCGTCGTCCAGCACCTTGGCCGCTGCCCGGGCGGTGGTGTCGTAGCCGCCACCGGGAGTGTTCGGAACCATGATCTGGAGGCCGGTGATGGGGCCGGCGGCAGCGCCGGAGCTTTCAGAACTTGTGGAGCTCTTGCCCGTGGCACCGCAACCGGTGGCCATCAGGGCGAGGCCGGCGGCGACGGCGGCGACTCGCAATGCGCGGATCTGGCGCATGGTGTTCCTCTTCTCAGTGTTGAGTTCTGTGCAGGGCGATCAACGTTGTGCCCTGTGCATTGATGCTAGGGGCGGGTGTGACGGTGGTTACTCTTGTGTTCGCAGTGATCTTTAAGTTCATTGCGTTCACGGTGGTGGAAGGTCCCCTGCGGCTCTGGGGTATAGTTCCGGTACGCCACGCGGAGCGCCCCCAGCATGCTCCACTCTCTGGCACCACCAAAGGAAATTCAGTGACTCGACTGGCTCGAAGAAGAGGCATGTCCCTTGCCGGGCAGTACCTTGTGCTGCAGTTGCTGATTGTCCTTGCCGTCCTGGTGGCGGTGGTGGCCATCTCGCTGGCACAGTCTGCCGCCGCCTTTGAACGCACCGAGGGCCGCAGGGCACTGTCCGCTGCCGAGGCCCTGGGCAACAACCCCACGGTACGCGCCTTGCTCCCCACCGCCGAGCCGCGCGGCGGTTCGGCGCTTCCCGCCGTCGCCGAATCCGTGAGGACAGTATCGGGTTCAGCGCATGTGGCCCTGGCAAAACTGGACGGAACCGTCATCACGGCCTCGGACCCTGGGTTGATTGGCCGGCCCTTGCCGCTGGGTGAGAGCAGGGTAATGGAAGGACGGGCCTGGACGGGCGTCCTCAAGGGAAGCACCGGGGAAGTCCTCTCCGCCCATGTGCCGGTGATTGACGACGCCGGAGAAGTGATCGGCATAGCCTCGATCAGCCGCAACTACCCTTCCGCTTTGGAAAGACTGGGCGACGCCGTCCCCAACCTCCTCACCTACCTCGGCGTGGCCAGTGTCCTGGGAGTTGCTGGGTCCCTGCTCCTGTCCCGGCGGGTGAAACGGCAGACCCTCGGCATGGAACCACGGGAAATCACCGGGCTGGTGGAGAACCGGGAAGCCATGCTGCAAGGCCTGAAAGAAGGCGTGGTGGCATTGGATCCCCACGAACGGATCACCGTCGCCAACCAGAGTGCCCGCCAATTGCTCGGATTGCCCGACGACTGCGTTGGTAAGAAGCTGCGAACCTTGCCTGTAGATCCGGCACTGAAGGTGGTGCTGACCCGCGAACAGTCGGATCCTGACCAGCTGGTGCTGGTCGGCGAACGGCTGGTGGTGATGAACCGCGTGGCCCTCCATTCACGCGGGCGGGACATCGGTTCGGTGACCACCCTGCGGGACCGCACCGAGTTGTCCTCCCTCGAGAGCGAACTCGGTGCCACCCGCACAGTCACCGATACCTTGCGCGCGCAGGCCCACGAGTTCGCCAACCAACTCCACGTCATCTCCGGCCTGATCCAGATCGGCGAGTACGATTCCGTGGTGCAGTTCGTCAACGGCGCCACGGTTGAACGCACTCGGCTCAACGACGACGTGACCCGCCGGATCGAGGACCCGGCGCTCGCCGCCCTGCTGATCGCGAAGGCCAGCCTGGCCACTGAACGCGGCGTCGAGCTGAAGCTGGATCCGCAGTCCGCGCTTCCGCGCGTCAACGATGAACTTTCGCGGGACATCACCACAGTGGTCGGCAACCTGGTGGATAACGCGTTCGACGCCGTCACCGGCCTTCCGGGGGCATCGGTCCGCGTGCTGGTGGTGGACTCGCCTGACGACGTGGTGGTGACCGTCCAGGACAACGGGCCCGGAGTGCCTTCTGAATCTGCTGAGGATATCTTCCAGCAGGGCTATTCCACCAAGGAACCGGGACCCGGAGATGCCAGGGGCTTCGGCCTTGCGCTGTCCCGGGTTATCTGCCGGCGCAGCGGTGGCGACCTGACGGTGGCAAACGATCCCGGTGCGGTGTTCACCGCGCGATTCAGCAAGCACAGTACGGAAATGAGCAAAGGGGCAATACGACAGTGATCAAGGTCCTGATTGTCGATGATGACTTCATGGTGGCCAAGGTTCATGCCGGCTTCATCCAGCGGAGCCCCGGGTTCGGGGTGGTGGGCGTTGCCCATACAGGCGCCCAGGCATTGGCAGAAACACAGCGGCTGCAGCCCGATCTTGTGCTGCTGGATATCCATCTCCCGGACATCAACGGGCTGGAGCTCATGCATCAACTGCGCAATGTCGCCCCGGACCTGGACGTGTTGGTGATCAGTGCTGCGCGCGAGGTGGAGACGGTGCGCAAAGCCCTTCGCGGCGGGATTGTCCATTACCTGATCAAGCCGTTCTCCCAGTCCGATCTCCAGGAGCGGTTGGAGCATTACCTCAGCGCGTATCAAGGTTTGGATGCCTCGAAACGCCAGGCCGAGCAGTCCGATGTCAACAAGGTTTTCGGCCTGAGCGTCTCAGAGCGCTCGCTGCCCAAGGGGTGCAGTGTGGAGACACTGGAACTGGTCGAGTCCGCGTTGAAATCAGCGCCGGGTGACCTTTCCGCAGCGGAGGTCGCCGAACAGTTGGGTACCTCCCGGGTCAGTGCCCGCCGCTACCTGGAGTACCTCCATGACGAAGGCGCGCTGGACGTGAGACTTAAGTACGGCGTCGGGCGTCCCGAGAGGCGGTACGTGCTCAAGGGGCGCTGACCCCCACCGTCTTCAGGTAGCTCCGGATCCCGTCCACCACGAGCTGATGATCCTCGTCGGAGCTCAGACCGGACACCGTCACAGCCCCGATCACCCCTGCACCACGCACGCGGAGAGGGAAGGATCCACCCGCCAACGTGTAGTCCTCGTGGGCCAGCCAACCTCCACCCACCGGGCTGTGGCCCCGGGCCGCGAATTCCTCGGAAAGCAAAGCGGTGCTGTGCTCAAAACGCAGCACGGAAGCGGATTTCCGGCGGATCCACTCTTCCTGGTCGGACGTAGCACCGGGCAGGACGCAGCGGAAGAGCACGATGTTGTGCCGGCGGATGTCGATGGCCACACCAAACTCCGAAGCGATGGCATGGTTGGCGATCAACGAACCGAGCCGCCAAGCGTCGTGGTGGTCAAACGAAGCGAAGACCAGCTCTTCTTCTTGCCGGCGGAGTTCAGTGAGGCGCGGGGATTCAGTCATTGTCATCTCCCGACCGGAGAGAGTCTTCCGAGACAGCGTCCGCCTCGTAGCGCAGCCCGATCTGTCGCCTTATTTCATCCATGGCTGCCATGATGGCCACGCTCTCGCCTGGGGGCAAGATGGTTCCCGCGGCGGAACCTTCGCGGACCAGGCGTTCCAATTCCGCGGCTTGGTATTGCATTCCCCGGCTGTTCACTGGCTGCTCGTACCGCTCCACAACGCCGCCATCCACTGCGTGAACCGTGAATGGAACGGGGTTGTACCAAGTGTGCTCGATGTCGATCCACCCCTCGGTGCCGATCACCAGGGCACGGTTGGCGCTGGCCGCGTCCAGTTCGCAATCCACCAAAGCCTGCGCACCGCCGTCGTAATCGAAAATCGCCGCCGTTTGGCGGTCAACTCCGGTGGCGGTCATTGACGCGCTGGCGTGGATGGCGGACGGTGCGCCCAGGATGTCGAACGCGAAGGAGATGGGGTAGATACCAAGGTCCAGCAGCGCGCCGCCGCCCAGGGCGGGATCGTTGAGGCGGTGCGCGGGATCTTTGGGCAGGCTCTGGTTGTGGCTGGCGATGACTTTCCGGACCTCGCCGATGGTCCCGGCGGCGATGATTTCGCGGATCTTGACCATGTGGGGAAGGAAACGCGTCCACATGGCTTCCAGCGCGACGAGCCCTTTGGAAGCAGCGAGGTCAACGATTTCCTGGGCTTCGCGGGCATTCATCGTGAACGACTTCTCCACCAGCACGTGCTTGCCCGCGTTGAGCGCCAGGAGCGCGTTGGCGCGGTGCATGGGGTGTGGCGTGGCGATGTAGACCACGTCCACCAGGGGGTCTGCCACCAGCTCTTCATAGCTGCCGTGCGCCGCGGCCACCGCATACTCTTCCGCGAAGGCCCGGCTGGTGTCCAAGGAACGCGAACCAACGGCCTGCACAGTGAATCCGTTGTCCTTCAGGTCCCGCGTTTGCAGTCCGGCGATGAATCCGGTGCCGAGGATCCCCCAACGGATGGTGCCCTCGGATGTCCCATTGCTAAGCGTCACGTGGTTGGTCCTTTGCCGGATCGGTAACGGGGTACGCCACAAACGCAAAGCACGCGGAATCCGGCGACCAGCTGTTGACGTTGAGGGTACCCTGACCGCCGGAAAGTGGCCACGTCCTGAGCGGGGCGGCCCAGTTTTCGGTCGAAACAAGCACGACGTCGACGGGCAAGTCGGCGGGGTGGCCTACGGTCCCGCGGGGGAACCGGAGGTAACTGGCATAGCGACCGTCGGGGGAAAGATGGGGGAACCAGTCAACTGACTCGGACTGGAGCAGCTGCTCGAAACCGCTGCCGTCCGGGCGGATCCGGGCGAGTTGTGCGTGGCCCTTGGCCGTGCTGAAGGATTCGGAGTTCAGGTACAGCCAATCACCGTCGGGAGAGTACTCCGGCCCGTCGCAGTGGCCGGGACCGACGTCGATGGGGGCGGCAGCACCGCCGTCGGACGCCATGACCATGAGGCGACCGGGCCGCGTAAAGTCACCGGCTTCGATGCCCACGTAGGCGAGTTCTTTGCCGTCCGGGCTTACGCCATGGAGGAAGTGGAGGGCGCCGTCGTCCTTGGTGATGCGCTCCGCCCTGCCGCCCTTGAGCGGTGCGCGGTAGATGTGGCCGTCGTTGGCGGAGAGGAAGATGTCGTCGCCACCGGGATCGAGGACGTGGTCATTGTTGAGGTCCGGGATGCCCGTGAGCTGGATTTCCGTCAGCTCGGCGGAATGCGCGTCCAGCTTCCAGAGCCTTCCGTCCCCGTTCAGGATCAGGGACTGACCGTCCAGGGTCCAGTTGGGGGCTTCAAGAAGGATATCCCCGGTGCTGTAAAGGAGTTCGCTGCGGCTGGAGACCGACGCGATCCGCACCTCGCAGCGCTGTCCCGTTTGCAAGGTGCGGATCACGTGTGTGTCCTTAGTCTTTGCTGCTGAAGGCGGCGTCGAAACTGGTCTGGGAGGCGGGGAAGTCGAACTTCTTCAGCGCGGCGAGGGCTTCGGGGGCGCCGTGGAGGCGGTCCATGCCGGCGTCTTCCCATTCGACGGAGATGGGTCCGTTGTAGCCAATGGCGGTGAGTGCACGGAAGGAGGCTTCCCAGGGCACGTCGCCGCGTCCGGCGGAGACGAAGTCCCAGCCGCGGCGGGGATCGCCCCAGGCCAGGTGCGAGCCGAGAACCGTGTTGCGACCGGTCTGGCGGACCTTGGTGTCCTTGCAGTCCACGTGGTAAATCCGGTCCTTGAAGTCCCAAATGAAGGAGACGGGATCGATGCCCTGCCACATCATGTGGGAGGGGTCCCAGTTCAGGCCGAAGGCTTCGCGGTGGCCGATAGCCTCAAGCGTGCGGACCGTGGTCCAGTAGTCGTAGGCAATCTCGCTCGGGTGGACTTCGTGGGCGAAGCGGACCCCGCATTCGTCGAAGACGTCCAGGATGGGGTTCCAGCGGTCGGCGAAGTCCTGGTAGCCGGCTTCGATGACCTTCTCGGGGACCGGCGGGAACATGGCCACGTACTGCCAGATCGAGGAACCGGTGAACCCGACAACGGTGTCCACGCCGAGCGCCTTGGCAAGGCGGGCAGTGTGCTTCATTTCCTCGGCGGCGCGCTGGCGGACGCCTTCGGGGTCGCCGTCGCCCCACACTTTGGAACCGACGATTGCTTCATGGCGGAAGTCGATCGGGTCATCACAGACGGCCTGGCCCTTGAGGTGGTTGGAGATGGCCCAGACTTTGAGGTTGTACTTCTCCAAAACGGCAAGCTTGGACTCGACATAGCCGGGCTCGTCCCAGCGCCAGGCGTCCAGGTGGTCTCCGGAGACGGCGATTTCCAGGCCGTCGTAGCCCCAGCCCGAGGCGAGCTTGGCGACTTCCTCGAACGGGAGGTCGGCCCACTGGCCGGTGAACAGGGTGTACGGGCGGGGCATGGTCAGGCTCCTTCGATAGCGGTGTTGATTGGCTTGGGGGACAGTTGGATCAGTGAGCTTTTGGCGGCCGCCGACTCTTCGACGGCGGCCAGGATGTGCTGGACGTTCAGGCCCTCCTCGAACGACGGCGACGGCTGGCTTCCGTCGCGGATGGCGGTCAGGAAGTCGCGGATCTGGTGCGTGAAGGTGTGTTCCCAGCCGATGATGTGCCCTTGCGGCCACCATGCTTCAAGGTACGGGTGCCCGGGCTCGTTGACCAGGATCCGGCGGAAGCCCTGCTCCCGCACCGGAACTGTCGAGTCCAGGAAGCCGAGCTCGTTCAACGCCTCGAGGTCGAAGAGGATGGTGCCCTTGTCGCCGTAGATCTCGAGGGTGAGGGAGTTCTTCCGGCCGGTGGCCACGCGGCTGACTTCCACTGAGGCGATTGCTCCGGAGGCGAGGGTCAGCGTGGCCCAAGCGGCGTCGTCGACCGTTACTTCTTCCAGCCCCGCGTCGCCAGGGCGACGGTCAACGAAGGTCTGCAGGCGGCCCGAGACCTCGGTGACGGCATCGCCGAGGAGGTAGAGGACCTGGTCGATGGCGTGCGAGGCGATGTCGCCCAACGCGCCGGAGCCCGCGGTTTCCTTCCGGAGCCGCCAGGTCATGGGGGATTCTGCGTCGGAGAGCCAGTCCTGCAGGTAGGCGGCGCGGATATGGCGCACGGTGCCGAGGCGACCCTCGGCAATCAACTCGCGGGCAAGGGCGAGGGCGGGAACCCGGCGGTAGTTGAAGCCGATCATGGACTGGACGCCACGTTTGCGGGCTTTGGCAGCGGCGGCGGTCATGAGCTCTGCTTCACCCAGTGTGTTGGCCAGCGGCTTCTCCACCAGGACATGTTTGCCGGCCTCAAGGGCGGCGATGGCGATCTCGGCGTGCATCCAACCGGGTGCGCAGATATCGATGATGTCGATGTCCTCGCGCTCGACGACTTCACGCCAGTCGGTGGCCGATTCGGACCATCCGTACTTGGCGGCGGCTTCGGCCACCTGGCTGGCGTCCCGGCCCACGAGCACTTTCTGCTCGAAGGCCGGGACGTCGAAGAAACTGGCCACGTTCCGCCACGCATTCGAATGGGCCTTCCCCATAAAGGCGTAACCGATGGCGGCCACGCCCAGGGGGCGGTCTGTGCTGTCCTTCGACAGTGCGGGCGTCTGCGCCGTGTTCATTGTGATGCTCCTAAATAAGGGTCCGGTGGACAGTGCCCGGAGGCGTGATGTGCTCGGCAGCTACTTGACTGCGCCCGCTGAAAGGCCGGCGACAAGGTGCCTCTGGACGAGGATGAATCCGATGAGGACCGGCAGGCTGACTACCACGGAGGCGGCCATGAGCTGGTTCCAGAACACATCCGATTCGCTGGCATAAGCCTTCAAGCCAAGGGACAGAGTCTTGGTGGACTCATTGGTAAGGACCGAGGCAAACAGCACTTCACCCCACGCCGAGATGAATGAGTAGACCGCCACAGCGATGATTCCCGGCTTGGCGACCGGGAGGATGACGCGGAAGAGTGCGCCCATGCGTCCCGTGCCGTCAATCATGGAGGCTTCCTCCAACTCCTTGGGAATGGATGCGAAGTACCCGCTCAGCATCCAGATGGCGAACGGCAACGTGAACGTCATGTAGGTGATGATCAGGCCGAGGTAGGAACCCTGCAGCTGAAGGCCGGTGATGTTCCGGATCTGGGTGAAGATCAGGTAGAGCGGCAGCAGGAACAGGATGCCCGGGAACATCTGGGTGGACAGGACTGTAAGGCTGAATATGCGCTTGCCCTTGAACGGCAACCTTGCGATCGCGTACGCGGCCAGAACAGCGACCGTTACGGAGCACGCCGTGGCAGCAATGGTGATGATGAGGCTGTTCTGGAAGTACTTTGCCAACGGAACCGTGGTCCAGATATCAAAATAGGGAGCCAGGGTGATTTCGCGCGGAATCCACTGGAACAGTCCGGCGACGTCCTTCAACGGCTTGATCGATGTCGAAACCACCACGAAGAGCGGTACTGCGACCCAGATGGAGAGGATGGTCAGGACCACGTTCCTCAGGATCCGGAAGTTGCGGGTCTCAATCATTGTCGGCTCCCTTTGGCAGCACCATGCGGATGTAGAAGACAGAAGCGATGAACAGGGCGATCAGCAGGAGAACACTCATTGCTCCGCCGAGGCCGAAGTTCCAGCTGCCAAATGAGTTTTGGTAGATCAAGGGGGAAATGAGGGTGGCTTCCTTGGGGGAAGTGGCACCGAACAGGACGAAAGGAATGTTGAACTGGTTGAACGTCCACAGGGACATCACCATCAACAGCACTCCGTTGGCCGGGCGGACCATGGGCAGGGTAATGGTCCGGAACTGCTGCCACAGGGTGGCGCCGTCAATGGCTGCTGCCTCGTAGACATCGTTCGGAACGTTCTGCAGTGCCGCCATCAGCATGAGGAAAGCGAAAGGCCACAGCTGCCAGACATTGACTACCACCATGGCTCCGAACGAGTTCTCGCCAAGGAGCCAGAAGGGGCGGTGGTCACCGAACAGATGAAGGGTGTCCACCAGGATCTGGTTAACCGCACCGTCGCGCTGGTTGAACATGAAGGCCCACGCGATGGTTCCGACGTAGGCGGGAAGTGCGTATGGAACCAGGAAGAAGGTCCGCAGGAGGGCGCGGCCCTTGAAGTTCGAGGAAAGGAAGACGGCTCCGGCCATGCCCAGTACCCAAGAAAAGCCCACCACGAGGATGGTGTAAAGCAGGGTGCGGCCGACCGTGCTGAAGAAGGCCTGCCCGATGGTGCTCTCCGGGTTGAGGCCGTTGATGAAGTTCTGCAGGCCCACGAACGGGGCGTTGAGCCAGTTGGTGAGGTTGAGCTGCGTCAGGGAAATGAACGCGATCCACACACCCAGGAGCATGGGGCCGATGTGGATGAGGAGTTCGAGGATGGCGGCCGGAGCGATCAGGCCGTAGGGAAGGAAGGACCGGCGCCGTTTGCGGATCGGCGTCGAAGGGGTGGGCCCGTCGGGCTCAGGATGGGCGGCCGTTGTGCTGCCCGCAGCGGCTTTTCCGCTGTCCAGCGCTGAATGTGACATGGAAACTCCTTTGCCGGAGTGGAGACGCCACAAGCTGTGGCGCCTCCACCCTCAGGGCATGGTTACTGGGCCGCGGCCATCTGGTTATTGGCGTCCTTGAGAGCCGCCTTGATGTCGTCTTCGGAAACAGTTCCGGTTGCTGCCTTGGCAAAGAGGTTCTTGATCGCAGTACCCGTCAGGGTCTCCATCTGTCCTTCTTTGGCGATCAGCGGCATCGGCAGGGAGTGGTTGGACAAGGCTTCGTTCTTGGCCTTGACCTCTTCGGTCTGGAATGCAGCGTCCTTGGAAGCCGCGCTGACCACAGGCAGGGAAGAGTAGGCCTTGTTCAGGGCTACCTGCTCCTCGTCACTTGTCAGGAAGGCAGCGAGCTTGATGGCGTTTGCTTTGTTCTTGCTGTTCTTGAACACACTCAGGTTGATACCCGCCACGTGGCTCTGGGTGGCGCGGTCGCCCGTTGCATCGGCGGTCATCATCGGGATGGCGGCAACGCCCCAGTCCTTGAAGTCACGTGCTGCGAAGTTCTTCAAGGGGCTCTGGTCAAACATCATGGCTGCCTTGCCGTTGATGAGGTTGTCCACCTTCTGGCTGCCTTGGCTCAGCTCGGCGTCGGAGGGCGACATCACCTTGTCCACAGCCATCAGGTCAACGAACTGCTTGACGCCCTGGACCTGGGGATCGCTGTCGAACGTCGGCTTGCCGTCCTTGTCAAAGAGCGTGCCGCCGTTCTGGAGGCCCCGGACAAACGCCTGGTGCGAGTTGGCCGAAACTGAAGCTCCGGCTGCGGTGAAGCCCCACTGGTCCGGCTTGCCGTCGCCGTCGACGTCCTTGGTCAACTTCTTGGCGTCGGCCACGAACTCGTCCCAGGTGACCGGCGCCTTTTCAATGCCGGCTTCCTTGAACATCTTGGTGTTGTAGTACAGGTTGTAGGCCAAGCCATACAGGGGGACCGACGTCGGCGTCTTGCCTTCGGCGCCACCTGTTGACCAGCTGGTCTGCAGGAAGCGGTCCTTGCCGCCAACGGCGTTGAGGAGTTCGCCTTCCACGGGCTCAAAGGCTCCCGTTTCCTGCAGCGTCACAGCCCAGGTGTTGCCGATGTTCAATACGTCGGGACCGTCCCCACTGGTTACTGCTGTAAGAATGCGGTTGTAGAGGTCGGTCCAGCCGATGACTTCCAGCTTGACCTTGACGCCTGTCTTCTCGGTGAAGCGGTCAAGGGTGGGCTTCAACTTGGCCGCGGTGTCGTCAAGGCTGTTGCCCTGGTCGGAGGCCCAGTACGTGATGGTGTCGCTGGAGGCCTGCGGAGTATCGCCTCCACCGCAGCCGCTCATGCTCAGGGCCAGGGCGGCGGTGGCGGCGAATGCCGAAAGGACTTTCAGGGGGTTCTTCATTATTGCTCCGATTTCTCGTCGTCGAGCTGGGGCTATGTTGATTGGGGCTGGTGCTTGCTGTTGATCAGGCGGAGAGAGTTGCTGCGGTGGGGTCCCAGTCCTCGGGGAGGGCGGGAACCTTGTCAGCGGAGCTTTCGACATCCACGAAGGCCCGGTTGTCGATCGACTCCGCGATGGAGGCCATCGTGTCCAGGACGTGGAAGGCCAACTCGCCCTGTGCACGGTGCGGACGGCCTTCGCGGATGGCGCGTGCCATTTCAAGGACGCCGGCGCCCCGGCTCGCGGTTGAGCCCACTGACGGAACGGTGGTCCAATCGTCGGAACCCAGCGCGCAGATCCTGATGTCGCCGTCGAACATGTTGGGGTCCGGAAGCGCGATGGTGGCGTCCGTTCCCGTGATTTCGACAAACCCTGCCCGCTTGAGCGGCGAATCGAAGCTGAAGATGCTCTGCGCGGACTCGCCACCTTCGAACTCAAGGATGGAGCTGACGTGCGTGGGAACGGTGACGTCGAAGACTTCGCCTGCCTTGGGGCCGGAACCAATGACCCGGGTCTCGCGGGACTTCGAACCGAAAGCGGCAACCCGGCGGATGCTGCCAAAGGTCTGAACCAGCGTGGTCAGGTAGTACGGGCCGATGTCGAACAGCGGCCCGGCGCCGTCCTGGAAGAGGAAGGCGGGGTTGGGGTGCCAGGACTCAGGACCTGGGGACTGCATAAGCGTCAGGGCGGTCAGCGGGGTGCCGATGTCTCCGCGCTCGATCATGCGGCGGGCCGTCTGGAGCCCGGCGCCGAGGAAGGTGTCCGGCGCGCATCCCAGGCGTACACCTGCAGCATCAGCGACCTTAAGCAGGCCAAGTCCGCTTTCGCGGTCCAGGGAGAAGGGCTTCTCGCTCCAGACGTGTTTTCCGGCGTTGACCGCTTGGGTAGCTACTTCAACGTGGGCGGCCGGAATGGTAAGGTTGACGACGATTTCGACGTCGGGGTCGCTCAGGACGGCGTCCACCCCGCCGTGCTTTGCAATCCCGTACTCAGCAGCGCGCGCGGCTGCCGCTTCTTCGAACAGGTCGCCAATGGCTACTACTTTGACGTCCGGGAAGCTGGTGAGGTTATCCAGGTACTGCTTGCTGATGACACCGGCGCCGATAATGCCGATTCCGACCGGGCCGGAACCCACCGGGCCGAAGGATGCTCCTGTTGCGTGGCTCATGCGTTGACCTTTCCAGCGCTGAGGTAGTTGTAGCTGTCGCGGACGGCTTCGAACATGTCGCCCTCGAAGTCGTCAAGCTCGACGACGCCGGCCTCCAGCGAACCTGCTGCGTCAAGAACCTCCCAGACGGGCATCTTGCCGTCGCCCACAGCCAACTGCTGGGAGGGATCCGAGGTGACCGGGCCGTCCTTGATGTGGATGAACTTCACCCGGTCACCGAGGCGAGCCAGGAGTTCAGCCGGGTTCTGGCCACCAACGGCTGCCCAGTAGGTGTCGAGCTCCAGAACGACCTCAGGTGCCAAGTGGTCGGCGAGGTGCTCGATGGCGGTTTTCCCGTCAATGACCGACTCAACTTCCCACCAGTGGTTGTGGTAGCCGACGCGGACGCCGTACTCCGCACCCTTGGCGGCAGCTGCGTTGAGCTGGTTGGCGGTTTCTTTGATGTCTTCGATGCTGTTCCAGCGCTCAATGGGAACGTGCGGGTCGATGACAGTGCCGATGCCCAACTGCTGTGCAGCGGCGAAGATTGCGTCCTGGTCATCACTCAGCAAGGGAGCGTGGCCGGAGGGGGCGGTGAGGTTGTTCTCTGCCAATGCCTGCTTCAGCTCAGCGGCCTTGGCCACAAAGCGGTACGGCTCCACCATCGTGAAACCAATTTCTGCCAAACGCTGGATGGTTCCAGCAAGATCCTCTTCCAAGGCCTTTCGGACCGTGTAGAGCTGGATCGAATATGACACTGTCTCTCCTCGTCATTGTGGGTGAGTGCGGATCGGCCGGGGTGATAACCACCATCTGCGGTCGTGATGTGCTGCTCATCACAACCTAGGGGGACTTTTGACGGCGGTCAAGCAAAAGTTGAAATATGGCCGACAAACTTTTATTGCATGACACGCATAAGCAATCGTGCTTCACTAAGTGCATGACTCCAGCACCCGCGAACGACGCCGGAAACGCCCCGGTCTTAGAGGCCGGCAATTTGTCGCGCGCTGGTGATCTCTTCCAACTTCTCCGCGACGGCCAGGCCCGGACCCGCGCCGAGCTGGCCCTCACCACGGGATTGGCCCGCTCCACCGTCGCCTCCCGCATCGACGCCCTCATCAATTCCGGCCTGGTCGGCCCGGCCGGTGAGGCAAGCTCCAGTGGCGGCAGGCCGCCGTCGCGCTTTGCCTTCAACCCTGCCGCGCGGGTGGTACTGGCGGTCGACGTCGGAGCGACCCACATGATTGTTGCCGTCACTGACCTCGGCGGCAGCGTCCTTGCGGAGCGGCGGCTGAAGCAGGAAGTAGCCGACGGTCCCGAGGTGGTCCTGAACCGTGTGGTGTCCGCGGGCCGCGAGCTCCTGGCCGAAGCCGGTCGGGAGCCGGGCGACCTTGCGGGCATGGGCATCGGACTTCCGGGCCCCGTGGAACACGACACCGGGCGGCCCGTGAAGCCGCCGATCATGCCGGGATGGGACGGGTTCGACGTCGTCACTTACGTCCAGCGCTCGCTTCCTGTTCCCGTGTTGGTGGACAACGACGTCAACATCATGGCGCTGGGGGAGCGGACTGCGTTCTGGCCGGACCACGACAATTTCCTCTTCATCAAGGTGGCCACGGGCATTGGCGCGGGCATTATCAGCAGCGGGGAGTTGCAGCGCGGCGCCAACGGCACCGCCGGCGACCTCGGCCACGTCCGGGTTCCACGCGGAGACGACGTCCTTTGCCGCTGCGGCAACTACGGATGCCTTGAGGCGCTCGCGTCAGGTCCCGCCGTCGCGCACCAACTCCGAACGCAAGGGCTGGAAGCCAGCAACGGCGCCGATGTGCTGCGCCTGGTGGGCGCGGGAAATCTACAGGCCATCCAGGCGCTGCGGCAGGCGGGCCGCGACGTTGGGGACGTCCTGGCCACCGTGGTCAACCTGCTGAACCCCTCCATGATCATCATTGGCGGCAGTGTGGGAGAGGCTGGCGAGCACTTGGTGGCCGGCATCCGCGAGGTGGTCTACCGGCGTTCGCTGCCACTGGCAACCACGCATCTTCGCATCGGCATTTCGATGGCCGGGGACCGCTCCGCCATTCTGGGCGCCAGCCAGATGGTGACCCGGTACGTCCTCTCGCCCGCGGTGATCGAGGCCACGCTCCAAGCTACGGGTTGATCCTTCATGGATGCTGGTGGGGGCGCGCAGGCGTGATAGCAATGAATCTGATGAAAACGTTTCCTGCCATTCTTCGACCCGCACCATGAACCAGTTCCTCGCCAAAGTTCCCAGGGGCTGGTTGCTGCTGGCCTGCATTGGGCTGATTGCCTTGAACATGCGCGGGCCGTTTGTGGCTGTAGCGCCCGTGGTGGATCTGCTCCGGCAGGATCTGGGCTTTTCGCCGGTGGAACTTGGATTGCTGACCGGCATCCCTGTGCTTTGTTTCTCCCTTGCCTCACCGCTGGCATCCTTGGCCGGACGCCGTCTGGGCGCCGAGTTCGCGGTGATGCTCACCTTGCTGGGCGTGCTGGCTGGTGTGGTGATCCGTTCCGTCGGTGGCGGCGCGCTGGTGATGGCAGGCACGGTGGTCATTGGCGTGGCCATCACCATTGGCAACATCGCAGTTCCGTTGATCATCCGGCGGGACTTCGCTCCGAGGCGGCAAGCGACTGCGATGGGCGTCTATACGGCGGCACTGAACATCGGATCGTTCCTCACCTCGGTGGCCACAGCACCGTTGGCTGAACTGGTGGGCTGGCGGCTTTCCTTGGCTGCAAGCGCGGTGCTGGCGCTGGCGGCCATCCTGTTCTGGATCCCCACGGTAGGTGCGAGGCGCGCTTTAGTGCCTGCCGCCGTCGTATCCTCCGCGCCGTCCGGTTCGGGGCGCGTCGCCGGTGTTGGATGGCTGACTGCAGGCTTGACCCTCGGATTCGCGGGTCAGGCGTTTTCCTACTACGGCGTCACCGCGTGGCTTCCGAGTTTCCTGTCCGACGAACTCGCGATGGACACTGCCCAAGCAGGCGCAGGTTCCTCGCTGTTCCAGATATTCGCGATCGTGGGCGGCTTGGGCGTGCCGCTCCTGGCCCGCTTCAGCAGTACGACGGCGGTCGCGGCCACCTTGAGCGCGTCGTGGCTGACGGTGCCCGTTGGTTTGTTGCTGGCGCCGTCGTGGTGGTGGCTGTGGTCTTCCCTCGGTGGGATTGCGCAGGGCGGCGGGATTACGGTGATCTTCATTGCCATCATCCAGTTCGCCCGTTCCCAGGCCGCGGCAGGGAAGATGTCCGCCGTGGTGCAGGGTGTGGGTTACTGCTTCGCTGCGCTGGCGCCGACGATTGTTGGCTACGTCCACAGTGTGACCGATGGCTGGACCGTGCCCTTGTTCGTGATCCTGGGCTCGGTGCTCGCGTTCTGTGTGTGCACCACGTTGTCCGTGCGCTGGGTATCCCGCCAGGCCTAAACCCGTCCCGGCTTAAACCCAACTGGGGGACAGCAAACGCTCCATTGAGCGCTCAGTGGAGCGTTTGCTGTCCCCTAGTTGGGTGGTTGTTCCGGTGCTGGGCTGCCTCCCCGGCCTTCGGGGTCACTTGTTGCGAAGAGTGCAGGCAGCCCAGCGACGGGGCTTGTTGGGTTGCTTTGGCGAGTGCTGCTAGGCGGCGACGAGTTCTTCTTCCGTTGCCTCTTCGCGGGCTTCGGTGAGGAAGCGGGCGTAGGCGGGGATGGTCAGGAAGGTGGGGAATTCCTCGGCCAGGGTCACTTCTTCGAAGATGGCGCGTGCATCAGCGAAGCGGTCGCCGTCGAAGCGTTCCAGTCGGGCAAATTCCTCATCCAACATGTCCTCAACCCACTCGCGGGTGATGATGTCGCCCTGGTCGGTGATGGCGTGGGAGTGGATCCACTGCCACAGCTGGGACCGGGAGATTTCGGCGGTGGCGGCGTCCTCCATCAGGTTATGGATGGCCACCGCACCGTTTCCGCGCAGCCAGGACTCGATGTACCGGATGCCTACCTCGATGTTCAGGCGAACCCCGGCCTCGGTGATGGTTCCCTGGGTGGTGGAGATGTCGATCAGGGCGCGGTCGTCCGGGGTGACGTCCTCACGGGTCTTGGCGAGTTGGTTCGGCTTCTCTCCGAGCACCGAATCGAAGACTTCGCGGCAGATGGGCACCAGGTCCGGGTGGGCCACCCAGGAGCCGTCAAAGCCGTCGTTGGCTTCGCGGGTCTTGTCCGCACGGACCTTCTCGAAGGAAGCCGCGTTGGCTGCCTCGTCCTTACGGTTCGGAACCGCTGCTGCCATGCCCCCAATTGCCATGGCTCCGCGTCGGTGGCAGGCCCGGACCAGTTGCTCGGTGTAGGCCCGCATGAACGGCTGGGTCATGGTCACCTGGCCGCGGTCCGGGAGCACGAAACGCGGGCCACGGGTCCGGAAGTTCTTGATCAGCGAGAAGATGTAGTCCCAGCGGCCGGCGTTCAAACCGCTCGCGTGGTCCCGAAGTTCGTACAGGATCTCTTCCATCTCGAAGGCAGCCGTGATGGTCTCGATCAATACCGTTGCGCGGATGGTGCCCTGGGGGATACCGAGCAGGTCCTGGGCCAGGATGAAGATGTCGTTCCACAGCCGGGCTTCGAGGTGGTTTTCGATCTTCGGCAGGTAGAAGTAGGGGCCCTTGCCCTGGGCGAGCAGGCGGCGGGCGTTGTGGAAGAAGTACAGGCCAAAGTCCACGATTCCGCCGGCGATCGGCTTGCCGTCGATCAGCATGTGCTTCTCCGGCAGGTGCCAGCCACGCGGGCGGACCACGATGGTGGGCAGCTCTTCAGCAGGACGAAGCTTGTATTCCTTGCCTTCGGGGCTGGTGAAGTCGATGCGGCGCTCCAGCGCGTCGGTCAGGTTCAGCTGGCCCTGGATCACGTTGCGCCAGGTCGGGGTGGAGGAGTCCTCCATATCCGCGAGCCAGACCTTTGCGCCGGAGTTCAAGGCGTTGATGGTCATCTTCTTATCCACCGGACCCGTAATCTCCACGCGGCGGTCCTCGAGACCCGGTGCCGGGGGAGCCACACGCCAGGACGGGTCATTGCGGATGCCCTCGGTTTCCGGCAGGAAACGGGGATCCTGGCCACTCGAAATCGCGTTACGCCGGGCGTGCCGTGCCTGCATCAGCTCCTGCCGACGATCAGCAACAGCACGGTGCAGCTTGCCGACGAACTCAAGCGCATCCGGAGTGAGGACCTCGTTCTGCCGCGAAATGGGCTGCGCGGTCAAAGTAATCCCGTTGATAGTGAAGTTGTCGGTGAAGCTGTTCATTTCAAGACTCCTAAGAAAATGTTCGACGGCGGCACTTGCGTGAGTGGGTTGGGGCCGGGATGGGAAATCCTCCGCGTGCTATTCCCCATCCCGGCCGCGGGGCCTCGCGGGGCTCGGCCGGCGTCCGGGACAGGGCCCCTTTTACGCACGCTTCCGGATTCCCCATCCCGGCCGGTGGCGGTGAGTGCCGCCGTCGTGCCTTCCGGTGAGCGAAACTGACAGCTCACCTTGGGCTGAATGTGGTTAGTGGAACTGGCCCTCTTCGGTCGATCCGACCAGTGCGAGGGTGGAGGCGTTCGGGTTGAGCGCGGTTGCGATGTCGTCGAAGTAGCCGGTGCCGACTTCGCGTTGGTGCTTGGTGGCGGTGTAGCCGCGTGATTCGGAGGCGAATTCCTTTTCCTGGAGCTCGACGTAGGCGCTCATGCCTTCACGGGCGTAGCCGTGGGCGAGGTCGAACATCGAGTAGTTCAGGGCGTGGAAGCCGGCCAGGGTGATGAACTGGAACGTGAAGCCCATGGCGCCGAGTTCGCGCTGGAACTTGGCGATGGTGGCGTCATCCAGGTGCTTGCGCCAGTTGAACGACGGGGAGCAGTTGTAGGAGAGCATCTGGTCCGGGAATTCGGCCTTGACCGATTCGGCGAACTTGCGGGCCAGCTCCAGGTCCGGGGTGCCCGTTTCCATCCAGATGAGGTCGGAGTACGGTGCGTAGGCCTTGGCACGGGCGATGCAGGGTTCGATGCCGTTGCGGACCTTGTAGAAGCCCTCCGGGGTACGTTCACCGGTGATGAATTCCTGGTCGCGTTCGTCGACGTCGGAAGTGATCAGGGTTGCTGCCTCGGCGTCGGTGCGGGCGATGACGACGGTCGGGGTACCGGCGACGTCGGCTGCCAACCGGGCTGCGTTCAGGGTCCGGATGTGCTGCTGGGTGGGGATCAGGACCTTACCGCCCAGGTGTCCGCACTTTTTTTCGGATGCGAGCTGGTCTTCCCAGTGAACACCCGAGGCGCCGGCGGTAATCATGGATTTCATGAGCTCGTAGGCGTTGAGCGGGCCACCGAAGCCGGCCTCGGCGTCGGCGACGATCGGGACCAGCCAGTCCTCAACGGTCTTGACGCCCTCGGCATATTCGATCTGGTCTGCGCGGAGCAGTGCGTTGTTGATGCGGCGGACAACCTGCGGCACCGAGTTGGCCGGGTACAGGGACTGGTCCGGGTAGGTGTGACCGGAGAGGTTGGCATCGGCTGCAACCTGCCAGCCGGACAGGTAGATGGCTCGCAGTCCAGCCTTGACCTGCTGTACCGCTTGGTTGCCGGTCAGCGCACCGAGGGCGTTGGTGTAGCCGCCGTTGGGGGCTTCCTCGGTGAGCTGCTTCCAGAGCTTCTCCGAACCGCGGCGGGACAGGGTGTGCTCTTCG
Organism: Paenarthrobacter sp. NPDC057981; assembly: GCF_042886835.1. Taxonomy (NCBI): domain Bacteria; kingdom Bacillati; phylum Actinomycetota; class Actinomycetes; order Micrococcales; family Micrococcaceae; genus Paenarthrobacter; species Paenarthrobacter sp. NPDC057981. Next base: position 21,885 of record NZ_JBHVQI010000006.1, read on the forward strand.
GAGACGCGGCCGCGGAGACGGACGACGTCGGTAGCCGAGTAATCGCGGGTGACGCCCTCCCAGCGCGGGTTGGCGGACCATTCAAGTTCCAGCGCTGCTGCCTGCTGTTCGGCGGTCTGCTCTGCTGGTTCAAACGATGCGGTCATTGCATGTCTCCTCATATCCTGGCGGGGCTCCCCGGGGCCGGCCTCCGCTGCTTCCTTGCTGCTTCGGCCGGCTTGACCGGGGTCTGTATTTCTTTTCGTGAGAACTACTTTTCTGCACTTTCAAGAGGCTTTCTAGAGGAAAAGTATGGAAAGAAATGCACTTCTTCGCGTATTCTCAAGAAATGTCGCCTTCAAGCTGGAATCGCGACGTCGCGTCGCCGTCGTCGTCCGTCCCGTCCCCTGAACTGGACGTCATCAGCCTCGGCCGCCGCGTGCGCCATTTACGCAAGCAGGCCGGCCTGACGCTCGATGACCTGAGTGCCGCCGTCGGGACCGCACCAAGCCAGCTGAGCCTGATTGAAAACGGCAAGCGCGAGCCCAAACTGGGGCTGCTTCAGCAGCTGGCCGCGTCCCTCAACGTGAGCATCGACCAATTGCTGGGAGCAGAGCCTCCGAGCCGCCGCGCGGCCTTGGAAATCGAGCTGGAAAGGTACCAGCGCGGACCTCTGTACGAATCGCTGAACCTGCCCAAAATCCGCATCAGCTCGCGGCTTCCGCTGGAGGTTCTGGAGTCGCAGGTGGGGCTGCTTCAGGAGCTCGAACGCAAACTTAATGAGCAAGCCGCGACGCCGGAAGAAGCCCGCCGCGCGAACGGCGAGTTGCGTGCCATGATGCGCGAGCGCGGTAACTATTTCCCCGAGTATGAGGCCGAGGCGCAGAAGGTCCTCAAAGGGGTCGGCTACACCACGGGTCCGCTGAGCCAGCACGTCATTGCGGACATCGCCGAGAACCTCGGTTTTTCGCTTCACCATGTGGGTGACCTGCCGCATTCCACGCGTTCCGTGACGGATTTGAAGAACCGCAGAATTTACCTGACACAGAACCAGAGGCAGGACCACGACCCCCGCTCTGTGCTGCTGCAGGCGCTGGGGCACTACGTCCTTGGGCATGAAACTCCGCGGAACTACGGCGATTTCCTGGCCCAGCGGGTGGCAACCAACTACTTCGCTGCGGCCTTGTTGCTGCCCGAGCACGCCACAGTGGAGTTCCTGCAAAAGGCCAAAGCCGCCAAGGAAATCGCGGTGGAGGACATCCGCGATGCCTTCGCCGTGTCGTACGAAACCGCCGCGCACCGCTTCACCAACCTGGCCACCAAGCACCTGGGCATCACCACGCACTTCCAGAAGACCCACCAGTCCGGCATCATCTACAAGGCCTACGAGAACGACGGCGTGACGTTCCCGCAGGATCACACCGGGGCGATCGAGGGGCAGCCGTCGTGCAAGGCGTGGACCTCGCGGGCTGTGTTCGATGTGCCGGACAAGTTCAGCGCCTACAGCCAATACACCGACACGCCGTCCGGAACGTACTGGTGCACGGCCCGCACCGAGCGCTCGGCCTCGGGGGAGTTTTCCCTGAGCATCGGGGTTCCGTACCAGCACGTGAAGTGGTTCCGGGGCCGTGAAACCACTGCCCGAGCAACGTCGAACTGCCCGGATCCCAACTGCTGCAAGCGTCCGCCGGCTGCGCTGGCCGATGAGTGGGCCGGAAACGCCTGGCCTTCGGCCCGGGCTCACTCACACCTGCTCGCCGCGATGCCTCCGGGGGCGTTCCCCGGCGTGGACGAGACCGAGGTGTACTCCTTCCTGGAGGCTCACTCCGGGCGCTGAGTCTCTCGGTGGCCGGTGGCTCGGGGCGCGTGGGCTTGCAGGACTGCGGCTCGAGTTCGCGGGAACCTTGCGGGACTGCGGCTCGAGTTCGCGGGAACCTTGCGGGATCGCTGGAAGTTTCCGGGCGATCTCGCCGCTTTCCCACGAACTCGCGGCGCCAAAGGGCTAGGGAACCAGCCGCGCCACCAGCACTGCCGCAGCGTTGACGACGTCGTCCGCCGCCTTTTTGGTGGCACTCAAGGCGACCTCGTGGCCGGCAACCGTAATGATGTCCGTGATCACCGCGACGGTGAGCCGTCCCAGGGTGTCCTCGCTGGTTCCGAGCAGCACCGAGTTTTGGCGGACCCATTCACGGCCGCGTTCACGACGGAGGACCTCAAAGCCCGGGGGAGTGTCGCCCTCGATGAACACGCGCTCCAAGTCACGGTGCTTCCAGGTGTACTCGAAGTAGCTGCGGCTGCCGACGTTGAACAGGGCAAGTGGATCGGTTTCCCCGGCTTTGCGGGCCTTGGCCACTGCGGCAGCTACAAGGCGTTCGTGCTCGTTTTGGTAATCGTCCCAGAGGGCCAGGAAGAGCTCGGTCTTGCCGCCAAAGTGGTGGTAGAGGCTGCCAACGCTGGATCCTGCGCGGGCCACGACGTCGGAGATGCTGGCGTCCGTGAAGCCGTGTTCCACGAACACGTCGGCGGCTGCATCCAACAGGTTGCGCTGCGTTGCCGCGGTGCGTGTCCACTTCCAGGAGCCCGCGGAGGTTGCTGCTTCGGAGGTTTTGCGGACCAAACCGGAACTCCCTTCACGGATGGGCCAGGAACCGGCGTGTTTCACCGTTACTTTCTGGAATCCTACCCCCGAAATTATCCACATAGCCAGCAGTGACCCTTGACCAGCGCAACAGGGACGGGAAATAATTTTGGAAGTCGGTTCTAGAAATACATATTGCGGCATATATCCGAATGCTGCGATTTTTGACGTGGGACGCCCCGAAACCCGGGTGCCGTTTTCGCCGTCGGGCTGCAACTGGTTGAATCGCTATATAGCGCCAACTGGTCGCAGCCAACCAAGCCAGAGAGGAACGCGGCCTGATGTCCGTTTCAAGCAAGTCGTCCGGGATCACGTCGAACAGGTGGTTCAAACCCGTCGTCGTCACTGCGGGAGCTTTGGTGGTGGCCCTGATCCTGGTTCTCCTGGCACAGTGGCTCCGAACCCTGCAGCCGGTGCAGCAATTCCTGACGGATTACCCTGGCCACTCAGCGATCCCCGAGGGTACGCCCACAGGGTTCCCTGCCTGGCTTGGCTGGCAGCACTTCCTCAACATGTTCTTCATTGTCCTGATCATCCGGTCGGGCTGGCAGGTGCGCACCACTACCCGCCCGCCGGCGTATTGGACCAGGAACAACAAGGGCTTCATCAAGACCAAGAACCCGCCCAGCAAAATCAGCCTGGACCTCTGGTTCCACCTGACACTGGACGCCTTGTGGGTCCTGAACGGCATCATCTTCATCGTGCTGCTCTTCGCGACCGGCCAATGGTTGAGGATCGTTCCGACCAACTGGGACGTCTTCCCGAACGCGGTTTCGGCCGGCCTTCAGTACGCCTCGCTGAACTGGCCCGTTGAGAACGGCTGGAACAACTACAACAGCCTCCAGCTCCTGACCTACTTCATCACTGTCTTCATCGCCGCGCCGCTAGCCATCATCACAGGCATTCGGATGTCCGGCGCCTGGCCCAAGAAGGCCGCCATCAACAAGTTCTACCCGATCGAGCTGGCCCGCAAGATCCACTTCCCGGTGATGATCTACTTCGTGGCGTTCGTAATTGTTCACGTCACCCTGGTGCTGGCCACCGGCGCGCTGAACAACCTGAACCACATGTACGCGTCCAACAACGACTACAGCTGGTGGGGCTTCGGAATCTTCGCGGCCTCCATCGTCTTCACAGCCGCCGCCTGGTTCCTGGCACGGCCGTTGTTCCTGCGCCCGATCGCCTCGCTGATGGGCAAGGTTTCGCGCTAGTTCATATGCAAAAACAGCCGCTCCGGAAGGTTTCCGGAGCGGCTGTTTTGGTCTTAGGAGGCTAGCTCAACGCCCCACCCTGCCACAGCGCATCAAACGGTGCGCCGGAGGACACCCGGTTCTTGATGCCCGCCGTGACGAAGGCCTTGGCGGTGCGGGCGGCTTCCAGGGGCGTCGCGCCCTTGGCCAGCTCCGCGGTTACAGCCGCAGCAAGCGAGCAGCCGGCACCAGAGACCGCAACTTCGCCAACCTTCGGCGCGCGCAGGACTTCCAGCGTTTCGCCGTCGTAGTAGACGTCGACGGCGTCGGGTCCTTCCAGCCGCACCCCGCCTTTGGCAAGGACTGCTGCGCCGCTGACCTCGTGGATCCGGATGGCTGCGGCCTTCAGGGATTCCTCGTCCGTGATCGTGAGCCCTGACAACGACTCGGCTTCGAAGTGGTTGGGCGTGACGAACGTGGCCAGTGGCAGGATCTGCGCCTTCAAAGCCTGGTCGGTGTCCAGGGCGTGGCCGGGCTCCTGGCCTTTGCAGATCAACACGGGGTCGAGCACCACGTGATTGAAGGAGCCATCCGCCAGGGCCTTCTCCACTGTGCTGATGGTTGCCGGGCTTCCCAGCATCCCGATCTTCACGGTGTCCAGAACCGAAGGTGCGCCTGAAGCGGCGCCGTATGCCGCCGTCGTGGCTTCCAGCTGGTCCGCGATGACCTGCTGGTCCACCGGCACGAAACGGTGGTTCCAGTTGTCCTGCGGGTTGAAGGAAACGATGCAGGTGAGGTTCGCGATTCCGAACACACCGAGTTCCTGGAAGGTCTTGAGATCGGCCTGCGCGCCGGCGCCACCGGTCGCTTCGGAGCCGGCGATGGTCAGGGCAATGGCTGGGGCAACGGCGGAAGTCATGATTCCATTTTGGCAGTTGCTCCTGTGCGACTCCTAAACGGGGCTAGCCGTGCAAGGCCCGGTAAGCAGCCTCGGCAGCCGGATGCAAGGGCACACCAGCGGTGTTGATCAGCGTTTCCGGGCTGAGGAACTGAACTCCTGCGCTCGACTTCGGCACCAGGTCCTGGGCCTTTTCCACCATGAGTTCCACGGTCTGCCGAACAACGTGGTCTGCCAAGTCGCTGCGGCACAGGAGCAGGTTGGCGACGCCCACAGTCCACACCGCAGGAGCGTTGCCGTAGCTGTTGGCTGGAATGAGGACGCGGTCGTAGAAGAAACCGGACTCCGCACGCGTTGCCGGGATCAGCCCCGAAAGATCAAGCAGCCGGACGCCGATGTCCTGGGCACCAGCGGCGATGGGCGCCGTCGGGACGCCACCGGACTGAATCATGACGTCGATTGATCCGTCGGCAAGGGCCGCTATGGCTTGGTTCAAGCCGAGGTTGACCTGTTTCAAGGCCTTGTCCGGCGGTGCCGTCTGCGGCGCAAGACCCGCCGCGGCAATGATCCTGCCGGCCGTAAGGGTGGTTCCCGAACCAACTTCGCCCACCCCCGCGGTCTTACCGGCGAGGTCCGCGAACGTCCGGATGGCGCTGTCCTCCCGCACGATGCAGTGGACGTAGTTCTGGTACACCTTGCCGAGGGCAACCAGTCGTCCTTCGCTGTGGCTGCTGGCGGCGGGTTGGGCGGCGGCGTCGGCCAGGGCGACGGCGAAGGTCGCCTCGCCGGACAACACCCGCTGGATGTTCTCGAGACTGCCGCCGGTGGTCAGCGCCCGGGCCTTGTCCGCGATGCGTTCGCGTTGCAGCAAGTCGGCCAAGAGCGCGGCGAATTCAAGGTAGAAGCCGCCCTGTTCGCCGCCGGCCACAGTGAGTTCTTGAGGCTTCTCCGCCGGGGAACAGCCAACAGCCGAAGCCAGCACACCGAACGACATGGCGGCTCTCATGGCGTTCCGCCGCGAGATCGCGGGAAAGTCAGGCATCGGAACCCTTCCTTAGGCCCCCGAATTCCAAGCGAACCGTCAATCCGTGTGGCTTGCTGTCTTCCAGCACCAACCTCGCCCCGTTCGCTTCCGCCAACCGTTCCACGATCGTCATCCCCAGGCCGTTGCCGGGGATGCTGTTGTGTTGGGGCGCCCGCCAGAACCGGCTGGTGGACGCGGCACGCTGATCGGCTGGGAGGCCGGGACCGTCGTCGGAAATCACGACGGCGGTGCCTCCTTGGGCGGGGTGGGTCGCCACTTCGATGTGGGCGGCCGGGGCGTATTTGATGGCGTTGGCCAGGAGCTCACCGACCATATGCGCGAGTTCTTCCGGGTTGCAGGCGATGGTGATTGGCCGTGGCGGCTGGCTGAGCCTGATTGTGGCGCCTGTCTGAGCGGCCGCGGGGGATGCCCGTTCCACTTCTCCTTGCAGGATGGGAAAGGGGTCGATCACCGAAAGGCGCTGGTTTTGAGACTCCTGATCGGCGTGGGCAGCCCCCGCGGAGGCGCGATGCTCCGCCGTCGCCAGCTTCAGCACGCCGTCGAGCATTCCTTCCACCCGCTCAAGCTCGGCCACGACCTCGGCAGCGGCGGCCTTCTCCGGTTCGGAACGGAGCGCCAGCTGCAGCAGATCGATCCTCAAACGCAAGGCCCCGACCGGGTTGCGGAGCTGGTGCGAGGTGTCCGCGATGAGGCGGCGCTGCGATTCCATGCTCTGGCTCACTGTGTTGGCCATGGTGGTGAACGAGCGGCTGAGTTCACGCAGTTCCGGTGGGCCCGCTTCGGGGAGTTGGCTGGTGGTGCCTGTGGCTTCGAGCTCGTGGACGGCTTTGCTGAGCCGTTGGACCGGGCGCAGCACCCACGCCGTGACGCGCGCGGCCGCCAACAGGAGCAGGGTGCCAAGCGCCAGGGCGGCCACCCCGACGACGAGCCACCGCTCCCGCAACTTCTGGCGGGCGACGTCGAGATCCACTTCCACCACTACCTCGCCGAGGACCTGGCTGGCCGTGCCGAAGGAACGGGAGATGGTTTGGTTGCCTGTCCCGAAGGCGCGAACGGGATCCAAGGTGGTGTCGCTGAGGTTCAGGCTTGCCCGGCCGAGTGCGTCCCGGACCTGTGGCTGGTCATCGCGAAGTTCCCCTGAGTGGAGGGTTTGGCCTTGCATATGGATCAGGATTCCTTCGCCATACAGCTCGGAGTAGCGGTTCATTTCACGTTGGAGTTGGGTGGTGTTGTTGTCCTCCAGGGCGTCAGTTGCCAGCTGCGCGAAGCGGTTCAGGGCGGCGACGCGGTTGATTTGCAGCTCCTGGGTGAGCTCGCGGCTGGCCGATGTCAGGATCACGCTGGACACCGTCACCACGATGATCACCACCAACAGGCTCAGGATGCCCAGGACCCGGAGTTTCACGGCTGCTCGACGCGGTAGCCGACGCCCCGGACATTGATGATGAACCCCGGCATCTTGAGCTTGGATCTGAGGCCCGTCAGGTGCACGTCCAGTGAACGGGAATGGGCCAGGAAGGCATCGCCCCAGAGGGCATCCAGGATCTGCTCCCGGGTGACCACGGAGCCCGCGTTTTTTGCAAGCAACGCGAGGAGGTCGAATTCCGTCGCTGTGAGGGGGAGTTCCCCGTTGCCGATCGATGCAACGCGACGGTCAACGTCAACTTCCAGTTCGCCAAGGACGATCGTGTGGGGAGCTTCCTGGCCGGCGCGGTTGGTTCGACGCGTCACGGCCTCGATACGGGCCAGCAATTCCACGAGTTTCACGGGTTTGACCAGGTAGTCGTCCGCACCTGAACGGAGGCCGAGGACCACGCTGCGTTCGTCATCGCGGGCCGTCAGGATCAGGATGGGGATATCCGTGACCTGGCGCAGTTTCCTGAGGACGTCCAAGCCGTCCAGATCCGGCAGGCCCAGGTCCAACAGGATCACCTCGTGCTGCCGGTGGGCCAGAAGCGCGTCCTCGCCCCTGGATACCCGGGTGTGCTTGTGCCCGGCGGAGGAGACGGCGGCGCTCAAGGCCGAGGCCATGGCGTCGTCATCCTCGACGATGAGCACGTGCAAGGTGGTTCCTTTGGTTTTCTATCGGGTTGGCCCTTTGAGCTTAACCGTGTGAGGCCCGCTCTGCGCCCTTCGGGGTAGCCAAAGGGCGCAGAGCGGGCCTCGCAAGGGGGCATTTAGGCGTCGATCAGGTCCTTCTTGTCGTCGCCCCGGCCCTTCCAAGCGTGGCCCTGCTCAGTATCCAGGTGCGTGGCCTTCTTGTTCTTCAGGGCGAACACGTAGACCAGCAATGAGATAAAGATTGCTGCCGTGACGTAGGTGAAGAACAAGTCCTCCTGACCGGCCTTCTGCAACGCTGCGCCGATCAGCGGGACCGTGCCACCAAAGAGCGAGTTGGCGATTGCGTAGCCCAGGCCGACGCCGAGGGCGCGGATGGAAGCCGGGAACAGTTCGGCCTTCACGAGGGCGTTGATGGAGGTGTAACCACCAACCATCAGCAGGCCACCCATCATGAGCAGGAAGGCAACAAAGGGATCCTTGGTGCCTGCAAGAGTGGAGAGCAGCGGCCACGTGAACAGCACGCCGGTCACACCGAACCATACAAGCAACGGCTTGCGGCCGATCTTGTCCGAGATCAGGCCATACACGGGCTGCAGCAGCATGAAGATGAAGAGGGCCCAGAAGTTGATCACCGACGTGTCCGTCTTGGCGATGCCGGAGGTATCGTTCATGAACTTCAGGATGAAGTTGGTGTAGGTGTAGAACGCCACCGTGCCGCCAAGCGTGATGCCGATGCAGATCAGCAACGGCTTCCAGTGCTTGGTGAACAGGAGCTTCATGGTGCCGGGCTGTGCTTCGCCTGCCACCTTGACGTGTGCCGCGCGGATCTGGTCAGCGGAGACCGTTTCTTCCATGGAACGGCGCAGCCACAGGACCACAAGCGCCGCCACGCCACCGATCGCGAACGGTATACGCCAGCCCCACTCGGTCAGGGCTTCTTTGGTCATGGTGTTCTGCAGGATCACGAGCACCAAAAGCGCCAGCATCTGACCGCCGACAAGCGTCACGTACTGGAAGCTCGAGAAGAAGCCGCGGCGCTTGGCGGTTGCTGCCTCGGACATATACGTGGCGCTGGTTCCGTACTCACCGCCGACAGAGAAGCCCTGGACCACCCGGACGAAGACCAACAAGATGAGCGCCCACAGGCCAATGACATCCTGGGTTGGGAGGATGGCGATAGCGAATGAACCGGCCGACATCATGGTGACGCTCAGCGTCAGCGCGGCCTTGCGGCCCTTCCGGTCCGCGTAGCGGCCGAAGAACCAGCTGCCGATGGGACGCATGAGGAACGACGTCGAGAAGACGGCCATCGCTTCGAGGCCGGCCTGGAGGTCGTCCGAGGAGTTGAAGAAGTGCGACTGGAAATACGCCGCAAACGCCGTGTAGACGTACACGTCGAACCACTCCACGAGGTTGCCCGCGGAGCCCTTGAGGATGTTGCTCACTGCCTTGCGGGTCTGGGCGGCTTCGCTCAGAGGTGCAGCTTGTTGGGTGCTCATCAATGAACCTTCCTGGACGGCAGCAGCTGAGGCGGCCGTGTCTTGCATGTGTTCGTTCTGTCCATGAAGCGGGTGCTCATGGCTTCGTTGCGCATGGCTCTTCGTCGACTAAGAAAGGCCCTCTTGGGGGTGAAGAGGACGTATTCCAAACTATGGGTGATGCACGGCACAGCCAACGCGGGGGCGGATTTCCTAACACTTCCTTAGGTTTCGGGCGTACGCTCGCTCAGGTTCCGCGGGTTTCACGCGCACGCTCGGTCACGTCCCGCGCCTTTCACGCGCACGCTCGGTCACGTCCCGCGGGCTTGGGGCGCACGCTCGGTCACGTCCCGCGGGCTTGGGGCGCACGCTCACTCATATTCCATGGCCCGGACTGGGATCTTTGACGCGAACCATCTTCCAAATTGAGAGTCGTCCAAAGCCGGCCGCAATGGCCATGGACAACGAGAACAAGATCGGGCCAGCCGCGGACAGCCCGCCCAACGGCGCGCTCATGAGCAAAGGGGCTGCGAAGAAGGCGGCCACATGCATCCATTGGTTGGGTATGCGTCGCAGGATCAGGCCGAGGAGAGATCCGGCGGCAGCACCCACAACCCACACTGGGAGAAGACTGTAAATGAAGAAGATGATGGCCCATACGCCGGGTGACTGGGCTGCAAGCAATAGGCAGAAGGTCAGATGCGCCACCGCGACGCCAACCGCGCGGCCTCCTCCTCCGATCACTACCCGGTCTTTCGATCCGTATCGCCATCCATTCCGTGCCCCAGGCGTATTAATCCCGTACCCAGACTCGTTTATCCAGCTGCCATCGTCCATGGGTTACCCCGGATTTTGTGAGTGGGGGTTTGAGGGAAGGGGCGGATAGGTGAGTGAGGGATGGTCGTTGACCATGACGAGTTTCCAGATGGCGAGTCGTCCGACGCCGGCCGCAAGCGCTGCAGGCAGTGTCATATGAAACAAAGTGTGAGCGGTCCACCCCGTGAAGGAAGCGCCAACTAGATTTCCCACAAGAGCTCCTGCGAGGGTGAAGGCAGCTACGTGAACCCATTGGCTGCGAACGCTGCGCAACACTTTGCCCAGCAGCATCGCCGTAGGGACCGCTACCACGCAGATAGGAATGGCGCCAAAGGCCATGAGGATAGGTAGCCATGAAAGCTGATAGTCGGCATATTGCGGGCTTCGAAGGGCGCCGATGACTCCCGGCACCAGAAAGAACACAATGTCTGAAAGTAGAACTCCCACCACTAGGCCCTTCCGGCCCAGCACCACGCGGTCCTTGGGCCCGTAAGGCCACGGTGTCCCCGTTGCTTCTGGCTTCACCGGTTTCCCTCGGCGATCTCATTGAGCGCACCGGCCAGCGACGGGTACTCACACGCGAATCCAGCATCGAGCAGTTTGCGGGGCTCAACCCATCGACTCTTCAGCACCAGCTCGGTCTGAGTCCGGATGAGAACAGCCCCGGCCTCAAGCAGCCATGCAGGGGTCGGAACGCCGAACGGGACACCCAGGCTCTGTCGCACCAGAGCCATGAGCTCACCATTTTCCACCGGGTAGGGCGAGGCGGCGTTGACGGGACCAGTCAGCTCTGGCCGTTCGTGAATGAACAGCACCGCTCGAAACAAGTCCTCCACATGGATCCAGCTGAACTTCTGCGTGCCCGGACCCATGTGCCCGCCCAGGCCAAGACGGGCGAGGTTCCGGAGGGGACCCATGACGCCGCCGGCGCCCAGCACGATCGCAATGCGCAGCGGTACCTTCCGCGTAGCCGGCACAACAGCCCCCGCTAACTCCTCCTCCCAAGCACGCGCCACGTCCACGGAGAACCCGCTGCCCAATTCGCCCGAGGCCTCTGACTGCGGTCGATCCTCAGCGTGCCGGTAAATGGTTCCGGTACTCGAGTTGATCCACGTCCGTGGAGGTTCGGCACAAGCAGCAGCCGCCCGTCCCAGAGCCCGGGTCGTCAAAACCCGCGATTCCAGGATCTCCCGTCGGTGGCGCTCGTTGTAACGGCAATTCACGGAGCGTCCGGCGAGGTTCACCAACAGCTCGGCGCCGTTCAGCGCTTTGGTGATGGCGGCGTCGTCGTCCCATTGCGCGTTGGCCGACGCGGCCCGCCCAACCGTCCGGACCTGCCAACCATCCTCACGAAAGCGTCGCGCGAAGTAGCTGCCGATGAAGCCGGACGCCCCTGCGATCACCACAGTTTTCATGAGGCTTCCTTCACGCTGCGCACGAGTCCGAGGACGTCGTCGAACACCTTGCCCACCCCCGGAATCTTCGCGAGCGAGAGGCCGCGGGCAACCAGCGGCGCTGCGCCGTCGATGAGCCTGCGTGTGCGGCGTTGGCCCTCGGATTTGTCGTAGACCCAAAACAGTGCGACACCCATGTACGCCAGCCACAGCAGTTCGGGCAGGTCGCCGCGCAGCTTCTTGGCGACGGCGGGCGAGGAACCGTCGACGGCGGTGCGGAAGATCGCGAGCGACGCGTCCCGGGCGGCGGTGGACGCCTCTCCGAACGGATTGACGGGCGACGTTGGCCGGATCGCCGTTGCGATGAAATCGGAACCGAACTGGTGATACGGCGTCATGACATCGATGCCGGTGTGAAGGACCGCCTTCAGTCGACCGGCGAGATCCTGAACGTTTTCTAGGGCCTGGGCGGCAGCCACGGCGTGCTCATCCTGCACCTGGATGTAGAGCTCCTGGACGAGGTCGTCCTTGGAAGCGAAGTAGTAGTAGGCGTTGCCGACCGACACCCCGGCCTCCTGGGCGATGGCGCGCATGGTGGTCTTCTCGAAGCCGATCTCGCGGAACATCTTCAGCGCGACGTCGGCCACTAGTTGGCGGGTCTGTTCACTTTTCGCAGCCATGGGTTGCTCCTTGCGGTTTTGAACGTGTTCAGAAACGAGTATTGCATATTCTTGAACGTGTTCAAAAGGGGCAAGCGGGTGGGGTGTGAGTGAGGGTTTGGGTGAGGGGGGGGTGGGTTGTGAGTGAAGGTTGGTGGGGCGGGGTGGGAGAATGGAACCGGTGCCGGCTGCATGCCCCACCGCCCAGTGTTAATACAGCGGGGCTGCCTCCGAAACGGGGTGCCTGCGCGAACCACTACGAAATGGATGACCAATGCCCACGCCCTCTGGCTCCAGCACGCTCAGCAAACCGGCACCGCGCTTTGCCTCGATCGGTTCCCCTTACTTCGGCATCATGTTGGCCGTCATGGCAGTGGTGCTGATCCTCTCCAACATTGGCGCCTCCAAGGGCGTGGTGCTCGGCCCGATCATCACGGACGGAGGGTTCTTCCTCTTCCCGCTGGCCTACATACTGGGCGACGTGATGAGTGAGGTCTACGGCTTCAAAGTGGCGCGCAAGGCGATCATCACCTCCTTCGCGCTCTCCGTGTTCGCGTCGCTTTGCTACTGGGTGATCATCATCCTTCCCGGCTTCAACGACGACTACGGAACTGCCAAGCAGGCAGCCATCGAGGGCGCGCTCGGTCCGGTGCCGCAGATCGTGCTCGCCTCATTGCTGGCTTTCCTGGCAGGACAGACCATCAACTCCTGGATCCTGGTGAAGATGAAGGCGCGCACTGGCGAAAAGAGCCTGTGGGCACGACTGATGGGTTCCTCGGTGGTGGGCGAATTCGTGGACACCCTGATCTTCTGCAGCATTGCGGCGTCAGTGATTGGCATCTCCGACGTGGGCTCGTTCGTCAACTACGTCCTCGTCGGCTTCCTCTACAAGACCGCAGTCGAGTTCATTTTCGTGCCGATCACCGTGCTGGTGGTGGGCTGGATCAAGAAGCGCGAACCGAGCTACGGAGCAGTCGCGGCCTAACCCTCGCCGAGTTCGCCGGAAACGTGCCAATTCGCTGGAAGTTTCCCAACGCCGTCGCACGTTTCCCGCGAACTCGCCGCAATTACGAGTAGTACCGCCCCAGCGTCTCGGCCTTGAACTCGAAGAAGTCCCCGTTTTCAATGGCAAGCCGGGCGTCGTCGACCATCTTCACCACGAAGCGCTCGTTGTGGATGGAGATCAGCGTCGCGGAAAGCATTTCCTTCGCCTTGAACAGGTGATGGATGTACGCGCGGGAGTAATTGGCGCACGCGTAACAGTCGCAGCCTTCCTGCAAGGGGCCGAAATCGGTCTTGTACTTCGCCCCGGACAAGTTGAAGCGCCCGAACGGTGTGTAGAACGCGGAGTTCCGGGCCACGCGGGTGGGGGAGACACAGTCGAAGGTGTCGGCGCCGTTCTCGATGGCCGTGAAGATGTCATCGGGCTCGGAAATGCCCAGCAGGTGACGGGGCTTGTCCTCGGGCAGTTCCTCATTGCACCAACGCACGATCGTCCCCAGGTTTTCCTTCTCCAGCGCCCCGCCGATGCCGTAGCCATCAAAAGGCATCGCCCCGAGGTCGCGGCAGGCTTTGCGGCGCAGGTCCTCGTACTGGGCGCCCTGGATCACGCCGAACAACGCCTGGTACGGCTTCCCCGCGCGGGACTCCGTCAAACGCGAATGCTCCTCCAAGCACCGAAGAGCCCACAACCGCGTCCGTTCCAGCGACTCTTCCTGGTAGCCGCGGGAGTTCTGCAGCGTGGTCAGCTCATCGAAGGCGAACATGATGTCCGCACCGATCTGGTGCTGGACCTTCATGGAGATCTCCGGCGAGAACCTGTGCCGGTCGCCGTTGAGGTGCGACTTGAACCAGACTCCGTCGTCGTCGATGTGCGCCAGCCGTTCCTTGCCGGGGGCCACGGCGTCGTCAGGCCCGGAAGAGTCCACGTTCTTCATGTCGATGACCTTCTTGAACCCGGAACCAAGGCTCATCACCTGGAATCCGCCGGAGTCCGTAAACGTCGGGCCCGACCAGTTCATAAAAGCGCCCAGCCCGCCCGCGGCGTCGAGGATTTCCGGTCCGGGCTGCAGGTAAAGGTGGTAGGCATTGGCCAGCACGGCCTGCGCGCCGAGGTCCGCGATGGACTCAGGCAGCACCGCCTTGACGGTGGCTTTGGTCCCGACGGCGATGAACGCGGGCGTCTGGATGGTCCCGTGCGGTGTGGTGATGGTGCCGGTCCGCCCCAGGAATTCCCCGCCGTTCGCCTCTACGAGGGAGGACGACGGCGAACACGTTTCAGTCAGGCGCTTGCCCACTGCAAAGGAGAACTCGGATTGCCGCTCGGACAAGCCGGGCAGCGAAGGGGACGAAGCAGGAGCAGAGGAGGAAGCTGGCACGCTACCAAGTGTGCCAGCTTTACCGGGAGCAACCTGCCGGATAGGGCCTAGGAGCCGTAGTTTTCAGCCTTCCAGTTGTCCCACGATGACCGGATGTCCGCCAAAGTGTGTGCCCCCAAATCGTAGGTTGAGGCGATGACCATGGACCCGCCGTCGGGCCTCTTTTCCGGAATCGGCAGCTGCTCGGCGACGATCAACAGGCCATCCCCGTGCTCGGCATAACTGTGAACCGTAAGGCCCACCTGATGCCGGCTCTTGAACCAGACTTTGCCGGAGATCTTCTCACCCGTAGCGAGCGTGAGCGAGTACTCCTCACCAACCGGAGGCAGGTCCCCGAGGCCAAGCTTCTCAATCGCCGGACCACCTTTGCCGGGCAGCGACACGAAATGCGTCCGCCGCTGACCGTGGGGGTGCCGCTCCAACGCGAAGCGGAGCTGGTGCAGGAACGTCAGCCAGCCCTGGGTGATGTCCTCGTCCCAGTCGGCCCACTCGGAATCGTGGTCCAAGGCAACTCTTGTGACGCGGACTTCCGTGCCTCCGGAAACAGGGTGGAGCTCAAAGACGTCCCCGCCATTGACCGTTAGGCTCGTGTGCTCGGGTCCTTCCACGACGTCCGTGTTGAAGTAGATCTGTTTGATTTCATCTGCGAGATCGTCGGCTTCCCAACCGTGCCATTGGGCCACCAACGACGGTTCACGCAGCATGGTCCACACCTGCTGCGCATCGGCATTAACCACAACGCTCAGATTGTTCGTCATGGCCCCGAATCTACCGCCGTTCGAGCCCACATAACAGGCCTTGAAATTACCCGGCCCAAGGCGCAGGAAAACTAGGCGCGCACGGATTCCAATTCGCTGTCGATCCGCCTGGCGAGCTCGTCCTCGCTGATGGTTTTCGAGCCGCCGTGTGCCCGCAGGAACAGCAGCGCTTCGAGGCGGAGGAAGCGCCAGTCGCGCTCGGCCTCGTGGTTGCCGTTGTCGATCGCGCGGAAGATTTCCTTGTCATACAGGTTGGGTTCGTTCAGCGAGCGTTGGCGCACTCGCGCGTTGACCCGCGCCTTGAAGGGGTCTTCCTCCTGGGATTCAGGGGCGCGAAGCAGTTTCTCGTACACGGCTGCGCGTTCGCTTTGGCCGGCTTCCCGGCAGATGAAGCTGGAAAGGGCCAGAGCCCGCTCGATCGAGGCCCACCTGTCGAGGTTTCCGTCGAAGGGCAGGACGTTCAGCAGGTCCGCTACAGCCAGGGCGTTGTCCGGGTCGCGCAGCACGATGCAAAGATCGAACGCCAGATTGCTGAGGTCCCTGAGGCAGCTTCCGGACTTGGTGTTGATGCCTTTCGCGAGCCTCTCCGCCAGCACTTGGACGCTGTTCTTACCCTTGTGGTTCGCCGCGGCGGACCGCACCACGGCTTCGGGTGTCCCGTCCGGCTCGGGGATGAGCGCGAGTTCCTCGGCGCTGGGGCCGGTGTACGTGGGTGGGGTTTCGGGCCTCGGGGGCACGACGACGGCGGGCCCGGCGGCCGCGTCGGCGCTGGCTTCCGCGGGGGTACTGGAGTCCGGGGTGACGGCGGCTGGCACGGCGGCCGCATCGGCGTCGTCGTCAATCCCGTCGGCGCCCACGCCTGCGTCGGCGCCCACGGAAACACCGTCCCCTACCGGGACACTGGACCCGACAGCGATCCGCACCGTGCCGCCGTCGCCCATTGTCACGAGCAACAAAGCGGCGACGCCGTAGTCATCATTCTCAACGTCGATACTGACGATTTCCTGGGCCGGCCCGTCGCCGGGTGGGAACACGAAATCCCCTGGCCGCAGGTCCCCAGCCTGCTTTTCCCTGTACTGCTGTGTGGCTGGGCTGTGAGTCATCGGAAATCCTTTGGTTCTCTTGGGGTCCGCCGTCCAGTCTACAAAGACGGGCTGTCAGAGGGGCCGTGACCCGCTAGAGAACGACGCCCGAGAAAGCCAATGCCTGGCGCACGAGGTTCCCGCGCCCGCCGTCGAATTCCTGCTGGACGTTGTCGCTGAGCACTTCCTGCGGCGTCATCCACGTCAGCTCCAAAGCATCCTGCCGGGGTTCGCATTCGCCAGTAACCGGGATGACGTAGGCCAGCGACACGGCGTGTTGGCGTTCGTCGGTGAAGCCCGTCTGGGAGGGAGCCGGGAAGTATTCGGCCACAGTGAAGGGAACCGGGCTGATGGGCAACTGAGGGAACGCCAAGGGCCCAAGATCCTT
The DNA here is from genome assembly GCF_042886835.1 of Paenarthrobacter sp. NPDC057981. Taxonomy (NCBI): domain Bacteria; kingdom Bacillati; phylum Actinomycetota; class Actinomycetes; order Micrococcales; family Micrococcaceae; genus Paenarthrobacter; species Paenarthrobacter sp. NPDC057981. The sequence goes on from NZ_JBHVQI010000006.1 coordinate 38,649, forward strand.
TTCCATGTGCCGCAGGAGCGCCGCGCGGATGGTCTCGCGGTACAGGACGCGGCCTGAGACGAGGTAGCGGACCATGTTGCCGTCGGCGTCGCCTTGGAGCAGGGTGCCGACTTCGTTGACGTACCCGAGCGGATCCAACCTGACGGGAACAGCCTCCACGTAAACCATGGGCAGACGACCGCGGGCTTCGAAGAGGTCTTCATCGGAAAGCCAGCCTGGATACGGGTCAGGTGTACGTACGCTCATGGTTAAGTTCTACCGCATCCCCGGTGGAAGTTCCGTGGAGGCTTCCCGGTTGCGGGGGCCGTTACGCTCTCGGCGGCATTAGGGGGCCGGTGTGCTTGCGGCGCGGGACTTTTCCACTACTATCGACGCCGGCGCGGAGCCACCGGTCGCATCAGGGTTGGCCACGTAGAGGACATCATCCTCGATCCTCGCGTCCATGCCCGCGGAATGGAGCCGCTCCTGCAGTGGTTCCAGATCGCCGTCGTACTCAAATGCGAGGTCGCCGTTCCCGCTGTCCACGCCGTGGATAACTCGCAGGATTCCGCCGTTTTTGGTGGTGAACGTGGCCGATTCGTCGTCCTGGGTCCGGGGCCGGGCGCCGATGTTCCGGAGATCATTGGCTGCGACACCCACCAGCGGGCTGATCCACGTTGCCACTACCGTCAAGGTTGGATCGGCCTCCGGGGACGTGGCCCACGAGCCGTCTGCTGCACGCTGTGCCGGGAAGGCAAAGAACTCGAACCCGTCATCAGCTGAGATCTGCACTGTGGCGCCGTCCGGCGATTGGTGGACTTCCGCCTGGGTGCCGTCGTCTTCGGTGCGCCGTGCGAATTCCTCCAGATCTCCGACTTCCACGCTGAAGATGGTGCTGGCGTCCAGGGGGTGGCCGTGCTCCACCCGGGCCACGGCAAGGCGGCCGGAACCGGCGTCGAACTCCAGCCAGTCGCCGTCGTCAACGGTCGCTGCCAAGCCCAAGGCGTGCAGCAGCGCGGACCATTGTTCCGGCCGGGAGGTGTAGTGGATGGGGCGGGCTCGCAGCATTGGTCCTCCGGTTTCTGATGGTCGGTTCCCAGCCTATTCCGCGTGGCCGTATCCGTGCCCGCCGCTTCCACAGCAGAATGGGACCATGCCCATCGAGCTTGAGGAATTGATCGTCAAAGACGGTGCCCAATGGCGCGCATGGCTGGCCGATCATGCCGCGGACAGTCCTGGCGTGTGGCTGGTCCTGCACAAAAAGGGCGGCAACGTCACGGAACTGGACTACGACGCCGCCCTGGACGAGGCCCTCTGCTTTGGCTGGATCGACGGCCAGTCCAGGAGCCGCGACGCCGAAAGCTACTTCCAGCGCATGACCCCGCGCGGCCGCCGCAGCATCTGGTCCGCACGGAATGTGGGGCACATCGCCCGCCTCGAAGCCGAAGGCAGGATGACCGACGCTGGCCGCGCGGCCGTCGAGGCCGCCAAAGCCGACGGCCGCTGGGAAGCTGCCTACGCGGGCCCAGCGGACTCGGTGGTACCGGAAGACCTCGCGGCAGCGATCGCCGCGGTTCCGGAGGCACAGGCCATGTTCGACGTCCTCACCTCCCAGAACCGATTCGCCTTGATCCACCGGACGAATCTGGTCAAGCGGGCCGATACACGGGCACGCAAGATCGCAGCTTTTGTGGAGATGCTGGCCCGCCATGAGAGCCCGTATCCGCAAAAGAAGCAGCCGAAACAAACCGAACCCGGCTAGAGCGTGGCGGCGGCCTCGAAAGTCATCCATGCTTGCAGCTGGGTGGAAAGTTCGACGCCGGTACCCGCCGGATAGGTTTCGGCCGCCGGTCGCAGCGGGTCGGGGGAGAAGAGCAGCGGAGGGTTGCCGTGTGCAGTACCTTGCGCAAGTTCAAGTGCTTCACGGCGGCTTGCCCAGAAGGCCTCCGCCGTGGCGCGGACCATGCTCCGCGCCGTTTCGCGCGTTGGCTCGGGCAGCCGGTTGTCCCGCCCTGCCAAGGCCAGATAGCGGACCAGGATGCCGGTAAAGAGGCCGCCATCGCCGGTCCCATCGCCACGGATCACGCGCGTGCCCGGTACCGTCAGCTCGCGGGCGACGGCATCAACCAGGCGTGCGGCCCGGTCAAGGTTTTCCTGCCCGCCCAGTTCCAGCAAGGCCCCGAGGATGGGTCCCTGATTGTAGGTGTACACGGCGTCCTCCAGGACCGTAGCCCCGTTCCTGATCCGGATGCCGTCCTGGTAAACGCCACGCTCAGGATGCAGGAGCCTGGAGTTGAGCCACTGCACCAGTGCTTGCGCCCGTTCACCGTGGCCGGTCCGGGCATAGAAAAGGGCTACGGGAGCGGTGGCCGGGGTGTTCTTGAAGTCCCTCTTGGTGCTCCAGAACGTGCCGCCGCCGAGGTCGTCGGTGGAGGCTGAGTCGAACTGCAGGGTCAACCGCTTCCGGACGTAGGCATTGCGGCGTCGGCCCGGCTTCCTGGTTTCCTCCGCCAGCTTTTCGAGCCTGAGCGTTGAGAGGGCCAACCATGCCATGTCGTCGTAGAAATGGTTCTCGAACCTCAGCAGGTTCCGCAGCCGGATGGTGGTGACCAGCCGGGAGGCGAGCCGTCCCGCGCTCGGGCGGGAGTCGCCGTCGAACCTTGTGCCTGTGGCGAGTTCCCGGCGACCGGCGTCCACCAGGCAATCCACGTAGTGCGCCTGCCACCAGTAATGCCACGGTCCCATCAGGCTCCGGATGCTGTTGCCCGGAATCCTGATGGCGCCGATGTGGGTGCCGGGCAGGAACAAAAGCCGCCTGCCAAAACTGCGGGTCACGGAACGGGCCGCCTGGTTGGCGCGCGCGGCCCATTCGCTGGGGTTCGTTGACGGCTCGGCATGGCTGGTCATTGACCCAGCCTATCGGGGACGCGGGGTGCGCCGGATCACAATTCACTACCGCGTTCAACAGCGATATCGCGCAAGGTCTTTTCTAAGGCGGAGATGACGTTTTGGAGGCGATTTTGACTAACATCGTCCAGTTCGACTGGCTTCCGCAAGGCCAACAGATACTCCACCGCAGTTTGGAATCCTTTCTTGGTAGTTCGCACGACATCATCCTTGGCCGACTGTTCAACGGATAACCGGGTCTCTCGTGTCAGGAGACTCTCGGCTGCGGTTACAGTTGCATCCTCCGAGACCTCCGATAGAGTAAATATTAATGGAGAGATCCACTCGCCAAATAGAGCAATGTATTTGGTCTTTGCACTTTTTCCTGCTGAATCGCCATCGAGTAAGACGATGAAGTTGCGAGACCAGCCTACGTAAAGTTGGATCATCTGCGTAAGTGATCCAGAGCCGGTGCCTGGAAGCAAATATAGTTTCTCATCCCCTGGTTGGCTTGGAAGCAAAACCTCCTTCGCATAGCGAAGAAGCTGATAATCTCCCTTACCTTCGACCATTACGACGTCCGGAACTAGTTCAAGCTTTGACGGCTGGTAATCTAAAACATCAAGGACAGGTTGAAAGTAATCCCGTCGCTTCGGATTTTGCGCTGCAAAGTTTGCATATCGGTCGAGAGCTATATCGGTGTGAGTAGAAATAGTTGCGGCACTGGTGCCATTCATCTCAATTACTGCACGATTCTCCACGACATATGTGCTGTTGAGCCAAGTAGGGTTTATCAGATGGGGGCTATGCGTTGTGTAGATTATGTCGGAAGTTTGGGCGAGCCGCTCCAGGCTTTGAAGGAGCATAGCCTGAGCAGATGAGTGCAAGTTGGACGCGGGCTCATCAAAGAGGAAGACCATGTCACTCGTGTTGCTCCTCCTCTGACCTCGATAAGTAGTCAGGAGTAAATAGACGAAGAACCATCTGAATCCTAGGGACCGGTCCTTGATAGCGAAGATTCCATCATTGTCTTCCAGGAGAAATTCGAGGTAAATTTCTCCATCCTCAACGATCCATTTCAAGACCACTTTCTTGTCGGTCAGTTCCTTGCTAGCAAACATGTCATTCCAAGCTGAAACAACACTCTTCGTTACTTCGCGTCCGAGATTTAGGACAAGTTGATCAAGTAGACGATGGTCCCCGACATCATCGGACAGCGCCCTTTCAATTACATGCGTCTGCATGTCTAAAGTTACATCAGTCGCATGTAAAATGTCCTGAAAAAGATCTCTATAAAGTCTATTGGTTCGACTTTCGTCGCTGGCTTCAGCGGGGTTCAGTAGTACGCGCTGTGGAAAGTCGAATAGAAAGTTGGGAAAATACCATATTTTGGGAATACGTGAGTTGACTACATCGATGATTGTCCGCCATTCTTTAGACGGAGATTGTATTGGCTTATATATTCTCGCGCGCTCACCTTTGCCAGATGCTTTGAGTGGACCCCAGTATGTCTTCCGCTCCGTGAACTTGCTGTTTGTGAAGTTATAGCTAACCCTCACACTGATTTCATCCGATATGCTGTTCATTTGGTATTGATCGCGCTTCTTGAGTTCTCTTCGAATCGCCACGACATCGGTGTCGTCAAGTTGCAAAATCGCCTTTATGTTCACGCTACCGTTAAAGTTTGCTTTTTTGGCTATGGGGATTAGGTCGCTGGCATCAAAGACCTCTTCATCCAGGGTGCGAGGGGTTACGCTTGTCTCGTCTCGTGAGGGGATGAAGTTATAAATGGCGTCAAGGATGGTGGTTTTTCCACTCTCGTTCAGGCCTACGAGCGTGAAAATTCTTGGGCGAGTGCCTCGCACCTCCAGGTCGAGTCGTGCTTCTTGGATACCCTTAAAATTTTCAAATTCGAAGGACTTGAAGCGCATTGTGGGCACCCTTTCAGTCGGAGGATATGTTGTGGTAACGGTATGCCACATCCGCTCCAGTCGTCTGGATTGGCTCGACTGGACTTCCTCCCAGGTCGGAGTGCATAAGCGGGCCTGTAGTAAGCGATGCTCTGGTAGTCGTTCCGGGGTGCGCCGGATCACAATTCCAGTTAACATGCATTAACGGATTTAGGTTCTGCATCAAGGAGGATGGATGGACATCAACGGCACGGTGGCCCTGGTTACTGGCGGCGCCTCGGGTTTGGGAGCGGCCACGGCAAAGCGTCTGTTCGACGCCGGGGCCTCGGTGGTGCTGGTGGATCTGCCCCAGTCAGCGGGCGAGGCATACGCGGCAGAACTGAACGCCCGGAGCGTCGGCGGCAAGGCGGTCTTCGCCCCGGCTGATGTCACCAACGAGGCCCAGATCCAGTCCGCCGTCGACACGGCGTCATCGCTGGGCCCCCTGCGCATCGTGGTCAACTGTGCCGGTATTGCGACGCCGGGCAAGGTTCTTGGGCGGGACGGCGTGCTTCCCCTTGAGACCTTCAACAGGGTCATCCAGATCAACCTCGTGGGTACCTTCAACGTGATCCGACTTGCCGCTGCGGCGATGGCGGAAACCGAACCCGTGTCAACAGAGCTGGGTGGTCCGGAGCGTGGGGTCATCATCAACACCGCATCCGTGGCTGCCTTCGAAGGCCAGATCGGCCAGCCCGCCTACGCAGCCTCCAAAGGGGCAGTAGCTGCCATGACGCTCCCGTTGGCACGTGAGCTGGCGCGCTCGCTGATCCGCGTGGCCACCATCGCTCCGGGCATCTTTGAAACCCCCATGATGGCCGGACTTCCCCAAGCCGCCCAGGACTCGCTGGGGCAGCAGGTTCCCCACCCGGCACGCCTGGGCCGGGCCGCGGAATATGCCAACCTCGCAGCACACATCGTGGAAAACGCCATGTTGAACGGCGAAACCATCCGCCTCGACGGTGCCATCCGGATGGGAATCAAATGATGGGCGACTACAGCGGTGGCCCCGCATCAGTAGGCTCGGCCGGTTCCGCCCCCGTCTCGGTAGCCGGCCTCCCCACTGCGGATTTCTTCGATTTCGAATCGCTCCTCAGTGTCCAGGAACAGCGGAAACTCAACGAACTCCGGGCCTTCCTGGCCACCGAGATCGCACCCTACGCCGGGCAATGGTGGGAGAAGGCGGAATTCCCCGAGCACATCCTGCCCAAGCTCGCCGCACTGCGGCTCAGCGCCCCTGCCCAACGCGGGTACACGCACCTGTTCGCGGGACTTGTGATCGCCGAGATGACGCGCGTGGATACTTCCATCGCGACGTTCTTCATGGTCCACCATGATCTCTTCGTGGAGTCCCTGTACGACTTCGGCAGTGACGCCCAGCAGGACCGCTACCTCGACGACGCCTCGAACCTCCGGACCACAGGCGCCTTCGCGCTCACCGAACCGGACCACGGTTCCGACGTCGCAGGCGGCATGGAAACCACCGCCCGCCGGGTGGAAAGGCCAGCGTCCGACGGCGGCGACTACTGGGTGGTCAACGGCGCCAAACGCTGGATCGGCAACGGGACGTTCTGCGATTACATGCTGGTGTGGGCCAAGGACGAAGCCGACGGAGCCATTCGGGCCTTCATCGTGGACGCGTCCTTGCCCGGCATTACCCGCAGCCGCATCGAGAACAAGATAGCCCTCCGGACAGTGCAGAACGCGGATATTGTTTTCCACGATGTGCACGTTGCCGAGGCTGACCGGTTCTCAGGTATCAGCAGTTTTGCCGACACCAACCACCTGCTGCGGGGATCGCGCATCATGGTGGCGTGGCAGGCTGTAGGCCAGCAACTGGCGGCGTTCGACGTCGCCCGGCAGTACGCCGTCGAGCGTTTGCAGTTCGGTCGTCCGCTGGCGAGGTTCCAACTCGTTCAACAGAACCTGGTGGAAATGCTCGGAAACGCAGTGGCCAGCATGGGGATGATGGTTCGCATCGCACAGCTGCAAGAGGACATATTCACGGATGCCAACGGAGAGCGGCACGGAGGCGCGGACATGGCCCAGGTGGCGCTCGCCAAGGCCTACTGCAGCGCCCGCATGCGCGACACCGTGGCCCGCGGACGGTCCATCCTCGGTGGGAACGGGATCGTCAGCGATTATCGGATGGCCAAAATCTTTGCAGATGCCGAGGCCATCTACACCTACGAGGGCTCGTATGAGATCAACTCACTGATCGCCGGCCGGGCCGTGACGGGCGTGTCCGCCATCGCCTAAGCCGCAGGGATCTTCTCCCCGGCTTCCACCCGGACATCGATCGAGTTGCCCCGGACGGGCATGGGGCAGGTGCCATACGGCGTGAAGGCGCTCGGGTAGTTGATGGCACGGTTGAAATCGATCACCACTGAGCCGTCGGGCCGGGGGCGGGGGATGAAGACTTTGCGCCACTCATCCGTTGTGTCCCCGTTGGTTTCGTCGTGGAAAGTGACGTTGAGCGCGCCAAGCTTTTCCGCCTCGGCATGGAGCCGGATCTCGTGCCCGATGCCAGGGACATGGAAGACAACCTCACCCACTGAACGGTGCACGCCGTCCACCAACGGGTTGGCCGTGCCGATGGGGACATCCTGGGGTTCCGCGTAGGGCTCAAAGCGACCGTTGACCACCCACTCGGGGTTGTAATCGTAGGTGGGCACAGCCGTGAACTCCGTCAGGACAGGAGAGGCGTCATCACGGGTGCGGATGGCGTACTTGTCCGCGCGCATGGCCAATTCCACCACGACCTGCTTGCCGTCCGCACCGCCGTACTGGACCCACATCAGCGACTCTTCATCTTCGAGCACCGCGCTGATGGTTCCGTCAACGTTCTCGCCGGTGGCAACGATCGTGAGGCCCTCCTCGGCTTTGGCTGTCAGGAAGGCCGTTGTCCCGTCCGTCGACCAAAGGCCGGGCGCCAGCTCCACCGGGGACGGCTCCGGGGCGAGCCACTGGAATGACGTCAACGTCAGCCAACCGTGTTCGGTGGCCAAGACTGAATTCCGCCCCTCACGGAACCGCTCCCAACGGGCGAGCAGGGGGTCGGTTGCTGTGGTTGGCGAGCTCATGGTTCTCCTTGGCTGAAGGGCGCGCTGTGTGCACTCCTCTCAACCATGCACCAGGGGGTTGCATTCCCGGACATTGCGGAACGGCGACACGGAACGGCGGCGCGGGACGGCTGCTTGGAACGGCTCGCGCTGGCCCCCAACCCATGCCAGCGCGAGCCGCGTGTGATGGCACGCCAGGAGAGCCCCGGGGTGGTCCATCAAAGAGTCAGTGTCAGTTCTCCGCACTTCATGACGCAGTGGATCCTCAGTTCGATTCGAAGAAGGAGACTACAGGGGCCTTTGCTGCGGACACCGCCGAAGCATCGGACGCCGCCGCAGGATCGGATGCCAGAGGATAGAACGCGATGCGGATTGGTGTGAGCGCGCCGTCCTCAACAGCTTCCAGGGCCGTTTTGCACTGCATCATCCTGGACACGTTGTCTTCGCTGACGGGAAAGAGGACGTGGACCGCGGAGTCCTGGTACATGGCCGTGGCTCCGGTCCCGCTGAGTTGTCCTCTGACGGCCGCTCCAAGGAGAGCCAGCTGGGTCCAACAATGGCTGCGGCTCCCCTGGGGGTCGGGCATCGAGATGACCGCCAGCGCGTACGCCCCTTGACACCCCGTGGCGAACCCCGATACCTCGTGGATCCGGCGTTGGAAATGGGCCTTGGTAGCCAAGCCCGTGTAAACATCGGTGCAGGAAATGGGCGGAGCGGACTCGGCGGCCTCGGCCCAACCCTCGGCCAGCGACTGAAGGGCGTCTACGTCCAGGGATTGATTCGCAGCCGTGAAGAGGGCCCTGAAATCCATCATGGTTTCGCTGATGCCTACGCCATTCCTGGCCCGCGCAGCCCCCAGGGACTTGGCCGTGTTTGCCGGAACGACGGCACGTGTGGCGAGGGACGTTACCACCGTCCGGACCTCCGGCTGGAACCAATCCGAGCGGAACCGCCAGCCTGCCTGGTAGCTGGTGGTTTGCCACCGGCGCAGCAAAAGATGCCGCGGAAAGGCGCATTCGGCAAGTGGCTTTGTCCGGAACGATGTCATATCGGAACAGTGCCCACCGACGCCGTTTCGTGACGACACAGTTCCAAGAGAACGTTGGTAAACATTGTGGACAAATTCGCGTCACGACTTCCAGCTGGCCCCCACTCATCTATATGGGCACGGTTCATTACGTTTTGGGGGCGCTTAGATGGCACGGGGGTCACGCTCGAGCAACACATCAAACCGTGGAGTCAACGACGACGGACATCTGATTGAGCTGGTGCGCAACGGAGACATGTCCGCCTTTAACCACCTTTATGAGCGCCACGTAGCCATCGCCTCTACCGTTGCCAAACGTAATGTGGACAACCCCGGCGATGCGGAAGACGTCGTAGCCGAGGCCTTCCAATCGGTGCTCCGGAGCCTGGTGGCCGGCAAAGGGCCGGACACCTTTTTCCGGGCATATCTGTTATCGACAGTGACCAGGTTGTCGCACCAGCACAATCGTAGGAGCGGCAGGCTGGTTCCCAGTGGCGATGAGTCTTTACTGGACCAAACCATGACCGAGCCGGACGCCGTCGTCGAGGCTTTCGAGTCCACCACGGTGGCGCGGGCGTTCCGGTCGTTGCCCGAACGATGGCAGGCGGTCCTATGGTACTTGGACGTTGAACGCATGAAGCCCGCGGCTGTTGCTCCGATCCTGGGATTGTCTGCCAATGCCGTCTCCGCCTTGGCAGTACGCGCCCGTGAAGGATTGCGGAGACAGTACCTGCAGTTCCACCTTGCCGAAAAAACTGATGGCAACTGCGCAGAGTTCGCTGAGAAGCTCGGCTCCTTCATCCGGGGCGGCCTTTCCCGCAGTGCTGAGCTCAAGGTTCGAAGGCATCTTGAGGGCTGTGCCAAGTGCACGGCAGCCCTCGCTGAGTTGAAAGACGTTCAGGGAACCATGCGTGCCGTACTCCTGCCCCTGATCACGGGCATACCGTTGGCAGCATGGGTGGGAAAAGGTGCGGGGCTTGGGGTGCTGGGCGGGATTTTGCCGGTCAAGGGTTTCCTTGCCGTACCCGCCTTGGCACATCCGGGCGCCATGGCACTCACCACGGCTGCCGCCGTCGGACTGGTGCTGGGTGCCGTGGGAATCGTGGACATCATTGTGCCCGATGCTCCGCAGGAGCCCCAGGCTGTCGAAACGGGCGCCGTGTCTCCGGAGACGAGTCCGTGGCCGTCGACACCCCCACCGCCGCCGAGCACCACCACGGCGCCCACAGTCGAAGTTCCGGCACCCGTGGAAGAGCCACCGGTACCTGTCATCCCGCCGGAGCCGAAGGCCACGCCCGCACCAGTCCCGACGCCGTCCGCGACCACCACGCCCAAACCGCGCACGACGTCGTTGGCAGCCGTCAGCGGTTCAGCAAAGTGGGTCACCACGACGGATCGTAACGGGTCACAGACCTCCAGCGTTTCAAGCTGGGACATCACTTTCACCGCCTCGGGAACCGAACCCCTGGGGAGCGGCAAGGTTGTCCTGGCGCTGGATAACGATGTCCTGATCGGAGCCCAGCCGGTGGCGGCTCCCGCTGGCTGGTCGTGCTCGGCAATAAATTCCAGCGCGGTGTCCTGCGTGACGGATCTGGTCCAGAGAAGCGGCCTCCACTTTCATTTGGAATCGTCGCCTAAAGTGCCCAATGCCGGAGGCCTGCTCAGCTACTCCCTCAGTGGCACTGGTCTTACGACCGCCAACTTTGTCTGCAAATACTGATGGGAGTCGCGATGGTACGGGTAATGGTGACAGGTGTCGGTGGGTCAACAGGGCTTTCGCTGTCACGTCAGCTCAGGGACCTTGGACACTGGGTTCTGGGCGTCGATATGCGGCCGGTCCATGGTTCCGCAGCCGATGCCGTGGCCGTGGTTTCGCCGGTGGACACACCCGGCTACCTGTGGGAACTGCGCGGACTCGTGGCCGCCCACGGCATCGACGTCGTCATTCCGACGCTCAGCGGGGAGTTGGTGGCCGCGGCTGCGGCCCGGAAGGACTTTGCGCCAGGCGCGGAGATGCTGATTGCAGAACCTGCACCGGTGTCCATTGCGACCGACAAGTACCTGACCATGAAGTGCTTGGCCAACGTTGGCGTAGCGGTGCCTGATTTCGGATTGCCGGGAGACTTCAGCTCCATGAATGAGGCGATGGCCAGGATGGGCGGATGGCTGGTGGTGAAACCGCGCGTGTCCCGCGGCGGGCGGGGAGTGCAGGTCCTGGAAAGGCACACCGACGGCGGCCGGAACGCCGAACGCATCTGGCGTACCCTGGACGATTCCTGGCTTGTCCAACGCTTTGCAACAGGAACCGAGTATGCGCCCATGGTGTACCGAAGCGGAGAAGAAGATCGTGGGCACGTGGTGGTTGTGCTGGAAAAAGCTGAGCAGAAGTACGGGCGTTGGGGACGTGCGGGTTCGCTCAGGAGGCTTGAACCGTCGTCGGCATCGGACGTCGCCAGTACCGCAGCAGCGGCGGCAGCGGCGTTGGGCCTGAGTGGGATTGTTGATATGGACATCCGGCGCATGCCTGACGGAACGCCGGTAGTCCTGGAAGTCAATGCACGGTTCGGCCCGAACAGTGCGTATGCGCCGGAGCTCCTGCACCTCACCATGAAGCCCTACGCCGTCAGCCAGGTGGCGGGAGGGCCGTAAATAACTTTACGGCCGGGCGCAACAGCCGGTGCCAAATTTTGAGACGCATTCTTTGCTGGGGTTGGGTCCGGGTAAGATCCCGTAGGAAACAACAGTAATCCGGCTCACAGTATCCAGCGCAGTGTACGGGCCAAACCTCTCCCCGAAGGTATGTATCCATGGTTCACACTGCCCATCAAGACACCGACCTCGCTGCAGAACTGCGCGCCGATGTGCGCCGCGTTTCCACCCTGTTGGGGGAGTCACTGGTCCGGCAGCACGGTCCCGAACTGCTCGAACTCGTGGAGCAGGTCCGCTTGCTGACAAAGGAATCAAAGGAAGCAGCGCGGGGCGGCGCCGACGCCACGGGCCCTTGGAGCGCGCACGACGTCGTTGCCCAGGTCCGTGAATTGCTCGCCTCCCTGCCACTGGAGCAGGCGACCGACCTTGTCCGCGCGTTCGCGTTCTACTTCCACCTCAGCAACGCTGCTGAACAAGTGCACCGGGTGCGCGGGCTCCGTACCCGCCAGGAGAAGGATGGCTGGCTGGCCAAGGCCGTGTCCGAGATCGCCGGACAGGCGGGCCCCCAGGTCCTGCAGGACGTCGTCAACGAGCTGGACGTCCGTCCGATCTTCACGGCGCATCCTACCGAGGCTTCACGACGGTCGGTGCTGGACAAGATCCGGAAGCTCTCGGATGTCCTGGCCCAACCGACGGAGGAAGGGACATCCGCCCGTCGCCGCCAGGACCGTCAGCTGTCCGAAATCATCGACCAGATGTGGCAGACCGACGAACTGCGCAAGGTCCGGCCCACACCTGTGGACGAGGCCCGCAACGCGATCTATTACCTGAACAGCATTCTCACGGACGCCATGCCGGAGATGCTCACAGACCTCGCCGAGCTCCTGGCCGAGCACGGCGTGAAGCTCCCGGCCGCGGGCGCTCCGCTCCGTTTCGGTTCGTGGATTGGTGGAGACCGCGACGGCAACCCGAACGTCACGGCGGCAGTGACCCGCGAAATCCTGCAGCTCCAAAACCAGAACGCAGTCCGTATCGGTATCGCGCTCATCGATGACCTGATCTCTGTCCTGTCCAACTCGACCGCTCTGTTCGGTGCGGACCAGGAGTTGCTGGACTCGATCGAGGTCGACCTGAAGAACCTGCCGGGCCTGGACAAACGCATCCTTGAGCTGAACGCCCAGGAACCATACCGGCTCAAGCTCACGTGCATCAAGGCAAAGCTCATCAACACGGGCCGGCGTATCGCGGCCTCGACCCATCACGAGCCGGGCCGGGATTACTCCACGACGCCGGAGCTGCTCGCCGAGTTCGGTCTTCTGGAAGCCTCGCTTCGGAACCACTCTGCGGGACTGGTGGCCGACGGTGCCCTGGCACGCGTCCGCCGGGCCATCGCCGCTTTCGGCCTCCACCTGGCCACCCTCGACATCCGTGAGCATGCCGACTACCACCATGACGCCGTCGGGCAGCTGGTGGACCGGCTGGGAACTGAAAAGCCGTACGGAGACCTGACCCGTGAGGAGCGGTTCGAATTCCTTGGCGCCGAGCTCGCGTCGCGCAGGCCGCTTTCCGGCCACCCGATCAAACTTGAGGGAACGGCTGACGGCACCTATGACGTCTTCCGCAGCATCCGGCAGGCACTGCACACTTATGGCCCGGACGTGGTGGAGACGTACATCATCTCGATGACCCGCGGTGCCGACGACGTCCTGGCCGCTGCAGTGTTGGCCCGCGAAGCCGGCCTGATCGATCTCTTCGGCGCAAAGCCCCACGCCAAGATCGGTTTCGCTCCGTTGTTGGAAACCGTGGAAGAACTGCGTGCCTCGGCGGAGATCGTGGACCAGTTGTTGTCCGATCCCTCCTACCGTGAGCTGGTCCGTCTCCGTGGGGACATCCAGGAAATCATGCTCGGTTACTCGGACTCCAACAAGGAATCCGGCGTGATGACCAGCCAGTGGGAGATTCACAAGACCCAGCGGAAGCTGCGCGATGTTGCTGCCAAGCATGGCGTGCGCGTCCGCTTGTTCCATGGCCGCGGTGGTTCCGTGGGCCGTGGCGGCGGACCCACCTACGACGCCATCATGGCCCAGCCGAACGGTGTCCTTGAAGGGGAAATCAAGTTCACCGAGCAGGGCGAAGTCATCTCCGACAAGTACTCCTTGCCCGACCTTGCCCGGGAAAACCTTGAGCTTTCACTGGCCGCAGTCATGCAGGGCTCGGCACTGCACCGCACCCCCCGGACCTCCGAAGACGAGCGTGAACGCTACGCCAACGTCATGGAGACCATTTCCGACGCCGCGTTTGCCCGCTACCGCGAGCTCATCGACGATCCCGACCTCCCGGCCTACTTCCTGTCCTCAACTCCGGTGGAGCAGCTCGGTTCCCTCAACATCGGATCGCGGCCGTCCAAGCGTCCGGACTCCGGCGCAGGACTCGGTGGCCTGCGCGCCATTCCGTGGGTCTTCGGGTGGACGCAGTCCCGCCAGATCGTGCCGGGCTGGTTCGGAGTTGGCTCCGGATTGAAGGCCGCCCGCGAGGCCGGCGACACCGGGCAGCTCAGCGAGATGATGGACCGCTGGCACTTCTTCCGCTCGGTCATCTCCAACGTTGAGATGACCCTGGCCAAAACGGACATGGAAATCGCGGGACACTACGTTTCCTCGCTGGTCCCGGAGGAACTGCACCGCTTGTTCCACATGATTCGGGATGAGTACGAGCTCACGGTGGCTGAGGTGGAACGGCTTACCGGCGAGATCGAGTTGCTGGACGCCCAGCCAACGCTGAAGCGTTCCTTGGAGATCCGGGACCAGTACCTGGACCCGATCAGCTACCTGCAGGTGGAACTTCTCCGCCGTGTCCGCGAGGAGTCCGTCTCCGGCGCCGAAATCGACGAGCGGCTGCAGCGGGCCATGCTCATCACCGTCAATGGTGTGGCGGCCGGCCTGCGCAACACCGGCTAGACCCTCGGTCACATCCCCCGGGATAAATCGGATCCCTCCCTCACCCGATGAGGGAGGGATCGGTTCAAGGGGGTGGAATGTGAGAGAGCGTTAGGGTGGTGGGATGCCGTCGTTCCAAACCAAGCTGAAGATCACTGGCCTCAAACCGGGAAACGCTCCGGAGTCCGTCATGGCCGCGGCGATCGAGGCCCTGGAAACCCGCCACCATGTTGAATCCAACCAGTTGGACATCGTGGGCGGCGTTCCGCAGATCAGCCTGCGCTTCACGGTGAATGACCGCGATTACGCAGGTGAGAACGACGATGCCCTGACATCTGCCGCCATGATGCGCGACGCCGTCGAACGTGTTGCTGTTACCGGCAGCCTGTACGTGCTGCGCCGCAGCCGTGGCCGCTGGTCGCCGGTCTAGCTTTCTTCCGGTCGCGCAACGCTGCCGGGCCCGTCGGCGTCGAACGGCTCATCCACCGGAGAGCGGGACCCGCGCCGCCGTGTGACGATCAGGCCTACCACCACGCCGATCACCAAGCCGACGCCCACCCCGATGAGCGAGCTGGCCCAGAACGGGAGCTTGGTAGCCGAGCCGGTGAAGTAGCCCAGTCCCACTTGCCACACCGCCCACAGGACGCCGCCGAGGCTCGCGCAAAAACCGAATCCGCGGATGGAGACGTTGGCGATTCCGGCTGCCGCCGACGTCGCCAGCCGGCCGCCCGGGATGAACCGCGCGCCGATGATGGCGCCGTAGGTGGACGAACGCCCCGCTTTGGCGATCGCTTCATGGATACCGCGGTGAACGCGGCGGCCCCACGACCAGCGGTCCAGGACGTGGCTGATCCTCCGCTTGAAGAGCATGAACACCGCCATGTCGCCGAGCCAGGAAGCGAACGCGGCGAGGAAAAGGATCAGCCAGAAGTTGGCATGCCCGTCTGCTGCGAGCGCTCCGCCGGTGATGACCACCATCTCGGAGGGGATCGGCGGGAAGATGGCATCGCCCAGCACAATGGGGACGATCCACAGGTAGATTGCGGATCCCCAGGTCTCCGGGGCGGTGATGTCCATGCGCACAAATTACCGCACTTGCCGGGTCCGCCGCTCGGACGCGAGACTGTGGGCATGCGCATCGACATCCTGCAGGGGGACATCACCACCCGTTCAGTGGACGCAATCGTCAATGCGGCCAATGCGTCGCTGCTCGGCGGCGGGGGAGTGGACGGCGCCATTCACCGGGCCGCCGGACCGGAGCTTTTGGAGGCTTGCCGCGAATTGCGCCGCACCCAATTGCCCGGCGGACTGCAGGTGGGGGCCGCCGTCGCGACGCCAGGTTTCAGGCTCCCGGCGCAGTGGGTGATCCACACGGTGGGACCGAACCGGCACGCCGGACAGACCGACCCGGCGCTGCTGGGCTCCTGCTTCCGCGAGAGCCTGGTGGTGGCTGCCGGCCTGGGTGCCCGGTCGGTTGCCTTTCCCGCGATCAGCGCCGGTATTTACGGTTGGGACGCCCGCCAGGTTGCGGAGGTAGCGTTCGACGCCGTTGATCAGTTTGCGTCGTCTGTTGCGGTAGGTGAAACGCAGGACAGCCCGCTGGAGTTGGTGGAGTTTGTGCTGTTCTCGGAGGACACGACGGCGGTCTTCCGCTCAGCCTTTGACCGCTGAAAGCAACGCGGGGTCACTTATGGCCCGTGTTGCGGCCAATCATGGGCCATATCTGACCCCGCGTTGCTTCAGGAGGGGTGGGCTTCGCTGAGTTCCAGTTGGCTCCGGTACTCCACGGGCTTCTTGGTGATGGGGTCCACGAACGTGATCCCGCGGGCCAGGAGTTGGAGCGGCTTGCTGTAGTCGTCCGGGGCCTTGTCCAGCAGCTCCGGGTAGAAGGCGTCGTTGACGATTCCCAGGCCGAGTGAGGCCATGTGCACCCGCAGCTGGTGCGTCTTGCCGGTGTGGGGTTCCAGCCGGTAGAGGGCGCGCCGCTGAGTGCCGGCGTCGAACGTTTTTGTCTGTTCTATGCGCGTCTCCGCGTTCGGTTCGCCGTCGATGATTTCGGCCAGCAGGTAGCTGCGCGACTTGGTCATGCGGTTGCGGACCGTGGCGGGGAATTCGACGTCGGGATAGCCGGCGGCGGGCGTCGCGGCGGACACACACTCGTATTCCTTCTGGACCTGGCGCTTTTCGAAGAGCACCTGGTACTTGCCCCGTGTCTCCGGGTTGGTGGAGAGGAGCAGCAGGCCCGCGGTCATCCGGTCCAAGCGGTGCATGGGGATGAGGTCCGGCAGATCCAGCTGGTTCCGGAGCCGGACCAGCGCCGATTCCTGAATGTAGGTGCCGCCCGGGGTGGTGGGCAGGAAGTGCGGCTTGTCCACAACGAGGATGTGCTCGTCCTGGTGGAGGATGGTGATTTCCACGGGCAAGCGGGTTTCCGGGGGCAGCGTGCGGTAGTACCAGATGAAGGTGTGGTCCTCCAGCTTGGTGGTCCGCGTCAGGGGTACGCCGCCTTCGCCCACGATTTCACCGGCGTCAAAACGGTCCTCGATGCCCTGGGGGTCGATGTGTCCCCAACGATGCATCATGTAGTCCATCGCAGTGTCCCAGGGGCCCTCGTCCGGGAGGCGGAGGCGGGTGGCGTTCACGCCGTCACGCACGGGGAGGGGGGATTGCATCACCGGACAATTCTACGTTGCTGGCGTTGCGTCTACTTTGTCTGCGTTGTGGGGCCCGCTTTGCGCCCTATTCGAGGCTCGTAGGGCGCAGAGCGGGCCTCGCAACGGGAGGAACCTCCGAACACAAAAAAGTTCTTGACAAGAAAATTTGTCGGTAGGCATACTTGAAGCATGTTGGACATCGAAGTGATCGAGGACGCGGCAGCAGCGGAAGCTTCGCTGGACCCCATCCGAACACGCATCCTCCAGGAGCTGGTGGAGCCGGCATCGGCGACACAGTTGGCCGCCAAGGTCGGCCTGCCGCGGCAGAAAGTGAACTACCACCTCAAGGCTTTGGAGCGTCATGGCTTGGTGGAACTGGTGGAGGAGCGCCGCAAGGGCAACGTCACCGAGCGCGTACTGCGTGCGACGGCGGCGTCCTACCTGATCTCGCCGACGGCGCTGGCCTCCGTTGCGCCGGATCCACGGCGTTTCGCGGACCGCTTCTCCGCGTTTTGGCTGCTGGCGCTCGCTTCACGCACTGTCCAGGAGATGGGCAAGCTCATTTCCGGCGCTGCCGCAGCCAAGAAAAAGCTGGCCAGCTTCGCGATCGACGGCCAGATCACCTTCCGCTCCGCCGCGGAACGCGCCGCGTTCGCAGAGGAACTCGGGGTGGCGGTGACGCGCCTGGTGGATAAATACCACGACGCCGGTCCTGCCGCCCAGGCGGGTGGCGGACGCAAGCACCGGCTCGTCGTCGTCCTTCATCCCGCCCTGAAAACCACACCACAAACCGCTCCCGCAGGGGAACCTTCAGCAGACAAGGACCAAAGCAATGACTGACAACCGGAAATTCGAAATCGTGGCCGATACCGAGCTGCCCGGCACCCCCGAGCGCGTGTGGAACGCCGTCACCGCAGACACGCCGGCCTGGATGTTCCCCACGGACCAGTGGCCCGCCGTGCGGACGGTGGAAGAGTACCCCACGCATCTGGTGTCGCGCATGGACGGCCCCGACGGCTGGTTCAACCAACTCGAGCACGTTCTGGAGCCGCTCGAAGGTGGGCGCGCCAAGCTGCATTACGTGCACAGCGGGATCTTCGCCGACAACTGGGACGAGCAGTACGACGGCGCCAGCAAGCACACCCGCTTCTACCTGCACACCTTGGGCCAGTACTTGCAGTTCTTCGACGGCAAGCCCGTGACATTCACGGACATCCAGGCGCCTGCGTCGTCGCAAACGCCGGATGGTTTCGTTCAGCTGAAGAAGGCTCTGGGGGTTGATGGAACCGCTGCCGGGACTGCTGTTGACTTGGAGCTCGACGGCGTTGGGCGGCTGAGTGGAGAAGTGGACTTCTCGGATGGGAACTTCCTCGGCTTGCGGACCGCGGATGCGATGTACCGGTTCTTCGGCCGCAATGTCTTTGGTGCTCCCGTGGGGATGACCGTGCACGACTTCAGTGGTTCAGGAGACTCGGAGCTGACCGCGAAAAGCTGGGGTGCGTTCCTGGAGAAGGTGTACGCGTAGGGTCCGGACCCGTTCCCGCGCCTGGGTTCCTTAGGGGGCCCAGGCGCGGGCCACTCCTTCAAGGGCGGCATCGTAGATGGCCGCCCAGTCTGTGTCCGGCTGGTTCATTTGTGCCAGCTCCAGGCTTACCAGGCCGTGGACCTGGCCCCAGATGGCCATCGCGACCACTATGGGGTCCCCGGCCCGGAGCCTTCCGGCCTCCTGCGCTGAGGTGACCGCCTCAACAAGGGGGAGCATCGAGTCGGAGGCGACATCCGGCGTCGGGCTGCATTCAACATAGGACGCCAGAGCGCCGCCGAACATGAGCCGGTACAGGGCCGGATGCTCCAAGGCCCACGTGCGATAGGCCCGGCCGAGATTCGGCAGTCCGCCCGCCGCCGCCTCGCGCTGGGATTCGCCGAACGAGCGGAAGCCATCGTCGATGGCCGCCGTCAGCAGCTGGGCCTTGCCGCCGAAGAGCGAGTAGATGGCCGACGTCGAGGTTTCCGCGGCGGATGCGACGTCGCGCAACGTGACGCGGGCGGGGCCGTCCCGGTCGACGAGATCGGCGGTGACTGCCAGAAGCCGTTGCTGGACCAGGTGGTCGTGGACGATGGGTCTTGCCATGCCTCCCATTGTTTCATAACATCGTTTTATAACCGTGTTACGAAACTGGGTTACATCCACGAACAAAGGATTGCCATGGCACAGGAGATCTTCCCCGGACGCTTTACGGCGGACGTGGGGCGCGGCGAAGTGACCGTGTTCCTCATCGGTATGCGGGCCAACAGGTGGTGGAAGATTGGCCGCGTGGCCCAGGTCGCCTCGGCCATGCCCGCGATGATGCAGCACTTGGCCACCAATCCGGACGCGGGGCTTCTCGGCAGTGAGCAGTGGTTCGGGCGCACCACGATCATCGTGAGCTATTGGGAAAGCCCGGAGCACCTGAGGCGCTTTGCTGCGGACCGGGATTCGCCCCACCTTGGGCCGTGGCGGAAGTTCATGAAGGAGATCGCAGGCAGCGGCGATGTGGGCGTCTGGCACGAAACGTACCAGGTGCCGACGTCGGGTATTGAAGTGGTGTACAACGGCATGCCGGCCTTCGGACTGGCGAAGGCGACATCGCATGTTCCGGTTGGCCCAGGCACCAACACCGCAAAGCAGCGGATGCGTTCAGCGGCCACCTCACCCAACTAGGGGACAGCAAACGTCGCTACGGAGCCTCATTGGAGCAAGAGCTGTCCCCTAGTTGGGGGGCGACGGCGGCCGGTTAGGCGACGGCGGCCGGGCGCCCAGGCTTGAGGGTCCGGCGCAGTTGGGGAGAACTGTCGAGCTTCTCTTGGGCGGCACGCAAGGCCAGGACGGCAACCTCGAGTTGCTCAGGGGCCAGGGTGAACGGGACGCGGAGGTAGTGCTCGAATGCCCCGCCCACGCCGAAGCGCGGACCCGCCGCCAAGCGCACGCCGAAATCGGGAGCCAGCACCGTGAGGGCTGTGCTGCAGGGGCTCGGCAGCCGGCACCACACAGTCAGGCCACCTTGCGGCCTTTCCACGTCCCACTCTGGAAGGTGTTGCCCAAGCAGACCCAGCAACGACTCCCGGTTGCGGCGGAGCTCTCCAAGGCGGGCTTCAAGTGGTTCGGAAAACGACCTGACCAGGCGCGCTGCGGCTAGCTGTTCCACGACGGGTCCGCCCAGGTCCATCACTGTTCTCGTCGCGATCAGCCGCGGGATCAGTGCCTCGTCCGCGCGTATCCAACCGGTCCTCAGGCCGGCCCAGTGGGACTTGCTGAGCGACCCGACCGAAACCACAGCGGGACTGAACGCAGACATCGGGGAGGTGCGTACGCCATCGAGGTTTAGGCCACGCAGCGTCTCATCCACCACCAGCACCGTGCCCGCGGCGGCGGCCGCGCGTGCCAGCCTCCGCCGCTGGAGGTCGGACATGATGCGTCCCGTCGGGTTGTGGAAGTCCGGAACCAGGTAGGCCATTGCGGGCCGTTGTTGGCTCATGGCTGCCACCATCGCGTCGATGTCCCAGGCGGGAGTGGTGTCCGGCGGCAGGGCCACAGGCAGGATCCGGCATCCCGCAGCGCGAATGGCGTCCAGTGCGTTGGGATACGTGGGGTGTTCCACCATGACCCGGTCCTGCTTGCCGGCCAGGGTACGCAGCACGATGTTGAGCGCGTGCTGAGCCCCGGACGTGACCAGGATTTGCCCGGGGGTGGTCGGCACGCCGTCGGCCGAGTACTTGTCCGCGATCGCTTCGCGCAAGGCAGTGACGCCCAAGGCGTCGTACCCGAACCCCGGCAGGAGCGCCGGAAGTTCCGTGAGCGCGTCAGCGAACGAGCGGTGGACTGCTTCACCGGCCGCAGGCAACGAAGCGTAGGCCAGATCCAGGAGCCCTTCCGGGGCGGCCAGGCCAGGCATGCTCGCAGGGGCGGTGCGGTGGGGGATGCAGGTCCGCCCGCGGCTGCCTTGACCCGCCGTGAGGAAACCTTGCTCGCGGAGGCTCGCATACGCCGCCGTGACGGTCGTCCGGCTGACGCCCAGTGACTGTGCAAGAGCGCGCTCGCTGGGCAGCGCGACGTCCAGCGGGATGCGGCCGTCCATCACCAGCAAACGCACGACGTCGGCAAGCTCACGGTACGCGGGCAGGGCGCCGGTGTTCCAGTGCCCCAGGAGGCGAAGCAGCGCGGTGGGATTCAGTGTCGGGGCCATCAGACCAGTATTCCAAACTGGCTATGGAATACAAGGCCAGTTCTGCTGGACGATGGACATCATGATGACCCGCAGAATCACGCAACTCCTGATCGGCCTGGCAATGTACGGAATCTCCCTGGCCATGTTCATCCGGGCGGGGCTAGGTTTGGACCCCTGGGACGTTTTCCACCAGGGGCTGGCCGGCAAGACCGGTTACAGCATTGGCGTCGTGGTCATCGCGGTCAGCTTCCTGGTGCTGCTGCTCTGGATTCCCCTGCGACAGATGCCGGGCGTAGGAACCATTGCCAACGCTGTTCTGGTGGGCCTCTTCGCGGACCTTGGCCTGTGGCTTATCCCGGAGTTCTCGCATCTCGGTGGACAGATCGCCATGCTTGCCGGCGCAGTGATCCTTAACGGCATCGCTTCGGCCTGCTACATCGGTGCCCGTCTTGGCCCCGGCGCCCGCGATGGCCTCATGACAGGCCTTGTCCGGCGTACAGGATGGTCGGTGCGGCTGGTCCGCACCGGAATTGAAGTGGTTGTCCTTGCTGTTGGCTTCCTGCTGGGCGGTTCCGTTGGCGTCGGGACTGTGGTGTACGCACTGGCAATTGGCCCGATCGTGCAAGTGCTCCTGCCAAGGTTCATGGTGCCCGAACGGACAAAGGCGACGGCCCCCACGGAAGCCGTGGAGGCCGCAACCGCTGCCTGAACCTAGTCCTTGATGGCACCCATCGAGAGGCCGGACTGCCAGTAACGCCCTCGCCGCCTCCAACAGCCGAGCTGCCCCTAGCGGCACGCCTCCAAATCCTCGCCGTACCGCAACCAATCCGGCAGGTCCTGAGCCAGCGCGTCCCGGATGGCGGGCGATCCAGCGCTCCTCCAGTCGACGTCGTCGTTAATCTCGATCTCGTACTTCTTCCACTCGAACCAGTTGATCATTTTCAATTGCGGATACTTTTGGTGGGTTTCGGCGGAGAAGACCTGGCGCCACCAGGTGCGCTTGACGTCCAGTTCCGACGCCCCGTTGCGGGCGGGAGTGAAGATCGCCGCTGTCTCCGGGATGGCCACCGGACGGTTATGGTCGACGCCGTACACCTGGTAGAAATCGGGCACCGGACTGTCGTTGCCGGCCGTGCCGTTGTACGTTCCCGTGAGCATGGCCAGGAATTTTCCGGGCTCGGCGATGTCGTTGTTGCCCCAGGGTCGCTGGTTCCCCCAGTGATACAGCGAGACGCCCACCCAGTCCACTGCGTCATCCCCCGGGTAGTAGGGCGCGTAGGTGTCATCGGCCATGGTGAGGGTGCCGTCGTGGTCGGTGTCCAGCACGGCGAAATCCGGGCTGCCCGGACGGGCCGCGTACTGGCCGCCGGTGAACGGATAGCCGCCCCCGTAGTTCGGCGCCCACATCATGGACGTGCCCGGCGCCTTGGTATGCACTGCAGCGGCCACCTTGCGGAATACTTCCACATAGCGGATTGGCTGCTGGCCCCAGGCGTACCAGGAACCGTTCATCTCGTGCGCAAAGCGTACGACGACGGGCGTCCCCTGATCGTTGATGGCGCGTAAGTCGGTGGCCAGCTTGTCGATGACTTCGTCGCTCATGGTCGCCAAGCCGCCGTGCGGCTCAAGCGTCAGGAGCAGCACGCCGCCCGCGGCACGGACCTGGGTGACGGCGTTGGTGGTGTGCGACCACGTTTCGTCGTCGTAGGGGATGTCGGAGAACTGCACCACCACCGCGGGATTGTGCCCCAAATTCTGTGTGTGCTCGGCAAGGGTTTCGGAGTGCCAGTCCAGGTTTACCCCCATGAGTACGCCGTCTTTGGGGATGATCGCTGCCGCGTCACCGGCTTTGCACAGCGATATTGCCTGGACGATCGGGACTACTTCCTTGGAGGCGAAGCCCAGCCCGGTAGCCGCCAGGGCTGTCACGAGCAAGGGGACCAGCAGGCTCGCGCGTCGGCGTTTGCGGTTGGGATGGCCGGCGAAGGTGGGAGGCGTTGCTTTCTGCCGGGACGGGTTCGGCATCATTGTGGATGTCCGGGCCATGTCAGCCCCAACCAAAGGTGCGATGCCGACGCATGAAGAGGTTGCGCACACCGAACCGGGGCGTCAGGTGACGTGCCCGCACTGGTGTGCAGCCGCCGTCGACGGCTTCTTCCCGGCTTTCGTAGATGCGGGCGACCTGCCCAAGATGGGCCTGGAGCCGGGTGTCTTCCAGTGCCGCGGAGCTGCCGAAGAGGCGCAAATCGCCGCCGCGGGCGCGCAGGAGGTGCAACACCTCCAAAAGCCCGACGACGCCGGAAGCGCCAACCGCCGTCACTGCGGTCACGTCCAACAGGACCAGGATGGGCCCGTCGGTTGCGGCGTTGGCGGAGTCGTGCCGGATGGCGAGGACCGTTGCTGCGTCCAAGGCGCCATCGAGGATCAGGTCGAATGATTTTAGTGACGTGGGCGTGGCGTGTGAGACATGGGAAAGCGTGGACATGATGGTCGCTCCTTGCTGGGGGATGGAACGGCGTTTATTTGTGGGTATGTCTGGTCAGCGCCTGGCAGGCGGGGCGAGCGAATCTGTGCCAAGGAGGCTGGCGAGTTCGTCGGGCACGGGCATCGGATCTACTTCTTCCTCTCCTGGTCCGCGGTACCGGGCGGCCCCGATGACCACGCTGAGCAGGGCAAGGTCCAATGCCACCCAGGCGAGGGTGATGAGCGTGGGATAAAGCGGCGCCGCACCAGTAGCTGCACGGGCTATGCCCACCCCGGAGGAAATAATGAGGATGGCCATCGCCACCAGTTGGAGCCGGACGTGGCGGAAGCCGTGGCCCGCCGCCTGCTTGCTCTTGGCCGTGACAGAGAACGTCAGATGCTTGCCCAGGAAGACAGCCGCAGCACCCGAGCAGGTGGCAGCAATCCAGGTGGGAAACAGGGCAAAGGACCACTGCTGGCCGCGCCACAAACCGCGTGATCCTTTGCCGGCAACCTGGAACAAGAGCTGGCATGAGACAAAGAACGGCAGGAACAGGCAGAAGAACACCACAGGACTTGCCGTCAGGGGATAGGTGCCGGCGAGCAGGAACACCACCGGCGCGGCGATGTAGCTCAGTGCCGCGAAGCCGTTGAGATAGCTGGTCATGGTGCCCAGGTACATAAGGCGCTGTGCAAGGGTCAGCCCGCGCAGGAACAGCGGGTTGTCGTTGAAAAACACTTGCATGGTTCCGGCTGCCCAACGATGCCGCTGCGAGAGCATGGTGGACACGTCCTCCGGGGCCAGCCCGTGGACAAGGACTTCGTGGTGGTACACGCTGCCCCAACCCATGGCATGAAGGTGCATCGCCGTGGCCATGTCCTCCGTAATGGTGGTGGTATCCATCGGATGGATGGCCAATGCCTGGTCTGTGTGGGCGACGTCCACAGATTCGAGGACAGCGTCAAGCTCCGGCACGACGTCCTCCATGGCATCCGGAACAGCCAACGCCGCCGTATGGAAGGAGACCCTGAGCTCGAAGGTGATCTCGGCGAGGACTTCACCGCGGCGAAGCTGCTGTTCGGCACGGGTGAGCGCCTCCAATGCCTGCTCAACCACCGGCATTGCATTCGGATGCCGACGGCCCAGCTCACCCAGGAGATCCTGTAAACGCGAACGGCCCCGGCGCAATGCACTCCAGGTGTGTTCAGTGGCGGTCCGGGTGTAGCGCGTCAGGCCCAGGGCCATGAGGGCCTCCCTGCGCAGGACAGCATTTGAGCCGCAGAAGAACGCGGCATCCCACCCATCCTTGCCCTGCTGGATGGGTCCATAGAACAGCTCGGCCTGGCTGCCCAGGGGATCACGGTCCGGTACATTCCAGAAATGTTGCGGGGTCTGTACGAAGGCCACTTCCTCGGCGTCAAAGTAGCCCAGGACGCGGTCAAGGAACCGGGGCTCCGGGACCTGGTCCGCATCCAAGATGGCCACGAATTCACCCGTGGTCATGGACAGGGCGTTGTTGACGTTGCCAGCCTTGGCGAACCGCTGCCGGCCGTCCCACTCGGGTCCCCGGGTGATATAGCCGACGCCGATCTGCCGGGCTGCGCTCGCAAAGGCGCTGCGGTCCCCGTCATCCAGGATCCAGGTTTCGTGGGGGTACTCCATGTCCCGGGCCGCGATGGCGGTCTTGAGGACGAGCTCGAGGGGTTCGTTGTAGGTGGCTATGAACACGTCCACGGTCCTGCCCGGCAGGGCAGGCGGGGGCGGTGGCCGCCGTCGTGCGTTCCACATGGCGACCGCGTACAGAGTGGACTCGCCCAGGCTGTACGTCTCAGCGGCGACAAGCGGCAGGGAGATCCACCACGCATCCCACGCAACGGTCCCTGACCAACGCCAACTGATGTAGATCAATCCAAAAGACACCACCAGGACCGCAAGGATCCTGACCAAAATTTGCTGGCGAATGCCCATATTTAGCCTCCGGTAACTGCTGGGGAAAAGGCAAAGGCGCGGCAGGGTGTCCGGACGCCTTCACGGCGAAATGTGGGAGGACACGGCTGACGCGCCTGGAGCATGCATCGTCGATGCTCAGCGGAAGGAATTCAGTTGCGAACGGAAGTTCCTTATCCCACTTTCTCCCGCCTGCGTTTCGTCGCCGTTACGGGATTGCTAAGTACTTTCGCGTTGATTATTTCCTTCCAGTGACGTTTCGCGTGTCACGCCCACAGGCTCTTGCGCTCCGTATGAAAGGGCCGTCAGAGTTGCGTTCATGAAGCGACGACTCACGCCCCTGGTGCTGGTCATCGTCGGATTAACCCTCGTGGCGACCCTCATCGCTCCTGAGCCTCCGGCGCTGGCTGCCGCCGGCATGCCGGCTGCCGGTGCATTGGTGTGGAGCGATGAGTTCAATGGGCCTGCGGGGACCGCCCCGGACAACAGCAAATGGGTTCATGACACGGGAGGTTCGGGCTGGGGCAACGGAGAGCTGCAGTACTACACCGGCAGTACGCGGAACGCCGCGTTGGATGGCAAGGGAAACCTGGCCATCACGGCGCGCCGGGAAAATCCCGAGGGCTACTCCTGCCACTACGGACCGTGCCAATACACCTCCGCGCGCCTCACAAGCGCAGGGAAGTTCAGCCGGACCCAGGGCCGTTTCGAAGCCCGTCTCAAGCTGCCCAAGGGACAAGGAATGTGGCCCGCGTTCTGGATGCTGGGCAACAACGTCTTCACCGACGGCTGGCCCACAAGCGGCGAGATCGACGTCATGGAAAACGTCGGCAAGGAACCCGGCACGGTCTGGGGCAGCATCCACGGCCCGGGCTATTCCGGCGCCAACTCGGCCAATGGCAGCTACACACTTCCCAACAGAAAGGCCCTGGCCGACGCATTCCACACCTTCACCGTGGACTGGGGACCGGACTCGATCACGTGGTACATCGACGGCATTGCCTACTCACGAAAGAGCGCGGCCGCGGTTTCCGGGGTGTGGGCCTTCGACCATGATTTCTTCCTCCTGCTGAATCTCGCCGTCGGCGGCTACTGGCCGGGCGCTCCGGATGCAGGGACGGTGTTTCCGCAGTCGCTGCTGGTGGACTACGTCCGCGTCTACGTACTTGGGGCCGCACCGACGTCACCGGCCACGCCGGCCTCTGTCCGAATCCAGGGCTATGCCGGCAAATGCATCGACGTTGCCGGGCGGCAGGCCGTCGACGGTTCCCAACTGCAATTATGGGATTGCGACGCCTCTGCCTCGGAACAATGGACTTTCGCCAGCAATGGAACCGTTCGATCGTTGGGCAAATGCATGGATGTGGCCTGGGGCTCCACTGCCAATGGAGCCCGCATCCAGCTGGCTACATGCAATGGAAACGCAGCGCAACAATTCGTGTTGACCTCCGCCGGAGATTTGGTTAATCCGCAGTCCAACAAATGCGTGGATGTGGCGGATTGGGGGTCCGCGAATGGTTCGCGTCTGCAATTA
This sequence comes from Paenarthrobacter sp. NPDC057981, assembly GCF_042886835.1. Taxonomy (NCBI): domain Bacteria; kingdom Bacillati; phylum Actinomycetota; class Actinomycetes; order Micrococcales; family Micrococcaceae; genus Paenarthrobacter; species Paenarthrobacter sp. NPDC057981. The sequence continues at coordinate 65,941 of NZ_JBHVQI010000006.1, forward strand.
TGGGATTGCGCCGGTTCCGCCAACCAGAAATGGTGGCGGATGGCGTAGAAAAACGTCCGACGGCGGCGCGCAGTAAGTGCGGGTCCGGCGACTATTGCTGGGGCGGCTGGGGAGCTTCCTGGAGTAGTCGACGGGACCTTGCGCCGGGCGCGCGTCGCCGTCGCGGCGGTTACCGCTGTGCCCGGCCGGACGGAGATCAAGTTCCCGGCCGGGCCGCGGTTTCGAACGTGTGCTGCAGTTAACGGGCGCTGTAATTAGGGGTTGGCTGACAGCTAGGGGGCCGGTTGGCAGCGCGGGCAGAAGTAGATATCGCGTTCTTCCGTGCCGTCGGGGCCCGCGAGCAGGCCGCGCCGGATCATGGCTCCACAACGCCTGCAGGGTTGACGCTCCCGGCCGTAGACCCAATAGCCGGGGCGCAGGGCACGTGGACCCAGCGTGGTCCGGCGTCCCGGGCCGAGGTTTTCGCCCAAGAGGCGTTTGGCATCCCGGACGATCTTGGCCAGATCCGGAACCTGGCCCACTGGCAGGGCAGGATGAACTCCGGACAAAAAGCATGAGTCACAGCGATAGATGTTGCCGATGCCGGCCAGTTTCCGCTGGTCCAGCAGGGCGAACCCGACAGTAACGTCCGGCTCTGCCTTCAGCCTGCGCAGTGCCTCGTCCTCGTCCCAGTCCGGTCCAAGGAGGTCCGGGCCGAGGTGTCCTACGATCTTGTCTTCCTCCGCCGTGGGCACTACTTCCAGGATGCCCAAGGAGAACCCCACCGCGTCAGCGCTTGACGTGCGAAGGACGCAGCGGGCCGTGTGGCCGGGCTTGGTCCAACGGCCTCCCGGCGGGTAGATCATCCAGTTTCCCTCCATCTTGAGGTGGGAGTGAATGGTCAGTGCACGGGGTTTCCGGCTTGCCCCGGGCTCAGTGTCCTCGGGGCCGGTCAAACGCATGAGCAGGTGCTTGCCCTTGGGAACTACCTCGGTCATGGTCCAGCCCGCGAGATTCAGTGTGGCGAAGCGGGGCACGCGGAAGTCGGAAGCCGTGATGACCTGGCCCGCCAAGGCCTCGTGCAATCTGTGGGCAGCCCGCCAGATGGAATCGCCTTCAGGCACGGATCCGTAGTCCCTTCGGCGTTGAGTAAGCTCCAGCGGCTGCCAGTGCAACCGCGATGGGGGTCTCCAGGAGGTCGTGGCCGTTGACTTTCTCCATGAACAGTTTGTCCACCGCGCCGCGACGCACCACGTCCACCAACGCTTGTGCTGCTACTGCCAGCACGGCCTCGTCCTGGTTGAAGGTGAGCAGCGTCTTGCCGCCGCGTTCGACGTAAAGGACCAGGGCGCCGTCGACCATCACTACCAGCGCGCCCGCCTTCCTTCCGGGGCGGTGGCCTGAACCGGCGTCAACCGCCAACGCAGGCCAAGGGAGCGCAGCACCGTAGGGGTTGGCCGGATCCGTAGCCGCGAGTGCCAGCGCCACAGGTTCGGCCTTTGCGATGCGGGCGTCCTCCGTGAAAGACCTAAGCCGGTCTACTGTTGCCGGCACGGCGAACTGGGCCGCTCCCAGGTGTTCAATGAAGTAGCCGCGGCGGCACCTGCCTGCTTCCTCCAGCCGGGCCAGCACCTTGTACATGAGGCCGAAGCCGCCAAGGATGTTCTCCGCCATCACGGATCCGCGGGTCACCACACCGTATCTGTCGAGCAACAGTTCTGCCGTGCCCCGGGCGTGGATGGTGGGGTCCAGTTCCGGAGCGGGCAAGGCAGACCAACGGCCGACGGCGGACGGCGGCGCGGGCGCGATGCCACCCGATACCGAACCGTAGCGTCCGCCGGTGAGGCCCGGTGAGCCAAGCAACCCGGTTCCGTGCGAGCGGCCGAGCCTGCTCATACGCGGAGCCCTTGCCCGTGGAGCCTTGGCGACCTGCCGGTGGGCTGTCTTGCCGCCGGAGATCATGGCCCGCACGGGAGCGAAGGTATCTCCTGTGACCCGCCCCGCCCACACAAGATCCCACAGCGCGGTGACGACGGCATCGTCACTGAGCACGGCATCCATGCCCCCTGCCACCTCGGTGAGCTGCCGGAAGAAGTAGCCACCCCCGGCGCTGAAGTGTTCAAGGAGCCGCTGTTGGGCATCCCCGGGTTCGAACTCGGGGTCCGGGTTGAGGGTCAGCTCGGCGGAGTCGGCCACGTGGAGGCTGATCCAGCCATCGTTGCCGGGTAGAGATCCGGCACCGGACCAGAGGAGCTCGCCAGCGGCCATGAGTTCATCGAGCATTGCTGGCTTGTAGTCGGCCACCCGGCTTGCCAGCACCAACGGCTCCCAGGCTGACGCCGGAATGGGTACTCCGGAGAGTTGGTCCACTGCTGTGATGATGCCATCGAGACCGCGCAACGCCTGGCTTCTGGACTTGCCCGGCGCGGTGACGTTCTGCCAGGCGGGGAGGAACCGGCCATAGGCCGCGGTGTCTACCGGCTCGACCTCGGCCCGCAGCGCGGCAAGTGAGCGACGCCGGAGCTTCCTGAGCACTTCGGCATCGCACCACTCGCTGGACGGCGGAGCGTCCAGGCTCATGAGTTCCGGCTCCACACCCTCGGTGGGCTGCTCGGCGACCGCATGGGGGCGGAACTCGCCTTCGACCACCCGGCCATCTCCGGCCAGCCGCTTCAATGCCGTATTGACGACGGCGACGCCCAGTCCCAGCCTCGCTGCGGCCTCCACTGCCGTGAACGGTCCGTGGGTACGCGCATAGCGGGAAACGAGATCCCCCAAGGGATCGTTCACCGGCTCGATAAAGGCCAGGGGAACGCCCATGGGCAGCGGAACGCCAATAGCGTCGCGGAGCCGGGCGGCGTCTTCCACTGCCGCGTACCGTTCGACGCCGCCGATGGTCACCTTGAGCGCGCGGTTGGCTTTGTGGAGGGCCGCGAGGTGGGCCGTAGCTTCAGCGGCAGTGCCGTGTGGCGCGATCGAAGGGGTTTCCTCGATCTCATCCGGTGATTCGGGGTCGAACGGCTGATCCAACGCTGCCAGCCCGGGGGAAGCCTCCGCTTGCTCCGTCCCTTGGAGCCGTTCCGCTACTTCCTCAACACTGAGCGGTCCGAGCAGACGAAGGAGATCAGCGACGCCTTCCATCCCACGGACGCGGCGGCCCGGGGCGAGCCGTTGCAGTTCCATTTCGGTGGAGTCGATGACTGCGGCGTCAAGTAGTTCCCGGAGTTCCACACGGCCCAGGAGTTCGTTGAGCAAGGTGGAGTCCAGGGCCAAGGCTGCAGCCCGGCGTTCGGCAAGCGGGGAGTCGCCCTCGTATAGGAACTGGGCTACGTACCCAAAAAGCAGTGACTTTGCGAAGGGGGAGGGTTGCTGTGTGGTGGTTTCGACGATGCGAAGTTCCCGGCGTTCCACGGACGACGCAATGTCTTTCAGGGCAGGAAGATCGTACACATCCTGCAAGCATTCACGCACAGCTTCAAGCACGATGGGGAACGAGGGGTACTTCTTGGCGACGTCCAGCAACTGTGCTGACCGCTGGCGTTGCTGCCACAAGGGCTGCCGTTTCGCGGGATTCTGGCGGGGGAGGAGCAGGGCCCTGGCAGCGCATTCACGGAACCTCGAAGCGAACAGCGCGCTGCCGCCAACCTCGGCCGTGACAATCTGCTCGAGTTCTTCCGGGTCAAAGAGGAACAGCTCGGCTCCCGGCGGCTCGTCCTCCATCATGGGCACGCGCAGCACAATTCCGTCGTCAGCTGCCATGGCGGAACCGTCCAGGCCGTAGCGCTGCTGCAGGCGTTGTCCGACGGCGAGTGCCCACGGTGCGTGGACAGGCATGCCGAAGGGACTGTGGAGGACCACTCGCCAATCGCCGAGTTCATCGTGGAAACGCTCGACTACCAGGGTCCGGTCGCTCGGGACGATCTCCGTGGCTTCTTTTTGTTCCCTGAGGTATTGCAGGAGGTTGCTGGCTGCGAAAGCGTCCAGGCCGCTGGCTTGGCAGCGTTCCATGGCCGGTGCCTCATCTGCCGCTGACAGTTCCCGGATGAACGCGCCCAAGGCCTTACCGAGGTCGACGGGACGGCCCAGGGAATCCCCCTTCCAGAAGGGGAGCTTGCCCGGCTGGCCGAAAGCGGGGGAGACCAGAACGCGATCATGGGTGATGTCCTCGATCTTCCAGCTGGTGGCGCCAAGGGCGAACACATCGCCCACCCGGGATTCGTACACCATTTCTTCGTCAAGCTCGCCAACGCGGCGGCCGCCCTTCGCCGCGCGGGCAGACGCCGTGGGTTCACTGCCGTCCCCGCCGGCTGGAGAGGACGAGCCCTCAACTTCCGTGCCGATGATGTACACGCCAAACAGGCCACGGTCCGGGATGGTGCCGCCGGAGGTCACCGCAAGGCGTTGGGCGCCGGGCCGTCCCTCAATTGTTCCGGCTTGCCTGTCCCAGATGATCCGTGGACGCAGTTCAGCGAACTCGTCGGAGGGGTAGCGTCCGGCCAACAGGTCCAACGTGGCCTCAAACGCGGAGCGTGGAAGGCTCGCGAAGGGAGCGGAGCGACGCACGGTGGTGAACCATTCTTCGACGTCGATGCTGCCCAGGGCCGTTGCGGCGACCGTTTGCTGGGCCAGAATGTCCAAGGGGTTAGCCGGAATGCTCAACCGCTCGATCTGGCCGCTGAGCATGCGTTCCACGGTGACGCTGGTGTGCAGGAGGTCAGCACGGTGCTTGGGGAACAGCACGCCTTCGGAGATCTCGCCCACCTGGTGTCCGGCACGTCCCACGCGCTGCAGGCCGCTGGCCACCGAGGGCGGGGATTCCACTTGGATCACAAGGTCAACGGCGCCCATGTCGATGCCGAGTTCCAGGGATGAGGTGGCTACGACGCAACGCAAGCGGCCGGACTTGAGGTCGTCCTCGATCATGGCCCGCTGGTCTTTGGAGACAGAGCCGTGGTGCGCGCGGGCAAGGACCGGATCGGCTCCGGTGGTGCTGCCGGCCTGCGCCATCATGTGTGCCGGGGTTGCCGTGGAAGCAGGAACAGCAGGGTTCGCCTCAGAGGCCCCCCATTCGCTGCCGCCCACGGCCATCAGCTGGCGTTCTGCGTAGATTTCGTTGAGCCGGGCCGTCAGGCGCTCGGAGAGCCGGCGGGAGTTGGCAAAGACGATGGTGGATTGCTTGGACAGGACCAGATCCACGATCTGTTCCTCCACATGCGGCCAGATGGACGCTTGTGGCTGGAGCCCGGACGCCGGGCCGGAGTCGAACGCGCCGGCCGCACCCTGAAGGTCCGACATGTCCTCCACAGGCACAGTGACCGTGAGGTTCCAATTCTTTTTGGACGGGGGCGCGACGATCTCCACGGGAGCTTGGCCGGCCAGGAACTGAGCCACCAACTCCCGGGGCTGGACCGTGGCCGAAAGTCCGATCCGTTGGGCAGGTTTCGGCAGCAAAGCGTCCAGGCGTTCCAGCGAAACCGCCAGGTGGGCGCCACGTTTTGTGCCAGCAACGGCGTGCACCTCGTCAATGATGATGGTGTCCACCTCGCTGAGCGTTTCCCGGGCACGGGAGGTCAGCATCAGGAAAAGGGATTCCGGAGTGGTGATGAGGATATCCGGAGGGTTGGTCAGCAGCGTTCGGCGGTCTGCCGCCGTCGTATCTCCTGAACGGACACCGACCGTCACCAGCGGCGCAGGCAGTCCCAAACGCTTTGCCGTTTGCGTGATGCCGATCAGCGGCGAACGAAGGTTCCGTTCAACGTCGACACCCAACGCTTTGAGGGGCGAGATATACAGGACACGGGTTTTGGTTTTGGGTCGTTTGGCCCGGCCTTTGCCGTTGGCAGGCACAGACTCAAGACCAGGGAGCGTGTCAGCTGGAGTGGAGTGCAGCCTGTCCAGGGCCCACAGGAATGCCGCGAGTGTTTTACCGGAGCCTGTTGGCGCCACGACCAGCGCGTGCGAACCCGAGGAGATCGCGTTCCAGGCACCATCCTGGGCAGGTGTGGGCTCGGAAAAAGCGCCGAGGAACCATTCCCTGGTTGCCTGGCTGAAACGGCTGATGGCGCCATTGGGCGCCTGCGGCTCCTGCATTCATCCATCATGCCCCACGGCTCCGACAGAATAAGCCGGAACCGTGGGGGACGGGATCAAACAGCCTGGAAAGCGGTGACGGTCAGCAGCTTGATGCCGGCGTTGCTGCAGGCGTCGTGGGGCTCGGCGACGAACAGTGAAGCCGTGTCGTTGGGCGGATAGATGCGGAAGCCAGCTGCGGAGACCTTGGTGCAATCGCCGTAGTTGCCTGCCTGCGTGTAGCGGATTTCAGCCCAGGCGGCCTTGCCCGGAGCCAACTCAATCTTGGTGACCGGGGTTGTGGACTCGCGCGCTGCAGGTTCGCCGATTGGGTCGCCGTTCGCGTCAGCCGTCAGGGAAACTCCCGCGAAACCCTCGATGATGCAGGGGGCCGTTCCGGAGTTTTTCAGGATCAGCTTCTCGTAGACACTTCCGGCCGCGCCGCCGCCGGTGGAATCGGTGGTCGCGGTCAAGGAGTCGGCCTTGCACTGTCCGACTGCTGCCGGAGGGGCAGACGTGGGTGTCGTGGTGGGTGGCTGCGAGGGTGTGGTCGTGGCCGACGGAGTGGGAGAGGCCGACGTTGAAGATGGCGAAGGAGTGGAGGAAGTAGGCGGAGCACTGCTCGAGTCCGCAGGGCTGGGGCTTGGTCCGCAAGCCGCCAGGAGCAGCAGCGAGGCGGCCGCCGTCGTCGTCACAAGACCGGTTTTGATGCGCTGAGTCCACATGGGCACCAGCCTTGCCCCGGCGGTGGCCCGAGTCAATTCAGCCACGGGTTACAGCGCGGATTGGCGCCCGGATCGTGATCTTTCCGGGCGCCACCTGCGGTGTTACTTCGTATCTGCCTTCACGGCTGCGGGTTTTGCGGAGCGGCTGCGGAAGAAGGCCGCGCCACCAAGGCCGAGCCCCGCGATACCGGCGATCAGGCCGGCCCAGCTCCGGGCCTGCGAACCGTCGTCGGTTACGGCTGCTGCCTGCTCCGTGGACTCGGTGGATGCCGCGTGGTGGTCACCCGACGCTGCTGCCGGAGTGATGGAGATGGCCGGTGCCGGCGACTTCAAATCGTCCTCGCTCTGGCCGTCTTTGGGGATCTCGATCCAATCCGTCTTGCCCGTTTCGCAGGTCTGGTACGTGGGGAAGTAGATGGTCTTTCCGGCTGCGTCCGGCAGTTTCACCGACAGGACCAGTGCATCGCGCATGTGGGGATCCAGCGGGGCCTTTGCCGTGTAGACGATCTGGCTGGTCCGCTTGGTGATGGACGTGCCGTCCTCCAGCTTCTTGGGCTCAGCCAGGTTTTCGGTCACCTTCTCCACGGTCCAGTTCGGGTTCACCGTGGGGGTGGCATCCGTCAGTTCCTCGGGAAGGTTGATGGCCACTTTGGTGGTGCCCGACGTGCCGCAGCCGTGGGGAACACTGAACGTCAACAACGCGTAGGAGTTGGCAGCCGTCTTGTTCGGATCCACCGAGACGTGGGCCGAAGCGCCGGCGATTCCGGCCATCATCAGGGCTGCAGTACCACCGGCGACGGCGGTGGCTGAGAGGGTACGGCGGAGCGAGGACTTCTTCATGGGATTGCCTTTCGGGTGCGCCTACTGAGGCGGCGCGGGGTACGGGTTTAAAGCCCGTCACCAGGCAAAGGCTTGTGCCTGCTTTGCGGCTTTGGTGCCGGGCGGAACTAGGGAAGTACGACGACGGCGGGCGGGCCGCGGCGGCTGTCTTGCCTTAGGTTCCGCCAGGGGCGGGGGATGAAAACGTCAGGTGCGCCAACTGCGACAGGTGAGGCGCCGGCGTCGGGCCTGAAGAGCAGTGTGGGCAGGACGACAAGCGGGCGCAGCCACGCGGCGAGCTGCCACAAAGCGTCCTCGCCCTTGGCCAGGACGATAGACGACCCAACCGTGGCCGCGATGTGGGCGATCAGCATCAGGACGCCCACTGTGGTGCCAACCTCGTGGGTGTGTTCCGTGACTGTGTGCAGGGCCGGGGTCAGTTGCTCGTTGCCGAGGTGGTGCGCCGCTCCGGTTGTGCCGGCGGCTACGGGCCCGAGCGCGGTGAAGGCCTCGTGGAGTGCGAGCTGCCCTGCGCCCAGGAGCGCTGCCATGGTGACGACGTTCAGTTTGAACCGGGTTGCCAACGTGGTGGCCAACGCCGTGAGGGCGAGCAGCGCCAACAGGACCGGGGCCATGGGCAGCAAGCCGCCGCCAACAACGTGCGCACCGGCCGCCAAAGCCACAATCACCAACGCGATCGCGCCGGACCGCAACGCATGGAAGGGTGCCCGGAGCTGTGAAGTGCGCACGGGTCCTCCCTTTTCTTATCGCGTTGGCCTGTCTTGCGGCCTCTTGATTCTATCGGGAGTTCGGCGCCGGTCCGGCCCCGGATGGGTTGGTTACGGCTTCCTGCGCAGAAACGGCCCGGGACCCTGCCACGGCACTGGCTGCAATGGTGATCAACGCACCGAGGATCATGGCCGCGCCTTCGCCGGGCTGCAGCAGGTGCAGTTGGGATCCGATGGTGGTCGCCGCCACGGGGACTCCCAGCTGCGATGCCGAGAGGACGGCCAAGGGCAAGGGCTGACCCAGGACGCGCATTGCAGAGTGGACCACCAGTGTGCCGACGCCGAGGCTCAGGCCCAGCAGGATCATCCGTGGATCAGCGGCGAGGTCGTTCACGTTCAGGGATGCCCCAAGCCAAACGAAGAAGACGGGGCCCAGGAAGCCGTCGCTGACGGCGAAAAGCTGGTGGGCAAGCCGCCTCGGTTCGCCTACTGCCGCCACGGCCAGGCCGAAGGAGAATCCTGCCAGCATCACGGAGACGTGGCCAAGAACGGCCAGTCCCGCCAGGGCAAACAACAAGGCCAGTTGGATCCGGAGCTCGAGCGCAAACTTCCGGTCTTCCGAAACGTTATGCAACCGGTCACGGGTACCCCTGCGCTCCAAGGCGCGAAGGACGAAGAACAGGATCAGCGCGCACGCCGCGACCGCGACCGCACCCAGGGCTGCACGTCCCGCGTTGGGCGGATCGACGGCCAGAGGCAGCGCAACGATGCACGCGATATCAGCGATGGCCACCTGCGCAATCATTGTCAGAACCTTGGGACCGCCGAGCCTCAGGGAGTCCACGATCGGCAGCACCAAGGCCGCGGAAGACGACGCCAGCAGCACAATGTACAACGGTGCATGGCCAGTCCCGAAAATGGCAGCGATACCTATGCCTGTTGCCACCGCCAACGCAGCTGCTGCTCCAGCTCTCGCCGCACCACCACCCAGGGCCGCCCGGATCGCCTTGTCACGGACGGGGACGTGGGTCCCGGCGACGAACATGATCAAGGCAAAGCCGACATCAGCCAGCAACGTGAAGGTTGGATCCCCTGGATCCACCAGTTTCAGTCCTGTGCGTCCGATGAGGATTCCCGCCAGCAGTTGGCCAAGGACTACCGGCAGATGCCATTTCCGGGGCAACGCCAATAGTGGCCCCAGGAGGGCCACTGCGGAAATCAGGGAGAGCTGAAGGAATGTCACCTGTTTTGCTCGGGCGGGAGGTCCGCCAATTTGAGCGGGATGTCAGTGTTCTCGTCCGTGTAGTAGCTGGCACAGACGCGGTGGTACCCATCGACAATCTGGGCCGGGATGCCACGGGACAGGTCCCCGCGCACCATGAGCACAGGTGAAAGCCTTTTGCCGCTGCGGATCTTGCGCCGGTCCGATGCCACGTGGGCGTTGTCCTCCGGCAGCAGGGTCAGCCGGGAAGCGCGGAGAATATCTTTGGCTTTCCTATGCACGATCCTCTCGTTCCGCAGGGCATCCACCAGTTGGTTCACCACATGGTCAGACCCCAGGAAGGACAGGTAGTCCGCCGCGGCCGGGTAGTCCTGTTCCTCGGGTTCGGGCAGCCAGAGGACGCTGTTCCTGGGAGCCTCGGGCATCGTCAACGTCCTTCCTGCGTTTGTTTGCGCCGCGAGGTGAAGGTGGGACCCGGTGGGGCCGGAACGCTGCCCCGATCTGTGGTGGACCTACGACGGCGGAGCTCAAGTTTCAGGCTTTCCTCACCTCGGGCCATGGCCCAGTGGTGGTTCGCCGAGAATGCAGGTTTGAGGAGCCAACTCAGTCTGCGAAGGAGGGGTTTGGCTGTGCTGACCCGCCAGTCGTAGGTGATGACTGTTTCGGGGCCATCCGTTGCGAAGGTCCAGCGCCCCGTGCCGTTGAGGTCGCCAACGGCTGTGAGTGCGAAGCCATCCAGGGTCACCGGTTCCGTGACAGTGAGCCGCCAACGCAAGGTGTAGGGGAGCCAGCCTTTGGTGTGGAGGTCGAAGGAAGCGCCCACTCCGTCGGGGCCGCCCGGGGTCACTCTCGTAACGCTCAGGTAGACCGATGGCCACCACTGCTTCAGTGTCCCGGCATCTCCAAGGACGTCCACTACTTCCTCACGCGTCCCCGCCACGCGCCAGACAGTGACGAATTCGTAGTCGGTACTTTTGCCTGTCTTGCTGGTTGACCGGGCCATTGTTGCCTCCGACGTTCTTGCCGTTCCGAGGGTGTCATTGCGGCATCCGTGAATAATGTACCGCGCTACGGCGGGTGCCACTACGAGGTTGAAAGCGGAAGTATGTTGCCGATTTCGTCCAGGGAGCGGCGGCGAGGTCAGCAACAGCAGCGTTTCGAAAATATGTTGCGTAATCTCTCGATATCGGGCATCGTAAGAGTTCGTGCAAGCCAAATCAGCAACATATTTCAGAAACGGTCACTAGATGGATGACGTCAAGGCGATTGGTGTGAGCATCAGGAATGCCCGGAAGGTCGCAGGTATCACGCAGGGCACTCTTGCGGATCTGATCGGCACGTCAGCGCGTACTGTCCACGCCATTGAAACGGGAACGGGTAATCCATCGCTGCAGACGGTTGTCGCGGCGGCCAATGCTGTGGGCCTGCGACTGGGGACCATTGATGGCTGAGGATCTGGCCCAGCTGAAGTTCGTCCGAAAGGCGGATGTCTACAAATCGGGGGTACTGGCCGGCCACTTGGAACGCACGCAGCGCGGCAGTGTGGTCTTCGGCTACGTCCCGGACTACACAGCCAGTCCCGTCGCGAGTACGCTGCCTTTCGCGCCTGGTCCGGTCGAAACCCCGAACGGTGCGCTGCCGGCCTTTTTCGCCGGTCTCTTGCCCGAAGGCCACCGCCTGACCGTCCTCAAGGATGCCGTCAAGACGAGCCTGGCGGACGAGCTCAGCCTTCTGTTGGACGTCGGCGCCGATGTTCCTGGCGACGTCCAGGTCGTCCCGGCTGGGAAGCCGCCGCTGGAGCCCGAACCCCTGGCCGACGTGGCCAGGCCTGAAGACCTCGACTTTGCCGCCTTGGCCGAGGCCGTGGACCTGCACGGACTGCCGGGTGTACAGAGCAAGGCCAGCGCCTCAATGCTCACCACTCCGCTCGCACTGGCAGGCCGCCGGTATCTGCTCAAGCTGGACCCGCCGCTGCACCGGCATCTTGTGGTCAATGACGCGGCGCACCTGGCTGGGGCCAAGGCCCTGAAGATTCCCGTCGCGGCCCACAGCATGGTCCGCGACCGGCTGGGTCTGCACGGACTGCTCGTGGAGCGGTTCGACCGCATCCAGAACGACGGCGGTGACATCCGCCGGTTGCCCCTGGAGGACGCTGCACAGGCCATGAATCTTCCCCCGGCATCCAAGTACGCTGTCAGCTCCGAGGATGTCGTTATGGCCTTGGCGGGACTGTGTAAGGCCAGGCCGGTGGCCGTGCGGAACCTCTATCTGCAGTTCGTGTTTGCCTGGCTTACCGGCAACGGTGACCTTCACGCCAAGAACGTTTCGGTTCTGGGCCGTCCGAAGGGAGGGTGGGCGGTGGCGCCGATCTATGACATCTCGTGCACGCTCCTCTACGGAGATGACACCATGGCACTCACTGTCAACGGAAGAGCCAAGGGGCTGAGGGCGAAACACTGGCGCGAGTTTGCCGCTTCCATCGGCTTGCCCCAGCGGGCAGCGGCCGCGGCCAACGCCGTAGCCCTCGCGGCAGCTTCGGCTATCAACCTCGAGGAGCTGCCGTTCACCGGTTCGCCGCTGAACGGGACACTGCGCGAGCTGCGGTTCCGCCGAGCCGAGCTCGCTGCTTGACCCGGACTCGGTCCAGTGCCCGTGATGCATGTGCACTGGCGTCCAGTTGTCGTCGCGACCGCATGGCGAATGCGGCACGGAACTCCCGGAAATGCAGAGAACCCCCGGTTTCCCGGGGGTTCTCATTGGCGGTGACGGTGGGATTTGAACCCACGTTGGCTTTTACACCAAACAACATTTCGAGTGTTGCACCTTCGGCCGCTCGGACACGTCACCAACTGAAATAGGGTACCGGAGTTGGGCCCGGTTCCCCAAAACGAGGCCGCGTCACCCCAGCAGAGACACCCCCAAAACACCCGCGAAACAGCGCCAACTTCCATCCGAAGCGCCCCGCCACTAGATTCCTAAGTACCATGACTATTCCTCGCGAGCACGTGCACCAAGCCACCGCCTACTGGGTCACCAAGTCCGGCGATGGTGAACTGCGCCCCGAAGCCATTGAGAACCCCAAAGAAGAAGAAGCCCTGGTCAGGACCCTGTACTCCGGGGTCAGCCGGGGCACTGAGCGGGTGGTTCACGAGGGCCGTGTTCCCGAGCGCGTAGCCGATCTGATGCAGGCCCCGCACCAGGAAGGCGAGTTCCCCGGCCCGGTCAAGTACGGGTACCTGAGCGTCGGCGTCGTCGAACAGGGACCGGAAGAATGGCTCGGCAAGACCATCTTCAGCCTCCACCCGCACCAGGACTTCTACGTCGTCCCCACCAGCCAGCTGACTCCCATTCCCACGGACGTCCCCGCGCGCCGCGCGGTGCTCACGGGCATCGTCGAAGTCGCCATCAATGCCATCTGGGAAGCCGGGCCGAGGCTGGGAGACCGGGTCGCCGTCGTCGGTGGCGGTTTGGTGGGCGGCGTCCTGGCGACGCTGCTGCGGAAGTATCCGCTGGGCCGCCTGCAGCTCGTGGACGCGGACCCGGAAAAGCGAAACCTCGCCGACAAGCTGGGCATCGAATTTGCCGAGCCTGACAACGCGGACAACGACAACGACATCGTTTTCCACTGCTCCGCCTCCAACGACGGCCTCAAACTGAGCCTGCAACTGGCCGGCGATGACTCTGACGTGATTGAGCTTTCCTGGTTCGCTGACAAGGAAGTCACCCTGCCGCTCGGTGAGGATTTCCATGCCCGCAGGCTGAACATCCGCTCCAGCCAAGTGGGCGCCGTGGCCCTGCCCCGCAGGCACCGGCGGACCAATGCGCAGCGCTTGCAGGAAGCGGCTGCCCAACTCAAGGACCCAATGTTCGACACGTTCCTGACCAGTGAATGCCAGTTCCAAAACCTGCCCGCAACACTCGCTGGATTGCTTGAACGGCCCGGCGGTTTCTGCCACGTGGTCGCGTATCCAAACCCGAAGGATTAATACATGTTCAGCCTGACCGTCCGACGCCACTTCATGATCGCCCACAGCCTTCCCCGCGAAGCGTTCGGCCCGGCCCAAGGCCTCCACGGGGCCACGTTCGTTGCCGAAGTCAGCTTCCGGCGTCGTGAACTCAACAACGACGCAATCGTCCTGGACATCGGCGCCGCCGGCGGCATCCTGGAAGAGATCCTTGAAGACCTGAACTACAGGAACCTGGACGAGCACCCCGCTTTCAAGGGCAAGCTCTCCACCACCGAGGCCCTCGCCAAGCACATCGCGGACGCCATGGCCACGCGGATCCAGGACACCGAGGACGGCCCGGCGCTGGCTGGCATCGACGTCGTCCTCCGCGAGAACCCTGACGCCTGGGCGGGCTACTCGCTGGAGCTCCCGGCCAAGTAAGTGCGCATCCGCTTCCTCGTCCCCGGCAACGTCCGGCACGGCTCCGGCGGCAATAAATACAACGCCAAACTTGCCGAACACCTGAATGCCCTTGGCGCGACAGTCGAGACAGTAACGGTCGACGGCGACTGGCCGGTCGGCAGCCCGGCGGACCGGCAGCGGTTCGCGCAAGCGCTCGACGGCGGCACTACCGTGATTGCCGACGGCTTGGTGGCGAGCGGCGCACCGGAGGAGGTTGCGGGCGCCGTGCAGGCCGGGACCAAGGTGTGGATCCTCTCGCACATGGCGTTGGCGGACCATCACGATCTTGAGGCGAAAGCGCTGGCGGCTGCGACCGGGATCATCTGCCCGAGCATGCACTCCGCCGCGGAGCTTCAGGCCCGGCACGGCTCACTGGACATCACGGTCGCCACGCCGGGCGCGGAACCGGCAGACATCAGCGAAGGCTCCCACCCCAAGCACATCGTGTCCGTCGCGGCCCTCCTGCCGAACAAGAGTCAAACACTCTTGATCGAAGCCCTAAGCCAGATCAAGGATCTCCCCTGGACGGCAGCCCTCATCGGCTCGGAAGAAGCCGCCCCGGCGTACGCGGCCGAGGTGAGGGCCGCCGTCGAACATCACGGTCTGCAGGACCGCCTCAGTGTCACCGGCGAACTCACTGGGCAGGCGTTGCAGGACCAGTGGCGTCGGGCGGACCTGAGCGTGCTGATCTCACAGTCCGAGTCGTTCGGGATGGTAGTGACGGAGTCCCTGGCTCACGGCGTCCCGGTGCTGGTGCGGCAGGGGACCGGTGCCGTGGAGGCGCTGGGGCACAGCGGCGCGGGCGCGGTGTGGGATCCAAAGGAAGCCCTGGGAGGAACCCTGCGGACCTGGCTCACGGACCACGCCCTCCAAGAGTCCTGGCGCAGCAACGCCCTTCAAGCCCGGCGCGGTTTGCAGCGCTGGGAATCCACCGCCCGGACCGTCCTGGACGCCTTGGAAGCTCCACCGAGATGACACTTAATGACAATCCCGGGCCGCCGGATTGTCATTAACTGCCAACTCGCGGGGCGGCTGCGGAGCCGGCCACGCGGTGCGCGGCGAAGAAGTCCCTGAGGAGCGCTGAACACTCGTCCTCGCGGACGCCGGCATAGACCTCCACCCAGTGGTTGAGGCGGCGCTCGCGCAGGATGTCGAAGACAGAGCCCGCCGCGCCGGCTTTCTCATCCCAGGCGCCAAAAACCACGCGGGGGATACGGGCCAACACAATCGCACCGGCACACATGGCGCACGGCTCGAGGGTCACCACCAAGGTGCAGTCCTCCAGCCGCCACCCATCACCGGAGGCACCCGAATCCACGGCGCGTTGCCGCAGCGCAGCGGCCGCCTGCCGGATTGCGACGACTTCGGCATGGGCGGTCGGGTCCCCGTGCGCCTCACGTTCGTTGCGGCCGGAACCCAGCACCCCGCCGTCGGGCCCTAAGACGACGGCGCCGATCGGCACGTCGTCCGTCTCCAACGCCAACCGGGCTTCGTCCAGGGCAAGGCCCATCCAGGCCAAGTGATCTGCGTGATACGGCTCGGTGGCGCTCATGTCTCAATGATAGTTTTGGGGGATGCGCACATTCGTCGTGGACCACCCGCTGGTCGCTCACAAGCTCACCGTATTGCGGGACAAGAACACTCCTTCACCGGTCTTCCGGCAACTCACCGAAGAACTCGTCACCCTCCTGGCCTACGAAGCCACCCGTGAGGTCAAGACGCAACCGGTCGAGATCGAGACCCCGGTCACCAAGACCATCGGCACGGCTTTCACCAAGCCCACGCCGCTGGTGGTTCCCATCCTGCGCGCCGGGCTGGGCATGCTGGAGGGCATGACCAAGCTGGTCCCCACTGCCGAGGTCGGCTTCCTGGGCATGGCCCGCGACGAAGAAACCCTGGACATCATCACCTACGCCGAGCGTCTCCCCGAGGACCTCACCGGCCGCCAGATCTTCGTCCTGGACCCCATGCTCGCTACCGGTGGCACCCTGCGCGAGGCCATTAAGTTCCTCTTCAAGCGCGGCGCCTCGGACGTCACCTGCATCTGCCTGCTCGCCGCTCCTGAGGGGCTGGCCAAGCTGGAAGAAGAGCTTTCGGACGCCAACGTGAACATTGTCCTGGCCTCGATTGATGAAAAACTCAACGAGAAGTCGTACATCGTGCCGGGTCTTGGCGACGCCGGCGACCGCCTCTACGGCGTGGCCGGCTAGACAGGAACCCCTACCGGTTTCCTCCCCGCGCCGTTAGCCTGTGGCGCATGGACTGGAAACTTGAACTGGTATTTGTCCCTGTGTCCGACGTCGACCGGGCGAAGGATTTCTACGTCAACAAGGTTGGTTTCAACGCCGATTACGATGAGCGTCCCACGGACGGCATCCGTTTCGTGCAGTTGACCCCGCCAGGATCTGCCTGCTCCATCGCGATTGGCGAGGGCCTGAATGACGCACCTCCGGGTACGGCGCCGTCGCTTCAGATCGTGGTGGCGGACATCAACAAAGCCCATGAGCAACTCAAAGCCAACGGAGTGGAGGTCAGCGACGTCGACATCCAGGACTGGGGCCACTTTGTGTACTTCGCGGATCCGGATGGCAACAAGTGGGCGGTCCAGTATCTGCCGCAGCGACCCAATGGGTGAGTAACCCCCGCCAGGTGCGGCAGGATGGAACCATGACCCATCCTGCCGCGAATCCTGCCACCGAACCGCCCGTGCTGACCGTCCGAGCCGTCCTCTTCGACATGGACGGGACGTTGGTGGATTCGACGGCCATCGTGGAGCAGGTGTGGTTGGAGTTCGCCGAACGCTATGGCCTGGACTACAACGAGATTCTTCGCACCTCCCACGGCGTCCAGGCCGGCGACACCATACGCCGCTACGCGCCCGCCGGCGCTGACTTGGAGGCGTTGACCGCAGAACTCGGCGACATGGAGCGCACCCGGACGGACGGCGTGATCGCGCTTCCCGGTGCCGAGGCACTGCTTGCGGGGCTGCCGGATGAGGCGATCGCGTTGGTCACCTCGGCAGATCGCATCCTGGCGGAAATCCGGATGAAGGCTGCCGGGCTCAGCATGCCGTCCACCACCGTCACTGCCGAATCAGTGACCCGGGGCAAGCCACATCCGGAGGGATACCTCAAAGCCGCCGCGCTGCTGGGAGCCGAACCGGCCGACGTCGTGGTTTTTGAAGACGCGCCCGCAGGTATTGCCGCTGCGCGCGCGGCAGGCATGCGCACCGTTGTCGTCGGTGACTCCGGCGGCGAACTGGAAGAGGGCATGTGGCGGATCCCGGACTACACGGCGGTGACGGTCACCGCTGTGAAGGATGACGACGGCGGCCACCTCCTGACGCTGACCCTCTAGTAAGGGTCGGCCTGGTAAGGTTCGGCCCGGTCTGTTCCCGCCGGAAAACCGGGAGTACGCTGTGCGCATGTCTGCGATGCCGGAGGCTTACGGGGCTGCATTGGAACGGGCAATGGTCCACGCCGGTGCTTGGCTCACGTCAGTGCCTACTCGTCCTGTCCGCCCTTCCTCCGACGCCGATCAGGTGGCCGGCAGCATCCTGCAGCGCCTCCCTGATGAGGCCACCGATGCCGCCGAGGTGGTCGACGAGCTCGCCGCTTTGGCTGAGCCGGGCCTCATGGCGATCCAGTCCGGCCGCTTCTTCGGGTGGGTCATGGGCGGCACCCTTCCCGCTGCCATGGCCGCCGACTGGCTGGTCTCGGCATGGGACCAGAACACGGGACTTCGCTTCGCCACCCCGGCGGCGGCCGCCATCGAAGAATCCGCGGCTGCCTGGCTCCTGGACCTTCTTCATCTTCCGCCAACCGCCGACGTCGGATTCACTACTGGCGCTACCACCGCCAACTTCGTGGGGTTGGCAGCGGGACGGCAGTACCTGATGGACGAAGCCGGCTGGGACCTTGAGTCGTTGGGCCTGAACGGCGGGCCGAGGATCACCACCTTCGCCGGCAGGGAACGCCACGCCGCAGTGGACCTCGCCCTGCGGTACCTGGGCTTGGGTGCTTGCGTTCCTGTTGATGCTGACCATGAGGGCCGTGTCCTCCCCGACGCCCTGGCAGCAGCCATGGATGAGCAGCCGGGGCCTTCCTTGGTGTGTTTGCAGGCAGGGAACCTGCACTCGGGTGCTTTCGATCCCATGGAAGAAGCCATCGCGGTGGCCCATGACCGTGGAGCGTGGGTCCATGTGGATGGTGCTTTCGGTCTCTGGGCTGCTGTGAGCCCGATTCTGAGGCAGCGGCTGGCCGGCGTGGAGGGCGCTGATTCCTGGGCTACCGACGCCCACAAGACCCTCAACGTCCCCTATGACTGCGGACTGGCTATCGTCTCGCGGCCGGAGTCCCTGCGCCGCGCCTTCAGCGTCCACACCAGCTACTTGATTGCCAGCGAAACGGGACTGGGTGACCCTCTGGAGAAGGTTCCTGAGATGTCCCGCCGGGCACGCGGCATCCCGGTGTGGGCTGCTCTGCGGCAACTGGGTCGATCCGGTGTGATAGCCATGGTGGAGCGGCTGGCGGCGAACGCGCGGGCATTGGCGGACGGTCTGGCCGCAATCCCGGGGGTTGAAGTCCTCAATGACGTGGTGTTCACCCAAGTCTCCGTGAGCTTTGGCAGCGACGACCGCACCCACAGGATCACTCAACGACTCATGGCCGAAGGCGCGGTGTGGATGTCGGGTTCGTCGTGGCGGGGCCGGGAGATCCTCAGAATCTCGGTGAGCAACTGGACCACGGATGCCGCAGACGTGGCGGCGTCCATCGCAGCGGTCCGTGGTGCGGTCGAGGCAGAGCCGGAAGAATAGCGGCCCGGATCCCTACTGCGCCCGGGCCTTTGCCAGATAGCCCATCAGACCTGCCAGATCCTGGGGGCTCCACGGCAGCTCGGCGCTGATGGCTTGGCTGTTTTCCTGCCAGGCGGCCCGGGCTGCGGCTTTGGTGTCGTCGCCCGAATGGAACATGGCGCCGATTCCATCCCATGAGCGGACCCACTCCTGCACTGCAGGGTCGGTGACAGCCGTACCGGTGCGGGCGAAGGCCAGGCCCTCTTCGACCAATGCCGCCCATTTCTGCTTGGCATCCTCAATTTTTTCGGCTCCGAGCTCTTGGCGCCTGTCAGCAAGCTGTTGACGCTGCTCCGCGGTGAAATGCTGTTCGTACACGGTGATCATCTCCAATGTCGTCATGAACTGTTCGGGGGTGGGCATGGCGGGTCCGTCCATCCGGGCCAACAAGTGGCCCAATCGGTCCTCAAGCAGGCGAACCTGTCGGGCATGTTCGCGGACCTGGGCCAACTGCTGCTCCAAGAGGCCAAGAAGCGAAGCTTCGGGGCTGTCCAGCGCGTCAGCAATGGAGGCCAATGGCAGGCCCAGCATCTGTAACGCCTTGATCCGGTAGAGCCGCCTGAGGTCGCCCTCGTCGTACCTGCGGTGCCCGGCTGCTGTCCGTTCACTCGCGGACAGCAGCCCGATCTGGTCGTAATGGTGCAGGGTTCGAACACTGACACCACACGCTGCTGCCAGTTCCCCGATGCTCCACGGACCGTTCCCTGCTGTTCCCGTCATGGGAACCACGCTAATTCCTGACGTTGCGTCAGGTGCAAGCCCCTAGCCCCGAAGCTCGTACACCGTGGTTCCACCAATGGTCTGCGCCTGGTAGTTCGCGGCCACCCAAGCCGCGATCTCACTGGAAGCGTCCGAACCGCCGTTGCCCTGCATGAGACGGCCTCCGATGAAGTAGTGGATCTTGCCGTCCGCCACGAGCTGCTGGAACTGCGCCAGAGTCGGCGAAGGGTCCGTTCCGTTGAACCCGCCGACAGCCATGACCGGAAGCCCGGTGGCCAGTTGGTAGCCGGCCGCGTTGTTGGAACCCACGACGGCGGCCGCCCAGGTGTAGTTTCCGGCGTCGGCTTTGAGAGCGGTCACCAGCTCGGACGACGGCGTGGTGGCACCAAGCAGACCGCCCATGGCGCCACCTTGCCCGCCACCGTTAAAACCGCCACCACCAAAACCCTGCCCGCCCAGCGTCTGCCC
Organism: Paenarthrobacter sp. NPDC057981; assembly: GCF_042886835.1. Taxonomy (NCBI): domain Bacteria; kingdom Bacillati; phylum Actinomycetota; class Actinomycetes; order Micrococcales; family Micrococcaceae; genus Paenarthrobacter; species Paenarthrobacter sp. NPDC057981. The sequence goes on from NZ_JBHVQI010000006.1 coordinate 85,935, forward strand.
AGTGCCCTGCCGTGTGGCCGGCCCCCGAACACCTTGTGCTGAAGCGTTGCGGCCGAAACCGGGACCGATTCCAGCCGTGGCCGGACCTGCGCTCACGATCGCACCTGTATGCGGCACGGCGGCGGTCGCCACTGAGTAGGCCAGCGGCGCGGCGAGGCCAACGGCGACGGCGAGTCCCGCCGTCGTACGCGTCAACCAGACCAGGCGCCAGCGGCCGGTCAGGACAACGGCGGCGGCCAGCACCACGGCGCCAAGAATCACCACCCACCGCAGCCACGGAAGGAACGTCGGCGCTTGGCCCAGGAGGGCGAAGGCCGTGAACCCCGCAGCCAGCAGTGACGCCCCAAGGAGCAAGGCGACAGGGAGTTGCGGGCGCCGCTGCCACAACAGCACACCGCCCAGGCCAACCAGCCCGGCAATTCCCGGAGCCAGCGCCACTGCGTAGTAGGGGTGGATGATGCCCTGCATGTAGCTGAACACCAGCCCGGTCACCAGCAGCCACGAACCCCACACAATGACGGAGGCCCTGACCACGTCGGTTCGCGGCGCGCGGCGGCCCAGCCACAGGAGGGCACCGCCAAGAATGAGCGCGGTCGGAATGAGCCAGGCGATCTGGCCACCAAACTCCGTGCCGAACATGCGCAGCAAGCCCGGGGTTCCCCACCCGTTGCCGCCACCGCCCACACTGCCGGTCTCGTCGCCGTTGAGTCGGCCCAAGCCGTTGTAGCCAAACGTCAGTTCGAGGATGGAGTTGTTCTGCGACCCGCCGATATAGGGCCGCAGGTTCGCGGGGACAAGTTCGACGGCGGCAATCCACCAACCAGCCGACGCCACCATCGCGCCCCCTGCCGCGAGGAGGTGGAGTACCCGCTTGCTTGGCTTGGGGTGGGCCGAGACAAGGTAGGCGAGCGCGAAGCCCGGAACCACCAGGAGGACCTGCAGCTGCTTGGCCAGGAAGCCAAAACCAAGGAATACCCCGGCAAGGATGAGCCATCGCAGTTTCCGGTCCTGGATGGAGCGGACCACGGCGTAACCCGCTGCGGTCATCAGCAGGACAAGCAAAGCGTCCGGGTTGTTGAAGCGGAACATGAGCGTGGCAACGGGGGTGAGGGCCAGGACCGCGGCGGCCAGGAGGCCGGCGCGGTGTGCCAAGCGAAGGTTGTCCGTGGCGGGGAGCGCTGCCCGGCGGATGGCCAGGTACATGATCCACGCGGTGGCCACCCCCATCAAGGCCTGCGGAACCAGGATGCTCCAGGAGTTCAAGCCGAACAATCGGACGGACAGCCCAGTGATCCAGAGTGCCGCCGGAGGCTTGTCCACGGTGATGGAGTTGGCTGCGTCGGAGGAACCGAAGAACCACGCTGTCCAGTCCTGCGAGCCGGCCTGGGCCGCAGCGGAGTAGAACGCGTTGGCCCAGCCGGAGGCTCCGAGGCCCCAGATGTACAGGACCGCAGTTCCCACAAGGACTGCCGTGAGTTCGAGGCGGTGCCGGACGGGGCCTCGGTTGCTGCGACGTCCTGCCCAGCTTCCTTGTGCCAGGCGGCTTGGTGCCGCGCTCGCCTGGCCTGCTGGTTCGGTCAGCGGTTTGAAGTACGTGGTCATGTCAGCCCACCAGCTTGTAGACGGTGGTGCCGCCGACGGTTTGGGCCTGGTAGTTGGCCGCTACCCAGGCTGCGACCTCGGAGTTGCCGCCGCGGCCGCCCATGCCGCCGCCCATGCCGCCGCCGGAGATGAAGTAGCTGATCTGGCCTTTGTCCACCATGTCCTGGAATTGGGCCAGCGTGGGGTAGGGGTCGCCGCCGTTCCAGCCGCCGAGGGCGATCACGCTGGTGTTCGTGGCGAGTTCCAGATCGGCAGCCTGGGTGGCTCCGGAGACAATGGCAGACCATGTGGTGGTGGTGGACTTCAGCAGGGCCGTCAGCTCGGCGTTCGCGGTGCTCCCGCCTCCGGCACCACCGAATCCTCCAGTGCCACCGAATCCTCCGGCGCCCGGGAAGGCGTTGGCTGTCGGGTCGGGCGTTCCGCTGAGGCCGTTCTCTGCATCGCCGACGTCGCGGTTCCTTCCGTCCATCCCTGCCCGGGCGCCAAAGCCGCCGCTGGCCGCGCCGGAAGGTCCCGACGTCGGGATGGAGCCTGAGTGCGGAGTCGCCGCAGTGGCCACTGTCCACGCCCCGGTTCCCAGCCCTCCGGCGAGCAACGACACCACGACGACGGCGGCAGCAGGCAGCCGCCTCAGGGCGCCTTTCAGCCTGGAGGCACCCAGCTGATCCACACGAAGCAGGAGTGCCGCTGCTGCGAGGACACCAAGGACCACCACGACGATCCGCAGCCACGGCAGCCATGAGGCGTCCCGGCCCAGGAGCACTGCGGACCACAGCGCACTGCCCAGCACCACCACTGCCAGCACGATCCGTGCCATCCACGAGGCCCTGCCGCGCCAGAGTTCGACGCACCCGATCCCGATCAGGGCGGCAATCGCCGGGGCCAGGGCCACTGCGTAGTAGGGGTGGACGATGCCGCTCATGAAACTGAAGATGCCTGCCGTGACGATCAGCCAGCCACCCCACATCAACAGGGCAGCGCGGCTTCGCGAAGTGCGGGCTTCGCGACGGGTGAACCACAGCCCGGCCACCAGCAGGACCAACGCTGCGGGCAGGAGCCAGGAGACTTCACCGCCGAAGCTGGTTCCGAACATCCGGCCGAGGCCGGCGGCACCACCGAAGCCGCCGCCGCCGAAGCCGCCACCCGGCCCACCAGCGAGGCCGCCAGCGGAACCGCCGGGCATGCCACCACCGGCACCGCCTTCACCCGAGCCGGTGATGCGCCCCAGCCCGTTGTAGCCGAAGGTGAGTTCCAGGAAGCTGTTGCCCGTCGAGCCGGCCATATAGGGCCTGGCCGAGGCCGGAGTCAGCTGGAAGATCGCAATGTAGGTACCGGCCACGGCAACGATGCCCGCGCCCGCCGCAAGGAGGTGCAGGATCCGCTTGCGCAGAGTTGTGGGAGCGGCCCAGAGATACGCCAGTGCCAAGCCCGGCACGATCAGGAACCCTTGAAGCATCTTGCTCAGGAAAGCCAGGCCTACCACTGCGCCAGCCGCGGCCAGCCACTTCCAGCCGGCCTTCTCAATGGCACGGGTCGTCAGGTACGCGGCCAGCACGAGGCACAAGGTCAGCATGGCGTCGGGGTTGTTGAAGCGGAACATCAAGGCAGCAACGGGTGTCAGGGCCAGGGCGCCACCGGCGAGGAGCCCTGCCGCGGGACCGGATACGCGCTTGACCGTCAGGTACAGAAGCCCGACGGCGGCGACCCCCATGAGTGCCTCCGGAACCAGCATGCTGGTAGGGGAGAAGCCGAAGATCCTGCCCACCAGGGCCGGAATCCAGAGGGACGCCGGCGGCTTGTCCACCGTGATGGCGTTGCCGGCATCCAGCGAGCCGAAGAAGAGCGCAGTCCAGTCCTTGGTGCCGGCCTGGATAGCTGCTGCGTAGAAGGAGTTGCCGTACCCGGTGGCGGCAAGGTTCCAGAGATAGAGGAACGCGGTCCCCACCAGAAGCCCGATGGCGGACGGACGCACCCACCGGGGTTGCTGCCCGAAAGCGATGCGCTGCAGGCGGGTCGGTGTTTCCGTACTCTTCACGGGTTCGTCAACGGCATGGCTTGGCTGAAGGGCTGTGATCATTTCGCTGCCACCTCTGTGGTCGTGTCGGAGCCCTCGGTGCGAGCGGCTGGTGTCGCGGGGCGGCGGAACACCCACAGGCGGAACAGCAGGAACCGTGCGACGGTCGCGGCGAGGTTCGCGCCAACAACGGTTGCCACCTCAAGCCAGCGGTCCGGCGTCGTGGCTCCGTGCACCAGGGCCAGTGCGCCCGAGGTGAGGGCCAGGCCGATGCTGAAGACAATCAGGCCTTCAAAGTGGTGGCGGGCATGGTTGCCGCCTTGGATGCCGAACGTGAAGCGGCGGTTGGCGGCCGTGTTGGCGACGGCCGTCACGATGAGTGCCAGGAAGTTGGCCAGCTGCGGGTCCATGAATCCACGGCACAGCAGGAAGATCAGCAAGTAGGCGATTGTGGAGGCCGCACCGATGAACGCGAAGCGCACCAATTGCCCGAACAGGCTGGCGCGTGGGGTCGATTCGGAGGTCCGCGATGAAGCAAGCAACGGACCGCGGGCCAGAGCCGCGCGCAGTTCGGGGACGGGGATGCGCCCGGTGACGAGGTCGCGCGTCAGGCGCGCCATTCCGCGAAGGTCGGCGAGGGCGGTGCGTACGACGTCGACACTTGAGTTGGGATCGTCCGTCCAGTCGACGGGGACTTCATGGACGCGGAGACCGCAGCGCTCGGCGAGGACCAGGAGTTCGGTGTCGAAGAACCAGGCGTTGTCCATGGTGTGGGGAAGGATCCTGCGGGCGACGTCTGCCCGGATGGCCTTGAAACCGCATTGGGCGTCAGAGAAACGGGCACCCATGAACGTATGCAGGAGGACGTTGTAGCTGCGGGAGACGAACTCGCGCTTTGGCCCGCGGACTACGCGGGAGTTGCGGGAGAGCCGGGTGCCGATCGCCAGGTCTGAGTGGCCGGAGATCAGTGGAGCCAGCAGGGGCGCCAGGGCGGCAAGATCAGTGGAAAGATCCACATCCATGTAGGCGAGCACCGGGGACGGCGAGGCGAGCCAGACCTGGCGGAGGGCGTTGCCCCGGCCCTTTTCCTCGAAGCGCATGACGACGATTTCAGGGAGCTCGCGGGCCAGACGCTCGGCGATCTTCAGCGTGTTGTCCGTGCTCGCGTTGTCCGCCACCGTGATGCGGAACGTATGCGGAAACGTCTCCACCAGGTGCCCGTGCAGGCGGCGCAGGCATTCCTCGAGGTCGGTCTCTTCGTTGTGTACGGGAATGGTGACGTCCAGGACAGGGACCGTGGTCCGCGTATCCACGGGAGAACGCCGCGGCTGCCGGTGGGGCAAGGCAGGAGCGGCGAAGGTCCCCGCATGGGCGGGGTTCGGCAGCGCACTGGTGGCGGGATCTATGAGCGTCATGCATTCACAGTGGGGCCGCCGATTGTGAGGGCTTTAGGCGGAAGCTGTGATGCGACTGTGTAAGTGTTCAGGGCCTCTTCCACGCGAAAAGCCGCCCCCGGAATGGGAGCGGCTTTTCAGTGAATCTCTTGGCTTAGTACCAGTTGTTGGCCAGGTGGAAGGCCAGGGCAGCTGACGGGGAGCCGTAGCGTTCCTTGATGTAGTTCAGGCCCCACTTGATCTGGGTCTGGTAGTTCGTCTGCCAGTCCGCACCGGCAGAAGCCATCTTGCCGGCCGGGAGCGACTGGACAATACCGTATGCACCGCTGGAAGCGTTGGTGGCAGTGGTCCGCCAGCCTGATTCCTTCTCCCACAGCGTGTTCAGTGCCGTCATCTCGGAGGCGCTCCAGCCGTAGCTGCCCAGAATGCTGGCAGCGTAGGCCTTGGCAGCAGCGGGGTCGTCAACAGCCTTGGGGGCTGCTGCGGCGGCTGCGGCTTCTGCGGCGGCGGCAGCAGCGGCGTCGGCTGCCTGCTTGGCGGCTGCGTCAGCGGCAGCCTTTTCTGCTGCGGCCTGATCGGCAGCGGCCTTCTCAGCTGCTGCCTGCGCAGCGGCGGCCTGGTCGGCCGCTGCCTTGTCCGCAGCGGCCTTGTCGGCTGCGGCCTTGTCAGCTGCTGCTTTGTCTGCGGCGGCCTTGGCGGCAGCAGCCTTTTCGTCAGCGGCCTTCTTGGCGGCGGCGGCTTCCTCAGCGGCCTTGGCGTTGCTGGCCTCGACGGCGGTCCGGGTCTCGGCAACGCGGCTTGCCTCGGGAAGGTTAAGAGCGGCGTTGGCAGCCGTTCCGAGGGACGCAACGCCCAGCGCGGCGGCAATAACGCCGGCCACCACGGGCATGCGGTTGCCGGACTTGCCCTCACGGGCGGCCTTCTTGAGGACGGTCTGCGACTTCTTCAACGGGGAGTCGTTCTGGTCGCGGTGACGCGCGGAAGGGCGCGTCTGATCGTTAAATTCAGACATGTGTGATTACCTCTCAGCGCCTGCGGAGTTAGCTGTCGGGTTCGGATGAGGTCATCCGGCCGCGCGTCATGCTGCGGCTTCACCCCAAGGGCCGGCGAATGCCTGGGCCCGGAGACTCTGGGTCCCCCGTCTCTGCCTCGGAGTAAGAACGGACTCCGGGAAGTGGCAGAGCTCGGCGCATCCCGGATGCGGGCCCTTTTGAGCGACCCACCCTTTCGACGGTACAGGACGATTCCGCAGAAGTCACATTTAGGTAACAGAGATCACGACGCCGGTGAGTCGCCTTGCCGGTTTCGCTATGCGCGGTTGCTGTTGGCGGCCGGTAGCCGGACAGCGAACTCCGTCCGTCCAGGTTTGGACGTCACCTCCACGCTTCCGCCGTGGGCTTCGACGATGGATTCAACGATTGACAGGCCCAGGCCGGACGTCCCTTCCGATCCCGACCTTGCGGCATCGGCGCGGGCGAACCGGGAGAAAATCCTGCCCTGGAAATCTCCGGGAATGCCGGGCCCGTTGTCCGTTACGGTAACCACTGCGCTGCCGTCTGCCGAGAGCATCACCCCGGTGACCACCGTGGTTCCGGGATCCGTATGCTTGCGGGCGTTGGAGAGGAGATTGGCCAATACCTGATGCAGCTGCGTGGCATCTCCGCGCACCGTGATCGGTTCGTCCGGCAAGGTCAGCTGCCAGATGTGGTCCGGGGCCATGACTTTCTCGTCGCTCACGGTCTCGATCACCAACTGTGTCAGGTCCACGTCCGTGACCTTCACCGGTTGGCCTTCGTCCAACCTTGCCAGCAACAGCAGGTCCTCCACCAGCGTCGTCATGCGTTCGGACTGGCTCTGGACCCGGGCCAGGGACTTCCTGCCGTCGTCGGTGAAGTTCTCGGTCATCCGCAGCAGCTCGGTGTAGCCACGGATGGCCGTCAGCGGCGTCCGCAGTTCGTGCGAGGCGTCGGCCACGAACTGCCGCACTTTTGTCTCGCTTTCCTGGCGGGCCTCCAGCGCGCTGGAGACATTGTTCAGCATCTGGTTCAGGGCGTGGCCTACGCTGCCCACTTCAGTTCCGGGATGGGAGGCCGACGGCGGTACACGCACCGCAAGTGCCACCTCGCCGGCGTCGAGAGGCAGTCGTGAAACCTTGGTGGCGACCTCGGAGAGCTGCTCCAGGGGCCGCATGGTGCGACGGATGATCACCGTTCCCACCAGCCCGATCACCACCAGGCCGCCAAGTGACACCAGCACCATGGTCCAGACCAGCGAAGCCTCTGCAGTCTGTTTGTCCGCGAGTGGCAGGCCCGTGACGATCACGTCGCCGTAATTGGTTTTGACGGCCATGAGCCGGTAGTCGCCGTTGGACAGCGAGCGGTCCACGGGACGGTCGCCCGTCGGCAGCGCCAGGAGGACCTGCTCGTCGGCGGCGGACAAAGACACGCGGTTGCCCCCGGCGTCAATCAGCCCGGAGCTGCGCACCGTTGATCCATCGATTCGGGCGCTCAGCGTGCCGGCCGCCTGCCCGCGGGCCTCCAGCGGGTCCGGGCGCCCTGTTGGCGAATTCGGAAAGCTCGACGGCGGCCTGCCGAAGTCGTCAGCGCGGCGCGACGCCTGTTCCAGCTGCCTGTCGAGCTGCTTGTTGAAAACCATGTCCATCGAGGCGTAGCTGACCAGCCCGACTGCACCGCAAATGGCCACCAGCAAAGCCATGGCCACCAGGACCAAACGCGTGCGTAGATGCCATGTGGAGGGATTGAGCCAACTGCGCTGCGGGCTCCTGGCAATCCCCGAGAGTGTGCTCAAGGCCTAGTCCGCAGGTTTGATGACGTAGCCGGCTCCGCGAACCGTGTGAATCATCGGCGGGTGGTTCGCTTCGATCTTCTTGCGTAGATACGAAATATAGAGTTCCACGATGTTGGCCTGGCCGCCGAAGTCGTAGTCCCACACGCGGTCCAGGATTTGGGCCTTGCTGACAACCCGTTTCGGGTTCTCCATGAGATAGCGCAGGAGCTCGAACTGGGTTGCCGTCAGGGTGATGTCCTCCCCGGCGCGGGTCACCTCCCGGGTGTCCACGTTCAGGGTCAGATCGCCCACAACGAGCTCAGCGGTGTCCATCGCAGCGACACCTGAGCGCTGGACCAGCCTGTGCAGGCGAAGCAGCACTTCCTCCATGCTGAAGGGCTTGGTGACGTAGTCGTCGCCTCCGGCCGCCAGACCCACAATGCGGTCCTGCACCGCGTCCTTGGCTGTCAGGAACAGGGCAGGCACTTCCGGGGCGAAGGCCCGTATCCGGTTGAGGACTTCCACGCCGTCAAAACCGGGGAGCATCACATCAAGCACCAGGACGTCGGGGCGGAATTCCTTGGCGACCTTTACGGCTTCGGGCCCGTCAGCGGCCACGCTTACTGACCAGCCGGCCATGCGGAGGCCCATGCTCATGAGCTCGGCAAGGCTCGGCTCGTCGTCAACCACCAAGGCGCGGATAGGCGAGCCGTCCGGGTGCGTGAGCTGGGGAAGGTTGTTTGTCATGGAGTGCGGGGAGGCCATGTGACAACTCTCCATTCTGCTGGTTTGCCGGCGCTGAGCCGCTCCTGTGAGGACCCTGTGAAGTCAACACTAGCGAGGTGGGAGTCCGCACACACAGGAATTTGCAGGTCACAGGAGCAACTGCTCCCCAACACAGCTTCCGCACAGCCACGGCACCGACGCTGGGCGTATTCGGACAACCACAGACAAGAGAGACCACCATGAGCGAGCAGAAATACCCCGAAAACCACCAGTTCCCCCACACCCCGGGGCCTCAGCCACAGCAGGGGCCGACCCCCGCCAACCCGCAGCCGGAAGCCGCATGGCCGCAGCCTTCCGAAACCGCCGCCCCCAACCCCGGATCATCCTGGGCCTGGGGCGAGGCCCAGGCCGGTCAGGCCCAAAGCAGCCAGCCGGGCAGCAACGGGCCGTCGAGAGGGTGGGGCGCGCCGTCTTCGGAAACGTCCGGGTCCGGCTGGGGGGCATCGCCCGTGGCCAACGACAGGACGGGCGCGCAAAACCGGTGGACCCTCAAGAGGACGCTGATAGTGGCCGGTGTTGCCGTGGTGGTCGCGGCAGGCACCGCCGCCGGCTTCTACTCCCTGGGCAATGCAGGCTCTGCGGATGCTGCCAACGTTCCCTTGGGCCAGGCCGGTGGATTGGGTGGGCAGCAGGGCCAGACCGTACCTGGACAGGGACTGGGGCCGGGCGGAACAGGGCAAAATGGAACCGGCCAGGGCGGAACCGGCCAGGGAATGCCCGGTCAGATGGGCGGGATGGCACCCGATGGGTTCGGAGGGGGCTTGAACGCCGCCATCCATTCGGAATACGTCATTCTCCGCGACAACGAGTACGTGTCCATGGCCGATCAGGTGGGAGTTGTCAGCGAGGTCTCTTCGAACTCGTTGACCGTCAAGAGTACCGATGGATTCACGCGAACATACGTCCTCGGCCCGGACACTGCCGTGGCGCAAGGAACGCGGCAGCGTGGCAGCACGTCCAGCAACCTGACCGTGGCCGACATAACGTCCGGTGCCACGGTCCGGGTCTCGGCTTCCAAGAGTGGGGACAGCTACGACGCTACATCTGTGCGGTTGACCACTGGAACGTCGTCAACCGGGCAGGGCTCCACGTCCGGCTCAGGGACGACGTCCTGAGAAGACGGGTGCTTGCCGAGCCCGATTTCGCCGCTTTTAACAGATTTCAGCCAAAAAAATCGAGATCGGCTCAGGCGCCGATTGGACAACACATGTTTCAGATCGTGAGATTCCGCAGGGGAAGGCTTGGTGTTCCTTAAGGTGCGAATCATGCCTCATCGGCCGAAGAAAATTCACTGGAAGGCGAATATTTCTTCCATACTCCGAATCTCGCGGCGTTCAATTCAGGACTCTGCGGAATTGTGATTTGCGGCACAATAGACCTCTACGTCTCAAAATGTGGACGGTTCTGAGCTTTGTTACTTGCGTGTTGCCTTTGTTACGTTGCACACTTCCAATGTGAACAAGAACTCAACAGCACCTGCAGCCGCAGCAACCTGGTCCAGCACACCCGCTGGCCATGATGACCGCTGTTGTCGAATGCAAGCCTAACTTTCCACCCCAAGAAGTTTCAGGCATTCGCCCCCTAGCCCAGCGTTGGGCGCCCCTCCCCAAACTCATTGCGGGGACACTCAGCATTCGAAGCCGCGATGACGGCTATTCACTTTTGAGGTAAGCACTCCATGTCAGTTGCATCCGGATACGTCCACATCTCCGTCCGTAACGCCAACAAGGCCGCATCGAACGCGGGGCTCCGCCCCGGCTTCGGCAACCGCCCCGGCTATTCTCCTGCTTCGCAGGGTGCCGGCCAGCAGGCTCCCGGCTATGTGCCCCAGGGCTACAACCCCAACTCCTACGGCCAGTTGCGTGCAGTACCCACCACCGAGCCGGCACCCATTACCGCCCCCACCCCGGTGATCGCACACTCGGACAGGCTGCGCCCCGTTGCCAACGACAACGTGGCCCGTGGTTTCGTGCTCTACATGGGCATTGACGAAGAGACTGCGGCCGCGGCTGGAACTTCCATTGCAAAGCTCGCCCAGGAAATCCGCGCCTATGCGCAGTCCCTGGTGACCGGTGCCGAGAGCTACGCGGCCGTCGCCGTCGCCCCCGCCGGGGCACCCGGCTCCGCCCTCGACGTCGTACGTTCCACCTTCGGCGACCCCACCGTGGCTTCCCGCCAGCGTGCTGAAGCTCCGCGTCCGGCGCCCCAGCAGGAGGCCCGTCCCTCCGGTGTGCTGATCGATCTTGCCCGCCGCGAGGTACACCTGGATGGCGAGTCGCTGAACTTGACCTTCAAGGAGTTCGAGCTCCTCAACTACCTTGTCGAAAACGGGACGCGCACTGTGGGTCGCGATGAATTGCTTGAGGGCCTGTGGCGCAACGCCGAAGAAGTGCCGAACGAGCGCACCATCGACGTCCACATCCGCCGTCTCCGTTCAAAGCTGGGCCGCCTGGCCAACACCGTGCGTACGGTCCGCGGGCAGGGCTACCGCTTCTACGAGCACCCCGAGGTCATCGTCTGGGCCGCTCCGGAATACTCGATCTGATCTTTTGACTGCCGAAAGGCGGCACATTTCTCTGCGCCTGCGCTCGTTCCTCCCCACCGCCTCCCTCACCTCGCAAGCTCGGTCAGGGAATCCGGGCGGCGTGGGCCCAGCAACAACGGCGCTATCGGGACGTGCCGCCTTTCCGCTTGTCCGGCCAGTGAGCATGTGCCTTCGCGGCTATAGGGTTGTTGCATGAGCGACCACCACATCAAGCGACTCGTGATCATGCGCCATGCCAAGGCGGACTGGCCTGTGGGCGTGCCGGATCACGAGCGTCCCTTGGAGGAGCGTGGTCATCGCGAAGCGCCGCTCGCCGGGAAATGGTTGCTCAAGCACGGCGTAGTTCCCGATTTCATCCTCTGTTCTTCTGCCCTGAGGACCCGGCAGACATGTACCTGGGTGTGCGACGAACTGGGGGAGAAGGCACCCACACCCAAGCTCGAGGACGGGCTGTATTCCGCCTCGGCCAACCGGATGCTGACAGTGATCAACCACGTTCCTGACACCGTGACAACGTTGATGGTGATATCGCACATGCCGGGCGTGCAGGACCTCGCCATGCACCTGGCTTCCCGCGACTCCGACCACGACGCCTACATGGATGCCGCCACCCGGTACCCGACCAGTGCCTTGACAGTCATGGAGACAGAGAAGTCCTGGGCAGAGCTCGATGGGCAGGATGCCCGGCTGACGCACTTCACGGTGCCACGGCACTAGCGCCAGCTAGTGATCCAGTTGCTCCGCGGCTGCCTCCCGCAGCAAGCGGACAACATGCCTGATGTTGGGGCTTGCCGTCATGGTTTTCCGATACACAATGCCAACAGAACGCTGCTGGGTGGGTTTGACCACGGGGATAGCCACGATGCCTGTCGGCAGCGGCGGCCTGCCCAGCCGGGGGACCAGAGCGACCGCCACGCCTTGTTCCACCATGGCGATGTGGGTGGAAAAGTCGGGGTCGTAAACGCGGATGTCAGGCACCCGGCCCAGCCCCGCAAAGATCTGCAGGAGGGCCTCGTTGCAGATGGCCCCCGCCGGGGTGCTGATCCAGGTCTCGTCCAGCAGGTCTTCACGCTCGACGGCGGTCCGCCCCGCGAGTGCGTGTGTGCTGTTGACCAGGACATCGGCCTGGTCGATGCAGAGGTCTTCGTGCACCAGGTTCTCCGGGATCACCAGCGGGACCGAATTCCAGTTGTGGACCACCGCAAGTTCCGCTTCGCCTGAGGCGACCCGCTGCACGGCTTCGCGCGGGTCCTCGGCCAGGACGGTGATGTCCAAGGCGGAGTGGCTGGCGGCCATGCGCCCGAGGACCGGTCCTACCAGTCCGCGGCATGCCGTGGAGAAAGCCACCAGCCGCAACAGCCCGGATGGCTTGGCCGGATCGGCCAGCAACGTCGCCTGGAGTTCCTCGAGTTCGCCCATGATCCGTCGGCCGTAACCTGCCAGCGCCAGGCCCCGTTCCGTCAGCAGGACGCCCCGGCCGTTTCGCTCCAGGACGGCAACGCCTGTTTGCTTTTCGAGTTTCTTGATCTGCTGCGACACCGCGGAGGGGCTGTAGCCCATGACATCAGAGGCCGCTACTACCGAGCCGTGTTGCTCCACGGCGACCAGGGCCCGCAGAGCCGAAATATCGATCATGAAGCAAATCTACGTGGTTTCATGCTGAATTCAATGCTGGTGCTTCATCCAAAAGAGCGTCAGAGTGTAGTGGTGAACCTTCGCCACTCTTTCCTCGCTGTTCTTGTAGCCGTCCTGTGGGGCGTCAATTTCGTCGCCATCGACCTCGGGCTACACTCCAACGGCCGTGATGTCCCACCTTTGCTTTTCGTGGCCATGCGCTTCCTGCTCGTCGTTTTTCCGTTCATCTTCTTCATCCGCAAACCTGACGTCGGCTGGAAGGCGATTGCCGGCGTCGGGCTCTTTATGAGCGCGGGGCAGTTTGGCCTGCTTTACCTGGGCATGGCACTCGGAATGCCAGCCGGTTTGGCCTCGCTGGTGCTGCAGGCGCAGGTCCTGTTCACCATCCTGCTTGCGGCGCGGTTCCTGGGGGAGAAGCCCAGCAGACGCCAGTTGCTTGGCGTGGTGCTGGGCATCGTGGGACTGGGGGTGGTGGCGGTCGGACGAAGTGCCGTGGCTCCGGTTCTTCCGCTGATGATCGTGCTGGCTGCAGCCCTGTCCTGGGCAGTGGGAAACGTGGTGGCCCGGCATTCGAAAGCAGCCTCCGGACTGGGCCTGGTGGTGTGGTCCGGTGCCGTGGTGCCGGTTCCGCTGGCCGCGTTGTCCTTGGTGGTGGATGGTCCGGGGGTCGTGTGGGCAACGCTCACCGACCTGCAGCCCGCTACCGTCCTCAGCGCCGTGTACACCGCACTGTTCGCGTCCTTGGTGGGGTACGGCATCTGGAACCGGCTGTTGTCACTGTACCCGAGTTCCGACGTCGTGCCCTTCACGCTCCTGGTCCCGGTGGTGGGCATGACGGCCGCATGGCTGGTTCTGAACGAAATTCCGACGCCCGCCGAAATCACGGGAGGCGTGATCCTGCTTCTGGGTGTGGCGACGGCGGTGCTGGGCGCCTCCCGGAAGCGCCCCGGCGCACCCGTTGTGAGGCCCGCTCTGCGCGTGTAAGCCGTCCGTAAGGCCGCAGAGCGGGCCTCGCAACGCGGGGGAGTCAGCGTTTGGGGGATGGCTTGCGTTGGGATGAAGCGCTCGACGCCGGTCGCTTGGCTGGGGTGGCGGGCGTACGGGGCGTGGGACGCTTGACAGCCGGGGTCACCTGAGGCGTAGGACGCTTGGCAGCCGGGGTGGCCGGGCGCTTGGCACCCGGGGTCGGGGCGGCCGGTCGCTTGACGGGACGTTGGGCCTGGGCCGGACGTTGCTGTGCTGCGGGGCGTCGTTGGCCGCCCGGGCGTTGGGCAGGGTTTCGCTGGCCAGGTGCCCGTTTGGCAGCAGGTGCCGCCCGTTTGACCGGAGCAGCTGCCCGCAATCCGAACGAGGGCACCACCGCTCCAAGGAACATCACGCCGAGGGTGCACACCCCCGCAGCGGCCGCCAGGTAGAAGTAGATGTCCGAATCTTTTGTGCTCACTGCGCTGCCGGCGCTCACCGAACCGCCAAGGGCGTTGGCGTCCTGGGTGAACGCGATGCCCCACATCCGCAGGAAGGCGATGCTGCAACCAATGAACAGGCTCGTGCCGACGGCGCCGAGCAAGATTACGAAGTAGCGTCGCCGGTTGAAGAGCTGCACGAGGGACGCGAGGTAGCAGAGCAGCACGCTGCCGAGGAACAAGTACAGCACCAGTTCTTCGAGCACCACCGCTGCAAGAACCAACAGCGCCAGTGCTACAAAGGCGGACACCACCGCAAGCTTCCCGCTGTTCCCCATGTGACGCATGAGGTTAATCATCGCCGACCAAGTGGCTGCGCCACGCCGTCGTACATTGCAGTTGGATACCGTTGTGCGGCCCGGTCTGCGTCCAATGGCCATGCCATGGGACGCAGAGCAGGCCTCGCAACGTGGGGGAGGCGTTACTTGATGACGTACCCGTGCATGATGGTCATCACCGCAGCCACGCTTTGCTCGCGGGTTCGTTCCGGGTTGTAGGTCTGCCGGTCCAGGCCCACAACGAAGATGGCCCCAAAGATGGCCGCTTCAAGGCTGCCCCGGGCAATGGACGTATCCACCGTGTAGCCGGCCGCGACGCGTTCCACGGCGGAACCGATTACCGCCAGGAGTTCGGCCCGGAGTTCGGCAAAGACAGCGCTCCATTCGCCGGGGGTCCGCCAGTTTTCGCTGACCCAGAGCCGGGCGAAGGAGGGGTAGTCGTCCATGAACTCCATGGCCTGGCCCACCATGTTCTGCATGGATTCCAGGGGGTCGCTGCTTTGCCCCTGGACGTCCTGGAGCCTGACCAGCATGATGTCCACGCCGTGCCGCAGAAGCTGGGCGATCAGGTCCGACTTGCTGCCAAAGTTGTAGTACACCGTCCCCTTGGACACCCCGGCCGCGGCCGCGATTTCGTCCACGGTCACTCCCGCCGCACCACGTTCGCCGATCAGTTCCATGGACGCTTCGAACAAGCGCTGTTTGGTGGCGTTGGTGCGGCCCGGACGGAGCTTCTTCCCGGCAGTTCCCGCAGGGGCCGGCTCGGTGGTGCTCATACTGCGATCTCCGGCTTCAGGGTCTTAAGGGTCCACATTTTGTGCTTGCGGACTGCCAGTGTGGACAGTGCCGCTCCCAGCAAAGTGTATCCAAGCAGGCCCAGCACGGTAGGCCAGATCATGCTGAGTTCACCGCCATAGATCAGGTGCCGCATGCCGGTGACGACGTAGCCCATGGGCAGGACCTCGTGCACCACATGCAGCGGCATGGGGGTGGTCTGCCACGGGAAGGTGCCGCCGGAGGACACAAGCTGCAAGACCAGCAGGATGAGGACCACGAACTTGCCCGGCGTACCCAGCAGCGCCACGATGCCCTGGATGATCGCGCTGAACGCCATCACCGCGGCCAGCATGAACAGCCACATCCCGATCGGGTGGGCCGGATTCAGGCCCAGACCGAGATCTACCACAACGGTCAGGATGGTGGCCTGCAACACCGAGACTACGAAGAACGGCAGCCAGCCTCCGACGGCGATTTTCCAGGCGGGGGCGTTCGAGGCCAGGGCCCGCTGGGTGATAGGTCGCATCGCCTGGACAAGCATGAACACACCGATCCAGAGGGCCAGCGTCAGGAAGAAGGGGGCCAGACCCGCGCCGTAAGAACCCGCCTTCGCTTGGGAGACGTTGTTCACTGCAACGGGATCGGCGATGACCTTGGAGACGTTGCTCTTTTGTTCATCGTTCGGGTTCGGGATATCTCCCGCGCCCTTGGCGAGCTCCGTGGCGAGCGTGTGTGAACCGTCGGCCGCGGTCACTGCGCCGCTGGCCAGTTGACCGGCGCCGTCGTCCAGTTGGTGGGCGCCGTCGTCGAGCTTTACAGCGCCATCCAAAGCGGTCTGCTGACCGGCGGCCAAGGTGGCCGCCCCGGAATTCAGCTGCCCTGCTCCGGCTGCCGCCTGGGAGATGGCATCGGTCAAAGCCGGTGTTGCGCCCGCGAGCTTTTGGGCGCCAGCGCTGACTGCGGCAGAACCATCCGAGAGCTGTTGGATCTTCGCGGCATCACCGGAGATTGTCGCCTTGGCGTCCGTCACCGGGCTGGAAGCGGCGGCGGCATCGAAGTCGGCGAGGACCTTGTCGGCCTGCTCCTGGGTCAGCACGCCGGCAGCGACAAGCCGCGCGTTGGACTCGACCACCCGGTTGCGAAGGCCCTTGTCCGCCGCGTCCAATTGCCCGACGACTTCTTGGACCTTTGCGTTCAACTCGGCGTTTCCAGCGGCTACCTGGGCGGCGCCATCGGCGAGCCTCTGCGAATCCGCGGGGAGGGTGGCCGTTTTGTTCTTCAGCTCCGTGAGTCCGGAGCTCAGCTGACCGGCACCGGCGTTCAGTTGCACAGCGCCGTCGCGCAACTGGGTTTGGCCGGCCACAAGCTGGTCCGCGCCGGTAACCAGTTGCCCCGTGCCGGTGTGGAGGGTGGCGGCGCCGTCGCTGAGCTTTCCCACTCCGGTGGCCAGCTCGGAGGCGCCGTCCGCGGCCTTCACGATGGAGGCGTGGATGGTGCCAAAACCGGTCAGGAGCTGGTTGGCGGTTTCTTCGCCGACCTCCTTGGCCACCGTGGAGTGCACTGCCGTGGTGAGCTTGTCCACGATGGTGCTCAGGAGGTAGTTATTGGCGTCGTTCGTGGTGACGTGCAGCATGGCCTGGTTTGCGGCGTCGAAGCTGCCCGGGGAGACGAGGTTGGCCGAGAAGTCCTTGGGTATGCGCAGGGCGAACGCATACTCGCCGGTCTTTACCCCTGCGTCTGCCTCTTCAGCGTTGGAGACTTGCTTCCAGTTGAAAACGTGACCCTCCACCAGGCTGTCGGCAACTTTCTTGCCGGCCTGCAATTGCGTGCCGTCCTTCGCGGTAGCGCCGGTATCTTCGACCACCAATGCCGCGTCGATCTGGTTCAGGTTTCCGTACGGATCCCAGTTGGCGTACAGGTACACGGCGCCGTACAGCAGAGGCACCATGGTCAGGGCGAGGATGGTCAGCTTGGGCAGGAGCCCGCCGGTCATGCGCTTGAGTTCGGAGCGGGCAAGCCGCAGAACAGTCACTTTGCAGTCCTTTGGAGGGTTTCGGTTTCAGGTTCTTCTTCGGCCAGGTCCGGCGCGGCTTCGGCGGCGTGTTTGGCTTTGGGCTCGACGACGACGGCTGGCTGAGTGGGTGCGGGCGCAGGCTTTGGTTCCGGTTCAGGGGGATGCCGGACCGAGTTGCCGATCACCGCTGCCGGGCCGGTCCAGTTCTCCGGGAGGGCACCCACGACGGCGACGACGGCAAGCGGCCGCCCGGCGTCGGAGGCCAAAGCCTGGAGCCTCGGCAGCCAGGTCCCGGGATCGGCGCTGTGGCGGTCGGGGGAGTCCACGATCAACAGGTCCGTGGCAGGGTCTGCCAGGGCCAGTGCCGTCAGGAGTTCCAGGCGCCGGGAGGCGGGGAGCTGCTCGATCCAGAGTCCGGCGATGTCTTCGAAGCTGTTCACTTTGAGCCACGGCTTGCTCAGCAGCGCGCCACGGTAGCGGCGGGGGATCAGGGAAAGGTCTTCGGTGACGAGG
The DNA here is from genome assembly GCF_042886835.1 of Paenarthrobacter sp. NPDC057981. Classification (NCBI taxonomy): domain Bacteria; kingdom Bacillati; phylum Actinomycetota; class Actinomycetes; order Micrococcales; family Micrococcaceae; genus Paenarthrobacter; species Paenarthrobacter sp. NPDC057981. The sequence continues at coordinate 103,743 of NZ_JBHVQI010000006.1, forward strand.
TCGCGGACGCTGAGGTGCTGCTCGGGTTCGTTGACGCCGGGGGAGTCCACCAAAGCGCTCGCGAGCCGGATCTTCTTGGTCTTGGTGACGTTATCCCAGCTGAGCACACCGTTGCCGGGCTTCATGCGGCCGCTCAACGCCAAGGCGAGGGCGGTGCGCTGGTCCTGGCCTTCTCCGGCGACCAGCAGGAGTTCGCCTCGGTGAACTTGGAGCGACGTGGCCGGGAGGAGGTCGTCCCGGCGGCCGTTGATCTGGAGTTGCTGTACGGACAGCACAATGAAGCCTTTCGCAGAACTGTTGTCTGCGATAAGTCTAACTAAACTGACTGGTCAGTTCAAATAGAACTCAAAGGCCGTACTTCTCCATCAGTCGGAGCCACACTTCGCTGATGGTCGGATACGACGGCACGGCATGCCAGAGCCTGTCCAAGGGAACCTCGCCAACGATCGCAATGGTTGCCGAATGGAGGAGTTCAGAAACGCCGGGGCCTGCAAAAGTGGCTCCGATGATCACCCTCTTGTCCTCATCCACCACGATCTGGGCCCACCCCTTATAGTCCGGGGAGTGCAGCTGGGAGCCACTGACATTGATGGGAAGTTCAACCCCGGCCACGTTCTTTCCCTGCAGGAGTGCCTCCTCGAGGCCCTGTCCCACCGAGGCCACCTCGGGGTCCGTGAAGACAACGCTGGGGACGGCGTGGTCGTTGGCTGTGTGTGCCCACGGACTCCACGGCCGCGGGCTGCCCTTGAGCTCACCCTTGGCGCGGGCGACGATGGCGTCACCCGTGGCCCGGGCCTCGTATTTGCCCTGATGCGTCAGGAGAACCTTCCCTGCGGCATCGCCGGCAGCGTACAGCCAGGAACCGCTGGTGCCATCACTGGCCGGTCCTTCGACGAGGCCGCTGGCATCGGTCGTGAGTCGCGGAGCTTTGCCGTCCTCGCCGTCAATGCCGACGCTCTCCAGGCCGAGATTGGCCAGGGCGGGACGCCTGCCCGACGCGACCAGGAGTTGGTCGGCGTCGAGTGTCTTGCCGTCGAGCGTGACGGTGATGGCGCCGTCGTCGTTCTTCTCAACCCTGGTGACGTCGGTGTGGAGGTGGACCGTCACTCCATCGGCGCGGAGCCCGGCCAGAACCAGGTTCGCCGCTTCCTCGGCGTAGCTGCTCAGGAGTCGTCCGCGGGCAACAAGCGTGACATCGGAGCCGAGCCGGGCGAACGCCTGGGCCAGTTCCACGCCGGCCACGCCGCCGCCGAGCACCACGAACCGCTTGGGGATCTCCTGGGCCGCGGTCGCTCCGCGGGTGGTCCAGTAGGGTACGCCCTTGAGCCCCTCGATGTCCGGAATGGTGGGCGTTGAACCCGTTGCCACGACGACCGCATGGTTGGCCTTGAGGGCGTAGCTGTTGCCGTCGAGCGCATCCACGTGGACCTCGCGGGGACCCGTGATCCTGCCCCGTCCACGAATCAGGTCGATGCCGGCGCTGTCCAGCCATTCGACCTGGCTGCCGTCCTGCCAGTTGTTGGTGAACCAGTCCCGGTGCTTCAGGGCTGCCGGTGCGTTCAAGGTTCCGGTGATGGCTTCCGTGGCACCGGGGATTCCTTGGGCTGCGTGCAGGACGCTGCCGGGGCGAAGGAGCGCCTTGGAGGGAATGCAGGCCCAGTAGGAGCACTCGCCGCCCACCAGTTCGCTTTCGATGATCACCGCCGACAGGCCGCCACGAACCACCCGGTCGGCCACGTTTTCCCCAACGGCGCCTGCGCCGATCACTATTACGTCGTACTCGCGGGAGCTTTCGGCAGTCATGGGGAAAGCCTACGCCGGACCCTTCCCCTTGTGAGGCCCGTTCTGCGTGCTTGGAGTGTGTTTTGGGGCGCAGAGCAGGCCTCACAAGTGCGGCGCTTGTCCAAATAATGGGATAGGCGTCTTGCGATGTGGAACGCGTGACTAGGCTGCACTGTATGGGTGATGAGCTGAAGCCTTTTGTCGACTGGAACTGGTGTGCGGCCAGGGCCGGAACCTTCGTTCTTGCAGATTGCCGCTGGTATCTCGATGGCGCTTCCGGGCTGGACGCGTACCAACGTGGACACCTTCCCGGTGCGGTCTTCATGGACTTGGACCGCTGGCTTTCGGGCCCGGCGTCCCCGGAAGCCGGGCGCAACCCGTTGCCCGATCCCGAGGTGTTCGCCGAAGGGATGCGGGAAGCCGGCATCAATGACTCTGACACCGTGGTTGCTTACGACGACGCCGGCGGAGTCATTGCGGCCAGGCTCGTGTGGATGCTCCGGTCTACAGGGCACAACGCGGCGATTTTGAACGGGGGAATGGGTGCCTACTCGGGGGAGCCCTCGACGGACACCCCTTCGCCGGGCAGGGGCAGTTTCACAGCCGGGGCATGGCCCTCGCGGTTCATTGCGGACATTTCGGAGGCAGCTTCAGGCGCCGCGGTTGATGCCAGGAACCGTTACCGCTTCGAGGGCCGGCAAGACCCCATCGATCCGCGACCCGGGCACATCCCTGGCGCCGTGAACGTCCCTTGCCGGGAGAACCTCGATGCCGCCGGATACCTTCTGCCGGAACCGAAGATTCGGCAAAACTTCGAACGGGCAGGCGTTGTCTCTGCACCGGGGACCATCACCTACTGCGGCTCAGGAGTTACCGCGTGCCACAACCTGCTGATGATGGAACACCTCGGAATGGGGCACGGCAAGCTGTTCGTCGGAGGGTGGTCCCAGTACGGACATGCGATGGACAGGCCAGTGGAGATTCTGCTGGATCATTCGGTGCTGCACCTTGAGTAACCCGCGCCAGGTAGGGAAGACGCAGGATGGGTCTACGAATGATCCAGCAGAAAATGTAACTAGGCGTGCATCGCGCCCTTGAACCAGCCCGTAATGCTGGCCGGATGGGTGATCGCCGTGCCCACAACCACGGCGAAGGCACCAGCGTCGAGGGCCTGACGCGCCTGGGCCGGGGTGTGGATGCGGCCCTCTGCGATGAGCGGTTTGCCCAGGTCCCCTGAAGCGATCTCCGCCAGCAACTCCAGGTCCGGACCGTCCGTCTTCGGGCGCTCGCCGGTGTACCCCGCCAGCGTCGTGCCGATGAGGTCTGCGCCGGCTTCAACAGCAGCAACGGCGTCATCGAAAGAACCGCAGTCCGCCATGACCAGTGCATGCGATTCCGCGTGGATTCCGGCCACCGTCTCGGCCAAGGAAAGACCGTCCGGACGTGAACGCCGCGTTCCATCAATAGCCACCACATGCGCCCCGGCATTGGCCACGGCCAGTGCGTGACGGAGCGTGGGCGTGATGAAGACGCCGTCGTGCCCGTCTTTCCAGAGTCCAATCACAGGAACTTCGACGGCGGCACGCGTGAACTGCACGTCGGCAAGCCCTTGAACGCGGACCGCCGCAGCACCACCGATCACCGCCGACGCTGCCACCTGCCCCGTGGTCCGGGGATCCCGCATGGGCTCGCCCGGATACGCCTGGCAAGAGACGATCAGCTGGGAACGCAGGGCTTCGAGGCTTTCGGACGTGAGGATCACAGGACAATTCCTTTAGGGAGAACGAGTTTCGCGGCACCAACAATGGCGGCGCTGTTACCCAGGGCCGCGCGGACAACAGGAACGGCGGCCAAGGGAGCCAGCAGCTCCTGCCGTAGTGCGGCTTCCATGGGCTTCCACCACAGCTCGCCGGAATCAGCGAGGCCACCGGAAATGACCACGGTTTCGGGATCGAGGATGTTGATCAGCCCACCCACCGCTTGCCCTGCGGCTACCGCACCGAGTTCGACGGCGGTACGCGCCGCGGCCGCGACAGCACCGCCGTCGGGGGTTCCCTTGGCGAGCTCGAACACGCCACGCGTGTCCGCCGCTTCAGCATGAGAGCCACCAAAGCGCAGGAAGGACTCATGGATGGCGGGTCCGGAGGCAATGGCCTCGACATGCCCGGCAGAACCGCACACACACGGCACGGCGCGGCCCTCAAAAGCGGCAAAGGGCGAAGCGAAGTGCCCTACATGCCCGCCAACAAAGTGGTGGCCAAGAACGGGGGTGCCGTCCAGGACGAAGCTGCCGCCAACCCCCGTTCCGAAAGCGACCATGAGCGAACTCGAGGTACCGGCAGCAGCACCGAGCCAGGCTTCGCCGAGGGCGTGGGCATGGACATCGTTGACGGTGCGGACCTTCAGCCCGAGCCGCGAGGACAATCCACCGGCAAGCGCAGTCCCGGCCCAATCACGAATCGCATCTGTTGCTGAAACAACGGTGCCGGAAGAAGCATCAATGACCCCAGCAGAGCCGACGCCGACGCCGGACACGGTCAGTCCGGCGTCGGCGGCGCGCCCCACCAAGCCCGCAACCAGTGCGGCGGTGGCATCAAGGATCGCTTCGCCACCGGCACGGTTCAGTGTGGGAACGGTGTCTGCGAACAGCACCTCCCCGGAGGAGGAGACAACCCCGGCGGCGGTCTTGGTGCCGCCGAGGTCAACGCCGATCACGTGCGTCGCTTGGGCCAGGAGAGCGGTCACGGAAGGTCAGACCAGCCCGTTGCGTTCCAGGATTTCGCGGATCGCGGCTGTCTCGGACTCGTTCAGGGACAGCATCGGCGAGCTCATGGTGTTGGACTCGATGATGCCCATGACCTGGAGGGCGGTCTTGAAGGCACCCAAGCCTGCGGCACCGCCCGACACCCGGCCACCAGGGGTGTAAACGATCTCGAAGACGTCGGCCAAGCGGTCCTGCTCGCGGGCAGCACCGGCCCAGTCGCCGGCCTGTGCGGCGTCGAACAGGCGGCGGTAGCCGGCGGGATCAACGTTGCCGAGGCCCGGAACAACACCCTGCGCGCCACCCAGGAGGGCGCCGTCAACCACGACTTCGTGACCGGTGAAGATGTCGAAGTTCGGGATGTCCTTTGCCGCCAGGAGGAGCTGCCGGAAGGAAACGTCGTCGCCCGAGGAGTCCTTCACACCGGCAATGACGCCATCGCGGCCCAGCCGGACAAGGAGGTCGGTGGGCAGCTTGAAGTGGGTCCGGACGGGAACGTCGTAGGCAAAAATCGGTTTGTCGATGGCCTCGTGGATGCTGCGGAAGTGTGTCTCTGTTTCCGCGGCGTTGCCAATGGCGTAATACATCGACGTCACCACGATCGCGTCGGCGCCGAGGTCCACCACCTTGCGGGCTTCCTCGATGACACGGTTGGTGGTCTGCTCGTTGGCGCCCACGATCAGGGGCACTGCCCCGGCGTTGGCGTCCGCGATGGTGGTCACTACCAGCTCGCGCTCTTCGTTGCTGAGGTAGGGGACTTCGCCGGAGGAGCCCAGGACGAAAAGCCCGGACACACCGCCGTCGATCAGGTGTTTGGTGACGTTCTTCAACGACTGGACGTCGATGCTGCCGTCTGCGTGGCGGGGCGTAATGACCGGGGGAATGACGCCCTGGAACTGAGTGGACACAGAAATCTCCGTTGTTTGTAGCTTGTGAGGGGGAAAACTAGATGTGAAGCAAGCTCGGCGCGGCGCCGAGCAGCTTCCGGGTGTAGTCGTTGCTGGGGTTGTCGAAGACCTGGGCCGCAGTGCCTTGTTCGACGATCTTGCCGAAGTACATGACGCAGATCCGGTCCGAGACGTACCTGACGGTCTGGATGTCGTGCGAGATGAAGACCATACCGAGGTTCAGCTGGGTCTTCAGGTCGGAGAGCAGGTTCAGGACCTGGGCCCGTACCGAAACGTCCAAAGCCGACGTCGGCTCATCCGCCACGATGATGTCCGGGTCCAGCGCCAGTGCGCGGGCGATCGCCACACGCTGCCGCTGGCCGCCGGAAACCTGCGACGGCGTCACTTCGGCCGCCGATTGCGGCAAGCCAACCAGCGCCAACAGTTCCTTGACCTTGGCCAGACGGCTCGCGGCGGTACCGATGCCGTGGACCTGCAGCGGATCGGTGAGGATGTCCTGTATGGTCATGCGCGGGTTCAGCGCCGTTGCCGGATCCTGGAAGACCACGGAGACGGAGCGGCCGAATTCCTTCCGCATGGCGGCGTTCCGCTTGATGGCCGGCTTGCCGTGGAACAGGACCTGGCCCGACGTCGGCGGCTGGAGTCCCACGAGCACTGACGCGAGGGTGGACTTGCCGCAGCCGGACTCGCCAACGATGCCGACGGTCTCGCCGCGGCTGATGCTGAAGTCCACGCCGTCGACGGCCTTGACGATGTTGGGACGGAACAAGCCGCCGGTGCGCGCCCGGTGGTAGACCTTGACGTCCTTGAGTTCAATCACTGGGGTGGCAGTCACTTTGCATCCTCCTTCAGGTGGCTCGCCCAGTAGTGGTCGGCGTCGTCACCGTTCGTCGCAGGGACAGTGGTGAGGACCAGCTTCTGGTTGGGGTCGGCATCGGGCCGCAGCGAGCGTGCCGCGAAGCGGTCTCCCACAGCGAAATCGTGCGGTGAGGGAACCGTGCCGGGGATCTGGTGGAGTCTTGCGGCGTCGGCTTCGATGGAGAGCACAGCGCCCAGCAGGCCGCGGGTGTATTCGTGCTTCGGGTTCTGCAACAGCTCGGAAGCCTGTGCGGATTCGACCACCTGCCCGGCGTACATCACGGTGATCCGGTGCGCGAGGGAAGCAACCAAAGCGAGGTCATGGCTGACGAACACCATGGCGAAACCGAGCTGTTCCCGCAACTCATTGAGCAGGTCCACCACCTGTTTCTGGACGGTGACATCCAGGGCAGTGGTGGGCTCGTCGGCAACCACGATCTTCGGCGAACGGGACAACGCCATGGCAATGAGCACGCGCTGGCGTTGGCCTCCGGAGAGTTCGTGGGGGTAGCTGGCCAGCGTCCGGACGGGGTCCAGCTTGACCATTTCCAACAGCTCCGTGGGGGTCTTGCGGCCGCCACGCTTGGTGAGCTGCTCCAGCTGTTCCTTGATCTTCATGGACGGGTTCAGCGAACTCAACGCGTCCTGGTACACCATGGCGATCTGCTCACCGCGGAGACCAACGTAGGCCTTGGGGTTGCTGTGCTTCGTCTTGGGATCCAACAATTCCTTGCCGTCAAAGACGATGGAGCCAGTCACCTGGGCAGTCTTCGGCAGCAGGCCCATCACGGCAAGGGACGTGATCGACTTACCGCAGCCGGACTCGCCAACCAGGCCCATGGTTTCGCCCTCCCGGACTGTGAAGGACACGTTGTCCACGATCGGGATGTCTCCGAAACGGCCGGGGAAACGGATGGACAAGTTCTTCACTTCAAGGACGTTGCGTGCGTCTGCCGGTACCTGGGGGAGGCGGTCGGTGCGCTTGGCTTCGATCGAGGCAAGGAGTTCCAGTTCGCGGTCCAGGAGGAGGTGCGGGTTGGCTGCGGCGGTGCGCACATCGGTGAGCAGGGCGGACTGGCCGGCCTCGGCAGTGGCACCCAAACCGGAAGCCGCGCGGACGCCGTCGAGCTCGTGTTCCTCAACAACGGAAGGCTGGGCAACTGACGTAGCCACCTCGGTGTCGACGGCCACGGAAGCGGAGGAGCCGTCGTCGTCCTTCACCACCGGAGCCTTGCGAAGCCTGGGGTTGACCATCGCATCGGTGAGGCCCTCGGCGAGGATGTTCAGGGACAGGACGGTCAGCAGGATGGTCAGCCCAGCGAAGGTGGTGGCCCACCAGCCGCCGGACAGGACCAGGTTCCGGCCGTAGGAGATGACGTTGCCCCAGGAGGGAGCGGGATCCTGCACGCCGGCACCCAGGAAGGACAGGGATGCCTCGAGGATGATGGCATCGGCCACCATCACCGTGGCGAACACCAGGACCGGCGCTGCGGTGTTGCGGACGATGTGCTTGACCAGGATGTAGAAACGGCCGGCGCCAATCACACGCTCGGCGCGGACGTAGTCTTCACCGTATTGGGCCAGGACGTTGGCGCGGACCACGCGGGCCAGCTGCGGCGTGTAGATGATGGCGATCGCGATGATGATGGTCGGGACCGAGTTGCCGAAGGCCGCCAGGAGCACGGCGGCCAGCGCGATACCCGGGAACGCCATGAGGATGTCCATGATCCGCATGATGATTTCGTTGACGGACTTGCTCGACGTCGCGGCGAACGAGCCCAAGAGCGCGCCCACCAGGATCGCCAGGCCCACGGCGCCGAGGCCGATCATCAGCGAGGACTGGGCGCCGAACAGGAGCCGGGAGAAAATGTCACGGCCCAGGCGGTCCGTTCCGAAGAAGTGCTCGGCGCCCGGGGGAGTTGCCGGGATGAATGTCTCCAGCGGATCGTGCGGCGCCAGGACGGGCGCCAGGATGGCCGCAAGGACAATGAGGATGAGGAAAGACAGGGCGATGCGGGAGCCCCAGGGCAGGGCCTTGAAACGAAGGCCCGGCGCGCTCAGCCGTTCTGCGAGCTTGCTGCGCATGAGCTATACCGTCCTGATTCGGGGGTTGATGAGCAGGTAAAGAAGGTCCACCACGATGTTCACCAGAACGAAGGTGACCGAGATGGTGAGCACCACGCCCTGGACCAGGTTGACGTCCAGGTTGGTGATGCCGTTGAGGATCAGTTGGCCCATGCCGGGCAGTGCGAAGATCATTTCAATCACGACGGCGCCACCCAGGAGGTAGCCGACGCGGAGTCCCAGCACGGTGACCGGCGTGACGAGCGCGTTGCGGAGGACGTTCTTGGAGACGACCTCGCGGTAGGGGACGCCGTTGCCGATGGCGGTGCGGACGTAGTCGCGGTCGAGTTCTTCAACCATGGACGTCCGGACCACGCGGATCAGGGAGGCGGAGACGGGAATGCCGAGCGCCAAAGCCGGGAGGGCCATCGAGTTGAGCCAACCGCCGAAACCGGATTCCGGCGTCGCGATACCGCCCGAGGGGAACATCGGGTTCTCGCCGAGTGCGAACCACTGGATAAGGAGGATGCCGAGCCAGAATGACGGCGTGGCGATGGCGGCTATCGAGAAGACCCGGACCAGCTGGTCCTGCCACTTGTCGCGATACAGGGCGCCGATGATGCCGAATGCCAAGGAGACGACGATCGCGATCAGCACACCCAGGAATGTCAGCTGAAGAGTGAGCGGAAAGGCCGAGCCGATCATGGAAGCGACGGACTTTGCCGGGGGAGTAGTGACCCCGAGGTCGAACTGCAGGAGTTTGCCGAGGAATCGGAAGTACTGCAGGACCAGGGCATCGTTGAGGCCGTTGTCCTGGCGGTACTGCTGTTTTGCTTCTTCGCTGGCACCGTCACCGAGGGCCGAGCTGGCCTGGTCGCCGGGAGCGGCCTGCAGGACGAGGAAGACGAGCAACGTGATGCCCAGGATCATTAATGGCAATGCTGCAAGTCTGCGGCCGAGCAGACGCAATATCGTGACCAATGTGTTCTCCGGTTGATAGTTGGTTGCGGGGCCTGCTCTGCGCGCCAAGTGGGGGCTTTAGGACGCAAAGCAGGCCCCGCAACGGGTGGGGGACCGCCTAGGCGGTGCGTCCGACGTCGATGAACGACAGGCCGGTGGTCGGCAGCGGCTTGAAGCCGTTGAGCTTCTTCTCATCCCAGGCGCTGGGCAGCTGGCGGTGGAAGACGGGGTACAGCGGGACTTCTTCGGAGACAAGGTCCACGATTTCAGCGACAGTTTTCTTTGCTGCCTCCCCGGAAGCCTGCGACCCCTTGTTCATGAGGTCCTGCAGCTTGGAGCGCTCCGGAGCTGTCCAGAAGGCACGCTTTTCCATCCAAGTGGAGCCCGAGTAGAACCAGCTCAGGAGCAGGTCCGCGTCGTTGCCGAACACGGAAGGGTCCCCTGGGGCGGCGACAACCGAGTAGTCGCCCTTGCCCACGCGGTCGCTGTACAAGGCGCCGGACTGGAGGCTCTTGACGGTGACCTTGACGCCGGGAATCTTGTTCCAGGATTCGAGGATCAGCGGCGCAACGTCCTTGACCCATGCCGTGTCCGTGGTCAGGAGTTCGAATTCGAGGTTGGTCACGCCGGCCTGCTTCAGCAGGTCTTCGGCCTTGGAGGTATCGAAGCCGTAGACATTCTTGGCCTTGACGTAGTCCGGGTGGCCTTCCTGGAAGTAGGAGCTGGCGGCCTTGGCATTGCCGAACAGGGCCTTCTTGATGATGGCTTCCTTGTCCAGGCCGTAGTGCAGGGCCTGCCGAACCAGCTTGTTGTCGAACGGGGCCTTGGCGCAGTTGAACATCAGGAACAGCAGACCGAAGGACTGGACGGACTCAACCTTGACCTTGGACTTCAGTCCGTCGACATCAAGGTAGGGAACGTCCTCGATGGCCTGGACACGGCCGGACTGGACGGCGGTGACGCGGGCTGCGGCGTCTGAAAGGAGCAGCCAGGTCATGCCCTTGGCCAGGGGAGGCTTGGGACCGTTGTAGTCGGCGAACGCCTCGAAGACGATCTTGTCGTCCTTGACGGCGGAGACCAACTTGTAGGGGCCGGAGCCAACGGGCTTGGCGTCGAAGGCCTTGAGGTCGGTGGCGAGAGCCTTGGGGACGATCTTCACTACGGAGATGCGCGGACCGAAGCCGGGGAAGGCGTACTTAAGGGTGAACTCGACTGTCTTGGCATCAACAGGCTTGACGTCCTGGATGAATGGGATGAACTGCGAGAACAGCGACTTGTTGGCCGGGTCCATGACGCGGGTGAAGGAGAATGCCACGTCTTCGGTGGTGACCGGGGTGCCGTCGTGGAACTTGGCGCCGTCGCGGATGGTCACCTGGTACGTGGTGTCGTTGACCTTCTTGGGGTCCGAGGCAGCCAGTGCGTTGTAAGGCTCGCGGGTGGCCGGGTGCAGTTCGATGAGGCCTTCGAAGATGTGCAGGTTGGCCGCCATCGGGGTGGCGCCGGAGGAGCTCAGCGGATCGAATCCCGTGGAGAGCGCGTAGGAAATACCTGCCTCGATGGTGAGGTCCTTGTTCACCGCCGCCGTATTCGTTGCGTTTCCGGTTGTGGTGCTGGCAGCGCCGCCGCACGCAGAAAGAGTTGCCGTGAAGGCGGCTGCTGCACCAACTGCGCCGCTTAGCTTCAGGAAGTTCCGGCGGCTGGCATCGTTGACCAGCGGCAGGCTTTGGATCGTCTTGCTCATAGGGTGCCTCACCAATCGAGTTTCGTGGGTTATCGGATGTAGGACGTCCGATGCTCGTAGTGAAACTGTAAGGGCGGTCACAACGGAACGTCAAGTGAGAAATGGAGCGCCGGGCCGTGCGTGGCTCCGGGAGAGGATGCCGCCTGCCGGGAAATTACGCATATGGCTATGAAGGAGGTGGGACATCCGATATTGTATGTTGCGAGCTACTCGTTCTGCAGCGGGCGCTAAGCTCGCCTCAACATTAACACTGCGCCGCTCCCAATTCCGGGAGCGGTGCACGGCAAGGAGATAGCCATGACAACTTCCGGTGTGGTTCCGCAGGCGCGGTTCAGTGCACAGGCCCGGCTGCGTGCGTTGCAATCGGACATTATGGAACTGATCCTTGAACGGGAACTCGAGGCCGGCGATCCCTTGCCTACGGAGAGTGAGCTGTCAGTAGCTCTCGGAGTTGGACGCAATACGCTCCGCGAGTCCTTGAAGGTGCTCCAGGCCCTGGGCGTTATCGAAATCCGCCACGGGTTCGGCATGTTCGTCGCCCCCAGCAACTTCGATGCACTCGCTGACGGCCTCACCTTCCGCGGCCGGTTGTCGCTCCGCCACCAAGGCCTCGAAGCGCTGCAACTGGTTGACGTGCGCCAAGCCCTTGAGTCCGGACTGATCGGCTCCTCCATCGACGTCATGACACCGGAGCAGTTGTCATCCATCGAAGAATCGGTCAAGCAGATGGAGGAGCTGGCAGCAGCCGGTGAGAACTTCGTGGCCGCCGATGCCGAGTTCCACCGCCGGCTTTTCGAACCCCTCAACAACGAGCTCCTCATTAATCTGATGGGCGTTTTCTGGAAGGTGTACCGGAAGATCCATGTCGAGATCGGCCCCGGCAACGAGGATCTGGTGAAGACCGCAGCGATGCACCGCGACATCTACGCAGCCGTAGCCGCTGGCGACAAGGCCGCTGCCGCCGAACTGCTCAACCGCCACTTCGATGGCATCCGCCGCCGGATCAGCGAGGCCGTCGGCGAGTAGCGCACCCAACGCAAGGGCCGCCGTCGTACTTTAACGAAAAGTACGACGGCGGCCCTTGCGGTTTCTGCCCCCGTCACCCAACTAGGGGACAGTACCGGTTCCACTGAGCGCTCAGAACAGCGTTATCTGTCCCCTACTTGGGTGCGGCGCCGCGCCAGCCCGCCACGAGCACCGAGCGCAGGTAGTCGTACCGGAAATCGTTGATGTTGCCGACGTCCGAGAGGGCCGCGATCCTCTGGGGAAGCGCCGTGCCGGTCAGTGCGCCAACGCCGAACATGTAGGCCCATTCATGGAACCCTTGGGGCTTGTTGGGAAGGGCCTTGCGCATCACCTGGATGAAGTCCCTCGCCATGGGGTCGAAGTATTCGGCCAGGATCCCGCGTTCATGGGCGCCGGGATCGGAGGCCTCGCGGAGAACGAGCCGGGCGAACAGCTTCCCGTCTTCAGTCTCCTGGGCCTTCAGGGTCGGCATGAGGAAAGCGTCCACAATGCGTTCGACGGCGTCACTCGCCGAGGTCTCGACGGCCAGGACTTGACGGCGGCGTTCTTCGTTGAGGTGTTGGTATCGGGCGAAGACCGCCCTGTAGAGCTCAAGCTTGGTAGCGAAGTGGTAGATGACCAGTGGTGCGGTGGTCCCGGTTTCCTCGGCTACCGCCCGCATGGTGGTGGCGTCAAAGCCCCGGTCCGCGAACATCTTCACCGCGACATCAAGGATCTGCTCCCGACGGCGCGTTCCTGCCGTATTCCCCTGCACTTCTGTGGACATGGGTCCCAGCCTATAGCTCCTTGAGCGGCAACCGTTGACACAAACTGAATGGGTGTATAAATTCTATCCCACAAGAAATTGAACAGGTGTCAAAGTTCTGTTTCGTTCCGGGCAACGTCGCCCGCTTCAGAAGGGATTTCCACATGAAACGTGGAACCAAGTGGTTCATCCTCATTGGGTCATTCGTCATCTACCTCTTCGATGCCCTCGAAATCGCTGTGCTGTCCTTCGCGCTCCCAGCCATCAGCAAGGACTTGGCGCTCACACCGCTGGCAGGTGGGTTGCTGGCCACCGCGACGCTGCTGGGCATGGGCTGCTCCAGTGTGATCACGGGATGGCTGGCCGATAACCGCGGGCGACGGATCGCGCTCATCGTGTCCATGGTGGTGTTCGTCGTCCTGACCTCCGCCCTGTTTATCGTGCCGAACTATGGCATTTTCGTGGCCCTCCGCTTCCTGGCGGGCATTGGCCTTGGGGGAGTCTGGTCGGTCCTGTCCACCTACATCGTCGAAACCTGGCCGGCACAGCAGCGCGGGCGGGCCGTCGCTTTCGTGCTTGCCGCGTACCCGCTGGGTGGTGCGGGCGCAGCCCTTATCGCCGGCGTCTTCATGCCTGACTGGCGGATGCTCTTCCTGGTCACGGGCTTGTCCGCGCTCGTGCCTCTGCTCATGGTGGTGTTCTTCTTCCCGGAATCCAAGGCATGGCTGGAAGAGCGCGCGGGGCAGCAGACGCCGACTGTCACCGTAAGGGAGCTGTTCACCGGCAGCTACCGCCGTCGCACGATCGTCGCCACGCTGGTCGCAGTCTGCGCCTTCGTTGGTTTTTATGGGGCTTCAACCTGGATGCCCAGCTACCTCGCTAGTGAGCGAGGCCTTGATCCCCGGCAGGTCAGCCTCTTCATGACTATCCTCAACCTCGGCATGTTCGCCGGGTACATCGTGTTTGGCTGGATCGCAGACAGGATCGGCCGCCGCAACGCCATCATGCTCTCCTTGGCCGGCACCGGTTTGTTGATCCCGCTGTATGGGCTGGTCACCAACCATGCAGTCTTGTTGTGGATGGGGCCGTTGTACGCCTTCTTCATGACGTTCGCCGGCCTGTTCGGCTCCTACCTCGGGGAACTGTACCCCACCAGAATCCGCACAACCGGGGCGGGTTTTTGCTTCAACATCGGCCGGGGCGTTGCGGCTTTCGCGCCCCTGGCCATGGGCGGAATCGCCGCCTCCTGGGGATTCTCATCCGGGCTCATCCTCTCCGGCGCAGTTTTCCTTGCAGGCGGCGCCCTCATGCTCTTCCTGCCCCACACCCACCGCGGCTCCTCCGCGGACAATCCGGCAATCGAGCCCAACCTTCAGAAAGAATCCATCAACAATGCCTGACCTTATAGACCTGTCCGTCAGCCTCCGCGGGGGAATAGCCTCGGATCCGCCGGGTATGACGCCGGAGATCGAATACTTCACCCATAGGGAAACTGCCAAAGACCTGGTGTCCTATTTTCCCGGTATGACTGAAGGGGATCTGCCAGGAGAGGAGGGCTGGGCCATTGAGCGCATCAATGCCACCACCCATACCGGTACACATCTGGATGCTCCGTATCACTATGCCTCCACCATGGACGGTGGAGCGCGCGCCATCACCATTGACGAAGTTCCGCTGGAATGGTGCTTTGGGCGCGGAGTGAAACTGGACTTCCGCCACTTCGAGGACGGCTACGTTGCCACCGCCGCCGACGTTGAGGCTGAATTGTCGCGCGTGGGGCACCAGCTCGAGCCGGGAGACATTGTGGTGGTCAACACCGCGGCCGGAACCCGGTACGGCTTCGACGACTATCTCAGCAAAGGCTGCGGGATGGGACGCGAAGCTACCCTCTACCTCACCAGCCGCGGCGTCCGCGTCACCGGCACCGACGCCTGGAGTTGGGACGCCCCCTTCATCCACACGGCCAAGCGCTACGTGGAAACCGGCGACAGCTCGCTGATCTGGGAAGGCCATAAAGCCGGAAGGGAGATCGGTTACTGCCACATCGAGAAACTGCACAACCTTGAGGCGTTGCCGGCCACGGGGTTCCGGATCTCGTGTTTCCCTGTGAAAATCCATGGAGCCTCCGCCGGGTGGACCCGTGCGGTGGCGATTCTGGATGAGGGGGCGGGTGAATGAAATTCTTCCGGTTAATGCTCGACGGCGTTCCCCGCCTTGGGCTGGCCAGCGCGGATTTGCTCTCTGGCCGGCTTTATCCGGAAGGGGTGGATGCGTTCGAGGTGATTTCCCATCCGGGGATCGCAGCCGATGGTGACTGTGTGGACTTTGCCGGAGCCGAGCTGCTGCCGCCCATTGACGTGGCCACCATCCGTGACTTCATCACTTTCGAGCAGCACACGGAGGGCGCCTTGCGCTCAGTAGCTCCGGAGAAGGGTGTCCCGGACGCCTGGTACCAGGCGCCGTCGTTCTATTTCACCAATCCGCACGCGGCGATAGGCCATAACGCGACTGTTCCCATGGCGCCGGGCTCCCGGCAATTCGACTTTGAGTTGGAAGTTGCGGCAGTCATAGGTGCTGATGGGTTCAACCTCTCTGTGGGGGAGGCGGGGGACCATATCGCCGGCTACATGATCCTCAATGACTGGTCGGCCCGGGATCTGCAGCGTGGAGAAATGACCGTTGGCTTGGGACCAGCCAAAGGTAAGGACACGGCGACATCTTTAGGGCCATTGTTCGTGACCAAAGACGAGCTGGAGGACGTAACCTCGGACGGGTTCCTGGATCTGTCCATGAGCGTCTCTGTGAACGGCAAGGTCCTAGCCACGGATTCACTCGTCAACATGGCATGGAATTTTGCCGAGCTGGTGTCCTATGCCAGCAGGGGAACCTGGGTTCGGCGCGGGGACATCCTGGGGTCCGGAACCAGCGGCGGGGGGTGCCTTGCCGAGTTCTGGGGTTGGTATGGAGCCGAGGCTCCGCCGGCGCTGGAGCGCGACGACGTTGTGAGCCTGACGGTGGAACGGCTCGGAACGCTGACCAACCTTGTGGGCGGCGCTGCCCCGGTGCACGAAATTCCAAGAGCCCGGAGACGTTCCTACGTCCCGCCGATTCCGTTCGCCCCGGGCATTTAACCCCACTCCCACCCAACTAGGGGACAGCACCTGTCCTACTGAGCGCTCATAGGACCCTGTTCTGTCCCCTGGTTGGTTTGGGGGAAACAAAAGACCCGCACCGGCGAACCGGTGCGGGTCTTGATCTGTGCGCCCAAAGGGATTCGAACCCCTGACCTTCTGTTCCGTAGACAGACGCTCTATCCAGCTGAGCTATGGGCGCATTTCGTGTGATTCTCGGCGGTCTGTTTCTCTGACCCCCTCGAACCTCAATAAACTTTACAGAAGTTCATGTGAAGTTCCAAATCGAAAAGCTGTAATCTGCGCAACTAGACCGGTCTACGTGACCTTAGTCACTTAAATTCGCCACTCGGAAAACGCGAACCTTGAATTCTAGGGGTTTTTGCGTTTCGAGCTGCTGGATGTCCGATGTCTGACAGCGGAATGGTCTGGTCCGCGACCCCTATCGTTTAGGACACACCACTGAACCCGAGGAAGGGAACCGCAATGGGCGATCTGGCGCGACTGCCGCTGCTTGAGAAGGCACCTACTACGCATGCACGCCTGCTGGCCTGGGTTGAGGAAGTTGCCGAGCTGACTCAGCCGGACCGCATCCACTGGGTTGATGGCAGCGAAGCAGAAAACACGAAGCTCACCGACGAACTCGTCGAGGCCGGAACGCTGAAGCGACTGAACCCGGAAACCTTCCCCAATTCCTTCGCGGCATTCTCCGACCCCGCTGACGTCGCCCGTGTGGAAGAGCAGACCTTCATCTGCTCCGAGAACGAACGCGATGCAGGCTTCACCAACAACTGGATGGCTCCGGCCGAGATGAAGCAGAAGCTGCGCGGACTCTTCGCCGGTTCCATGCGTGGCCGCACCATGTACGTCATCCCGTTCGTCATGGGCCACCTCGATGCAGAAGACCCCAAGTTCGGCGTTGAGATCACCGACTCCGCCTATGTCGTAGCCTCCATGCGCATCATGGCCCGCATCGGCACGGACGTCCTGGACCGCATCACCCAGACCGATGCCTTCTTCGTTCCCGCCCTCCACTCGCTGGGCGCGCCGCTGGAAGCCGGCCAGGCCGACGTCGCATGGCCTTGCAACCCGGACAAGTGGATCGTCCACTTCCCGGAAGAGCGCTCCATCTGGTCCTTCGGATCCGGCTACGGCGGCAACGCCCTGCTGGGCAAGAAGTGCTACGCGCTGCGCATCGCCTCCGTCATGGCGCGTGATGAGGGCTGGCTCGCCGAGCACATGCTCATCCTGAAGCTGACCTCCCCGGAGCAGAAGACCTACTACGTCTCGGCTGCGTTCCCGTCCGCCTGCGGCAAGACCAACCTGGCCCTGCTCGACCCCACCATCAAGGGCTGGAAGGTCGAGACTCTTGGCGACGACATCACCTGGATGCGCTTCGGCAAGGAGGGCGAGCTTCGTGCCGTCAACCCCGAGGCCGGCCTGTTCGGCGTCGCACCTGGTACGGGCTGGGGCACCAACCCCAACGCCATGCGTGCCATCGCCAAGGGCAACAGCATCTTCACTAACGTGGCACTGACCGACGACGGTGGCGTCTGGTGGGAAGGCATGACGGAGGAAACTCCGGCGCACCTGACCGACTGGCGCGGCGAGTCCTGGACTTCGGACTCCGATACGCCTGCAGCCCACCCGAACTCCCGCTTCTGCACACCGATCGACCAGATCGACATGCTGGCCGAGGAATACTTCAGCCCCGAGGGTGTGGAGCTGTCCGCAATCCTGTTCGGCGGCCGCCGCAAGACCACCATTCCGCTGGTCACCGAAGCCCGCAGCTGGTCCAACGGCATTTTCATGGGTTCCACGCTGTCCTCGGAAACCACGGCTGCGGCTGCCGGCGCTGTCGGCGTTGTCCGCCGCGACCCGATGGCCATGCTGCCGTTCATCGGCTACGACGCAGGTGATTACCTGAACCACTGGGTCAACCTGTCTGCCAAGGGAAATCCGGAGCGCCTGCCGAAGATCTTCCTGGTCAACTGGTTCCGCCGCACCGCCGAGGGTGGCTTCGCCTGGCCTGGATTCGGTGACAACGCCCGTGTGCTCAAGTGGGCCATCGAGCGCCTTGAAGGCAAGGCAGACGCAGTGGAGACTCCGATCGGTTTCGTCCCGACCGGTGAGTCGATCGATCTCGAAGGCCTGGACATGACCCCGGCCGAGGTTGAGTCCGCTGTTCGCGTCGACGCCGACGAGTGGGCCACTGAACTGGCCTCGATCGAGGAATGGTTCGCCAACTTCGGTGGATCACTCCCGGCTGCGCTGCAGTCCGAACTGGACGGTCTGAAGACCCGTCTGGGCTGAACCCCTTAGGAACAACGGCGTTCTTAAGTGCACGACGGCGGCCCGTCACCTTTCGCTTCGAAGGTGACGGGCCGCCGTCGTCCTGGAGCGCTAGGGCGCGACGCTCATCCGGATCTCGGGCCGAAGCCCGATTGATTCGAACACCGGGTCCATTTGCCGGGCGTGGGGGAGTGATGAGATCACGATGCCGTCCAGCTCGCGGTAGAAGGCCTCCCTGGCGCGGGTCATGGCGTGACGGAGTGCGCACTCGGTGATCAGGGGGCAGACCTTGGCGGGCGACTGGCACTCGGCCGGGTCTTGGCGACTGTCCAGGTGACGCAAGACCTGTCCGACCGTGGCTTCCCGTCCTGCGTCGTTCAGTCGGGATCCGCCGAGCCGACCCCGTTCGACGTTTATAAGTCCCAACGCGCGCAGGCGGACCATTGCCTTGCTGACGTGGTTGTAGGGAGTTCCCACGGCATCTGCCACCGCCTGCGTGGTCAGCAACGCACCCTCAGGAGCCGCGGCCAACACCATGAGGGATCGAAGGCTCACATCTGCGAAGGCGTTGATTTTCATGGCATCAGTCCAGGTGCTCGGTCTAGTCCACCCAGATGGATGGCTCGTGGGTATCCGGTTCCATGGGGGCGAAGTCGAATCCGTCTGTGCCGGGCACATAGGGGATGATGGCGGCCAGGACAGCCCCTTCACGGTGTTCGGCCGCGCCATGAATGCCGTCGGAGCCGTGTTCCGGCAAGCTGACATCGCTGACGATGGCTATCGCCCGGTATTCGTCGCGGCCCTGGCGAAGCAGCTCGTGGAGGTCGGACAGCATTTGTCCGGCGTCCACCTGCCCATCCTCGTCAGGTTCACCCGGCGTGACCATGACAATCCGTAGTTCGCCATCGTTGGCCAGCGTGATGCCGAAGGGAAAGAAGCCACCGTTCTGCTGAAGATGCTCCTGCGCGGTTCCAAGACCTGTGCCCAGAGTCTCCCGCAGTTCGCGATCCTCAGCAGACTCTTCCGGGACGGCGCTGGCGCTGGACATTTGATCACTCATGCTGACCACACGCGTGCTTCAGTGGGAAGTACTGCCGAATCTCCGAAGACGACGGCGTTGGATTGCCCGTCAATTTCGTAGGGCTTCAGGATGTGCATCGAAAGCCCTTCGGCATGTTCAATGTGCAACCTGACCGCGTCCACAGCACCGCCGTTTTCAGTCCGGAGGCGAACGTCGGCCAGGATGCAGGTTCCGCGCAGTGCCTCCCGGTCCTTACGGAAGCCTTCGGTCATCATCTGGACGGATTCCGCAGAGTCGATTTCGCCGTCCTCGTTGGCCTCTTGGTAGGCCATGTGATGCCCCAGTTCGCCAGCAAGATCCGTGGTGATGCCGTACGGGGCCAAAACGCCGTTCCTGCCCAGCTGATCCTGGGCAAAAGGAACAGCCGCTCCCACGAGCTTGAAGACGTCCTGGATTGCCTGCTCGGAGAGGCCTTCGTGCCACCATTCCTCCCCCGGGGCGGGGGCGCCGCCAGTCCATACATGGGCTTCCTGATCCTCGGTCCGGGGTTCACCGAAGGTGGGGTGCTTCAGGAACTTCTTCCTGGTGAAGTCCACACGGATGAGCTGGCTGATCCCACTCCGGTGCTCCGCCCACAGGTGGAGCGTGTCCTCGGTCTTGCCGGATTGCGGATCAAAAACAGCCACCATCGCGATGAGGTTTTCGGCATGGCCGGAGAAGAGATCGATGGTCAGCTTCACGGCCAAGACAGGGTCCGGGGGCAGGGTCCCCTGGATTTCCCGGGGGACCTCGCCGCGGTGGATGGCGCCTTCCGAGTCGAGCATGAAAACGAACGGAGTGAAGCTCTTGTTAAGGACCAACTGGGCGTCAGCCAATTTAAGGGCCTCCGCCACGACAGCTGCCAGTTCGGATTCGGGGGAGGTCCGTGCCTCGAGCGGAAGCTGCGTCATGGGTGTAAGCCTAACCCCGTACGAGAGCCAGAACGCGGTCGCGGATCTTTTCCATGGTGGGCTGATCCTTGGCCTCGGCGTTCAACCGCAGGAAGGGCTCGGTGTTGGAAGGCCGCAGGTTAAACCACCAGCTGCCGTCCTTTGCCGTGAAAGTGCTGCCATCCATGTGGTCGATATCGATGTCCTCGGTTTCAAAGTCCACGCGCACGCGCTCCACGGCGCCCGCTTTGTCCTCGATTTCGGAGTTGATCTCACCGGAGGAGACGTACGGTTCATACTGGCGGCCGAGTTCCGAGAGCGGGCCGTCCTGCTCACCGAGGGCGGCAAGGACATGCATGGCTGCCAGCATTCCGGTGTCAGCGTTCCAGAAGTCCCGGAAGTAGAAGTGTGCGGAGTGCTCTCCGCCGAAGACTGCGCCCTCCTCAGCCATGACTGCCTTGATGAACGAGTGTCCCACGCGCGTGCGGACGGCTCGGCCGCCGTCGTTGGCCACAAGTTCCGGGACCGCTTTGGAAGTCAGGAGGTTGTGGATGATGACGGGGGTTTCTTCGCCGGACTGCCGGGCCCGGGCGATCTCACGTCGGGCAACCATGCCCGTAATGGCCGACGGGGAGACAGGCTGGCCCTTTTCGTCAATGACGAAGCAGCGGTCCGCGTCGCCGTCGAAGGCGAGGCCGATATCCGCGCCATGCTTGACTACAGCTGCCTGCAAGTCGCGAAGGTTTTCCGGTTCCA
Organism: Paenarthrobacter sp. NPDC057981; assembly: GCF_042886835.1. Classification (NCBI taxonomy): domain Bacteria; kingdom Bacillati; phylum Actinomycetota; class Actinomycetes; order Micrococcales; family Micrococcaceae; genus Paenarthrobacter; species Paenarthrobacter sp. NPDC057981. Next base: position 124,717 of record NZ_JBHVQI010000006.1, read on the forward strand.
GCGGGTTTGCCGGGTGGTTCGGGAAGGAGCCGTCCAGCTCAAAGTAGAGCGGGATGATTTCGAAGGGCAGCGCAGGGAGCAACTTGTCGCCCAGGACGGCCGGAGTAGTCAGGCCGGCCATGCCGTTGCCGGCGTCAACCACGATCTTCAGCGGTCGGGAACCGGAGAGGTCCACCAGTTTGCGCAGGTACTCGGAGTAGTCCTTCAACACATCGTGGACCCCGATTTCGCCGCGGGTTGCCGTGGACGGAATGGAGCCGTCGTTCAGGTACTGCTCTGCAAGTGCCTGGATTTCCTTGAGGCCGCTTTCGGACGAGATCGGCTGGGCGCCCGCTTTGGCCATCTTGATGCCGTTGTATTCGGCTGGATTGTGGCTCGCGGTGAACGTGGCACCGGCGGCGTTCAGGGCGCCACAAGCGTAGTAGAGCTCGTCGGTGGAGATCAGGTCAAGGAGCTGAACGTTGGCACCACGGGTTGCCGCACCGTTGGCGAAGGCCTGGCTGAACTCAGGTGACGAAGGGCGCATATCGCCGCCCACGAGGACAGTTTCTCCCTCAAGACCAAGGACGTCGATGAAGGCTGCGCCGACGGCCTCGACGATTTCAGCCGTGATGGACTCACCGACGATGCCCCGGACGTCGTACGCCTTGAAGGATGCCGAGAGGTCGAATGTCTTGTTCTGCTCGCTAGTCACGGGGTCAATCCTACTGTGGCTACCCATCAGGGCATGAACCCGCGGATGCGCTATGTGGATAGTTGTTATCGGCACGCTGTTATCCACATAACGGAGTCTTCCCGTTATTGCTGTCAGGGGTGGCTGGAATACTGGGGTCATGGCCAACAACTCCCCAAACACTGCCGCTCCCGTGCAATCAGCAACCCAGCAGGAAGCCCTGGCATGCCTTCGTGAACTCGTTGGCCACCCGGAAGCCCAGTTCCACGACGGCCAGTTTGAGGCGATCGAAGCGCTGGTGGATGCGGGCCGCAGGGCGCTCGTTGTCCAACGCACCGGCTGGGGAAAATCAGCCGTCTACTTCGTTTCATCATTGCTCCTGCGCCGCAGGGGAGCCGGGCCCACGCTGATTGTTTCGCCGTTGCTGGCCCTCATGCGTGACCAAGTCGCCGCAGCGGCACGTGCAGGCGTCCGGGCCGTGGCCATCAACTCCGCGAACGCCCTCGAATGGGACACCGTCCTGGCTCAGCTGGCCGCGGACGATGTCGATGTCCTCCTCGTGTCGCCGGAGCGGCTGACAAACCCTTCGTTCAGGGAGAACCAGCTGCCCGAACTCATCCGGCGGACAGGGCTGCTGGTGATTGATGAAGCCCACTGTATTTCCGACTGGGGGCACGACTTCCGCCCCGACTACCGCCGTATCTCGGACCTCATAGCGCAGTTGCCGGAGACTGTACCCGTCCTGGCGACGACGGCAACGGCCAACTCCCGGGTGGTCCACGATATTGAGGAGCAGCTTGGCTCCGGTGTGCTGACCATCCGCGGGGGCTTGGGGAGGGAGTCCCTGCGCCTTGGTGTGCTCAACCTTTCCGACTCCAGGGACCGCCTCGGCTGGCTGCTGACCCACTTGACCGGCCTGCCAGGGAGCGGCATCATCTACACGCTTACGGTCTCTGCGGCCGAAGACACCGCTCGGCTCCTTGCCGAGGCCGGACACAATGTCCTGTCCTACACAGGGAGGACGGACCCCGCGGACCGGGAGCGGGCAGAGCAACTGCTTAAGGACAACCAGGTGAAAGCCCTTGTGGCCACCTCTGCCCTGGGTATGGGATTCGACAAACCGGACCTGGGTTTCGTGATTCACCTCGGCGCACCGTCGTCGCCCGTGGCTTACTACCAACAAGTTGGCCGTGCCGGACGTGGCGCGGCCAATGCAGATGTCCTCCTGCTTCCCGGCTCGGAGGACCGCGAGATCTGGCAATACTTTGCCACTGCATCCATGCCCTCCCAGGAAAAGGCAGCAGCCGTACTTGGCGTTCTCGGTGATGCTGACTCGGCCATGTCCACTGTGGCGCTGGAGGCCCGCGTGGACCTGCGCCGCACGCCTTTGGAATTGCTCCTGAAGGTTTTGGCTGTGGACGGAGCCGTCGAACGCGTAGGCGGAGGCTGGAGGTCAACCGGGCGGCCGTGGCACTACGATGCCGAACGCTACGCCCGCATTGCCGAAGCCCGAGTGGACGAGCAGGATTCCATGGTGGTCTACCAAGACACCGCGGGATGCCGGATGGAGTACATCACGTCTGTCCTCGATGATGAGACCGCTGCCCCTTGCGGACGCTGCGACAACTGTGCGGGCCGATGGTTCCCCGTAGACGTAGCGGAATCGGCTGCGGATGCAGCGGGGCAGACGCTCCGCCGGGCAGGCATCGCAGTGGAACCGCGGCTCCAATGGCCCAGTGGAATGGACCGGCTTGGCGTTGCAGTGAAGGGAAAGATCAAGCCGGACGAAAGCATCGCGGAAGGACGCGTGCTCGCCAGGCTGACAGACCTGGGCTGGGGTGGTGCCTTGCGTGAACTGTTCGCAGCAGGCGCACCGGACCGCGTGGTCGATCCGGCGATGATGCAAGCCTGCGTCCAGGTACTGCGGGAGTGGTCCGGGGCCGAGGGCGGAACCCCCTGGAGCGGAGCAGGCAGGCCTGCCGCTGTCATCAGTATTCCCTCGCGCAGCAAACCTCAATTGGTTGACTCGTTGGCTCAGGGAATTGCCGGGATTGGCAGGATGCCGTACTTGGGCCAGCTCCAGGTGGCTCACGGAGGACCCACCGGGTCGCGAGGAGGCAACAGCGCCTACAGGCTCGCCGGGGTGTGGGAACGGCTGGTTGTTGGGCCGGATCTTGCCCAGGCATTGTCGGGGATTGGGAGCCAGCCTGTGCTGTTGGTGGATGATCTGGTCGATAGCCGCTGGACCATGACGGTGTCCGCGCGGGCGCTGCGGCAGGCAGGTGTTGCAGCGGTACTCCCTCTCGCGCTGGCTCAGGCGGGGTAGACCGCTGCCCCAAGCGGGATGGACAAGGTAGGAAAGCGTCATTTTGTGATCGCTCCCACATCAGGTCTATAGGATCGAGGAAACACCCTGCTGCCCAGTCGCTGACCCCAGCCGGTGAGCGCAGCCCGAACCTGGACCGGAGCCATGACCACAAGACCCAGTGCCGACGTCACCGAGGCCAGCCCAACCAGCTGGCGGCCGCGCTTGGCCCTGCTGGTGGCAGCAACATTCTTCATGGAGTTCCTGGACGGGACCATCCTGACCACGGCCATCCCAAGCATCGCCTCCGACTTCCGTGTTGCTCCGGCGGACATCAACATCACCATGACGGCATACTTGGTCACGGTCGCGATGGGAATCCCGCTGAGCAGTTGGCTGGCTGAGCGTTTCGGCGCCCGGAGGATCTTCTGCCTGGCTATTTCGGTGTTCACCATCGCGTCCCTGCTCTGCGCAGTAAGCACCGACCTGACCATGCTCACCCTGAGCCGGGTGGCCCAGGGGATGGGTGGGGCCATGATGGTCCCCGTGGGAACCCTGGTGGTCCTTCGCGGTACACCCAAGTCCGAGCTCCTCCGTGCCACTGCCTATCTGGTGTGGCCGGGCCTGCTCGCCCCGGTGTTGGCTCCGATGGTTGGAGGTGCCCTCACCACCTTCCTCTCGTGGCACTGGATCTTCATCATCAACGTCCCCCTGGGCCTGGCGGCATTCATCGCGGCCCTCAGGCTGGTTCCGCGGACACAGTTTGACGGCAAGCGCCGCCTCGACTGGTTTGGCCTCCTGCTGACCACGTTGGGCGTGGGAGCGTTGGTGGTTGGTCTCGAAACCCTGGGCGGCCACGCCTCCAACCTTCTGGCCGTCCTGGTGGTCGTAGCCGGTGTGCTCTCACTGGCCGGGGCAGTTTTCTGGATGAGGAAAGCCAAAGTGCCGCTGTTCAATTTCAGCGTCTTTGGCACCAAGACCTTCCGGGCCACCTCCACCGGCGGGTTTATCTATCGGCTGACCATCAGTTCCGTGCCATTCCTGCTGCCCCTGATGTTCCAGGACGGCTTCGGATGGGATCCCCTCAAAGCCGGCGTCATGGTCGCAGCAGTGTTCGTGGGCAACATCGGCATCAAGCCCGCCACCACGCCGCTTATCAGACGCTTTGGTTTCAAAGCAGTCCTGGTGTTCGCTTCCTTCGCGTCAGCTGTGACGTTCGCTCTGTGTGCTTTCCTCAGCCCACAAACGCCCGAACCCCTGATCTTTGCCTTGCTGCTGTTCAGCGGCGCTTTCCGCTCCATCGGATTCTCCGCGTACGCGTCAGTGCAGTATGCAGATATCGTTCCGCGACAGCTGCCTTCCGCCAATGCGATCTCGGCCACGCTCGTTCAGCTTGCAGCCGCGGCCGGAATCGCCGTCGGGGCCTTGTTCCTGCGCCTGTTCGACACGACACACCTGTTCGGCGCTGACCACGCAGGGGCTTACAAAGGGGCGTTCATCGCCATGGCTGTCCTGATGCTGATCAGCACCGTGGACAGCCTGACATTGCACCGTCACGCGGGAGCGGAAGTCAGCGGACTAGCGGCCGGGACCCGAACCTAAAGCACACGCGAGCCGGGGGCGCTGAACACCCGAGCCCCCGGACGCCGAAGGCCCAAGCCGCTCAAACGCAAAAGGTCCCGGTTCGAAAACCGGGACCAATTCGCGGAGACGGGGGGATTTGAACCCCCGGTCGAGTTTAACCCCGACCCTTCATTAGCAGTGAAGTCCATTCGGCCGCTCTGGCACGTCTCCATCCGCTATTGCTAGCCCACCAAGGATACGCAGAAGGTGTCGTCCAGTGCAAAACAGCCGTGCAATCCAGTGTCAGCGTCCTGGAAGGGGTCACTTGCTCCCGGCCAGTGCGAGCCACAGGAAGTGGTTGCTCCGGGCTTGGAGCGCTGCAGCCTGCCTGTTGTCGGAAGCTCCGGCGTGCCCACCTTCCAACGCCTCGTGGAACCACACGTTCGGGATGCCCATGGCATGCATCCGGGCCGCCATTTTCCGGGCTTGGACAGGACCTACCCGGTCGTCGGAGGTCGCGGTCCAGATGAAGGTCTCCGGGTACTCGATGCCATCGTGCAATAGGTGGTAGGGCGAGAAGGTCCGGATGAATTCCCATTGCTCCGGGACATCCGGGTCACCGTATTCGGCGATCCAGGAGTAGCCGGCCGAAAGCTTGGTGTAGCGGCGCATGTCCAGGAGGGGTACGCCGCAGGAGACCGCGCCAAAAAGTTCCGGGTATTGGGTCAGCATGTTGCCCACCAGGAGGCCTCCGTTGGAACCGCCCACGCAGCCTAGCCGGCGCCGGCTGGTGACGCCGCGGGAGATCAGGTCCTTCGCTACGGCGGCGAAGTCCTCGTAGGCGCGGTGCCGGTTCTCCTGAAGCGCGGCGCGGTGCCATGAAGGACCGTACTCGCCGCCGCCGCGGATGTTGGCCACCACGTAGACGCCGCCGCGGGAGTGGGCGGCAGCCCCGACGTCGGACGTTGTGCGGCGCTCCAGCCAGGCCCGTCCGATGGTTCCGCTGTACGCCGGAGTCCGGGAAACCTCGAAGCCGCCGTAGCCGGAGAGCTGGGTGGGGTTCTCGCCGTCGAGCACCAGGTCCTTGGAAGCCACTTGGAAATACGGGACCTTGGTCCCATCCAAGGAGGTGGCGAAGTGCTGCTGGACTTCGTAGTCGGCTTCGTTGAAGAACGACGGCGACCGCTTCACCACCGCGTGCTCACTCGCCACGGAGCCGGCATCCCCCGCGGATGGTGAAGCGCCAAGCGTGCCCCGGGTGAGGGTGGTGGGCGTCGTGAAACCGGTGGCCACCAACCAGAAGTCATTCCCGGCGCCGGAGTCAGAGGTGTCTTCATCGTCCACGGCGTAGGCGTTGACATCATGCAGGGGAGGGCAGGCATCCAGGATGGTGGAAGCCCACCTCCCGTCGCTGTCCACAGACGATGGGTCCAGCACGCGGATCTCCGAGGAGACATCCCGGAGCAGGTTCAGCAGCAGGTAGTCCTTGGTCCAGCTCCAGGACTGCAGGGACGTGTGCGCATCCGGGGTGAACAGAACCAGCAGGGCGCGCGAACCGGCAAGGTAGCTTTCGAAGTCGGCGGCCAGCAGGGAGCCCGCCGGGTACACCACGCCATCCACCTCCCAGTCACCCTGGGGCCGGAAGAGCAGCCAATCGCGGTGGGCGCTAAGGTTCACATCGGTGGGAACGTCGATGGGCACCCATGAGTCGTCCCGGAGCAACCATGTGCTGCGGTTGTAGAAGTCGATGTGGTCGACTGCGAAGGTCCGCTCGTAGCCGGGAGTGGAGTCGTGCGCCACCATGGCCAGCATGTGGTTTTCGGGGATTTCGAAGAGGCGTTCAGCGTCCGCAAGCGATTGACCGCGGCGAAGCTTGACGCCGGTGCGTGCATAAGAGGAGGACGTCGCGGGCAGGCCTTCCGCGGTGCTGGACACCAGGAGCGTGTCGGCATCCAGCCAGCTGACATTCCCCTTCGCGGTGGGGATGTCGAAGCCGCCTGCCGCGGGGTCCACAAAGGTGCGGGATTCGACGTCGAACTCCCGGTGCCGGTCGGCGTCGCCGCCGTCGGGGGAGAGCGAAACCATGGCAAGGCGGTACTGGGATCCGTCGGCAGGGCGAAGGAAACCGGCCCCGTGGAAGACCCATTCGACCCCTTCCGCGGACGCCAAGGCGTCGACGTCGAGCAGCACATCCCACTCAGGTTCATCACTGAGGTAGCTTTCCCAGGTGGTGCGGCGCCACAGTCCCTTGGGGTGCTCCTTGTCCTTCCAAAAGTTGTAGTAGAAATCGCCGCGTTTGTTGACCATGGCGATCCGGTCTGTGGAGTCCATGACTTCCAAAATGCCGGACTGGAGCACCGCATAATCGGCGTCTTCCAGCAGTTCTTCGGTGCGGGCGTTCTGCTCCCGGACCCACGCGAGCTGCTCTTCGCCGTGGATGTCCTCCAGCCAGGCGTTCTCATCCGTGGGTTCAGGCGCGGGCGCGGCGCCATTCTCTGACAATGGCGAGGAATCAGCTGCTGTGGTGGTCATCGCCCCATCCAAGCAACACAGTTCGAGGGTAGGCAAGTCACGCAGAGTTAGGCTTGAGCGTGGCTAAATCGCAAACCAACCGTGTTGCCCTACTGGGGGCCGGCCCTCGGGGCACCAGTGTCCTTGAGCGGTTGCTCGCGAACTGGGCTGCCGGGGACACGCAGGGAGCCACCCTCCACATACATGTCGTGGATCCGTTTCCTGCCGGTTCCGGGCACGTGTGGCAGCCCGGCCAGTCCCGCCTGTACTTGATGAATACGCAAGCGTTCTATCCCACCTTGATCCCCGAGGATCCCCAGCTCGCAACCCCGCTGACGGGTGGATCCTTCGACCAGTGGCGAGAGGCCCGACGTCGTGATGGTGCGGGACTGGACGACGCCGAAAAAGCCGAGCTGGCCACCCTGGAATCCCACGACTTCCCCAGCCGCGCCCTGTACGGGCGCTATCTGCGCCAGACCCTGGAGGGGCTGCTGGACCGGCTGCCCGACGGCGTCGAGGTCACCTTCCATGAAACGCTCGCCGTTGCTGCGCGTCCGGTTGACGGGAAGTTCGACGTCGAACTTGCCGACGGCACGACGCTCACCGTCGGTTCGGTGGTCTTGGCGTTGGGGCACATCGAGTCGCGGCTCAACCCGGAGCAGAGGTCATTCAAGCGTGCGGCCGACGAGTTGGGCTTGGCGTATTTCCCGCCGGCACCGCCCGCGGATGTGGATTGGCAGGCGGTTCCGGACAGCCAACCCGTTCTTGTCCGAGGCATGGGCTTGAACTTCTTCGACGTGATGGGCCAACTGACGGAGGGCCGCGGAGGCAAGTTTGTCGAGGCAGGCGTGCCCGGAGCCGGTGTCCTGGAGTACCGGCCATCGGGCCGTGAACCCAGGATTTTCGCTGCCTCCCGCCGGGGTACGCCGTACCGGGCCAAGGCAGGGCTGGATGGCTACTACCCACGCAGCATCACCATGCGGTACCTGACGGAAGACGCGGTTGACCGATTCCGGGCAGCAGGCATCCAGCCTGGTTTCGACCACGATCTCTGGCCTTTGCTGCACCGGGATGCCTTGTGGGCCTACTACTCAACGCTGGCCCGGTCCCAGCCCGCCGCGATCAAGGATCCGGCACAGTTTCTGGCCGATCTGCAGGACGCGCTGCGACCGCATGCACACACCACGGCGCACTGGGAAAGCGACGTGGAGAACCTCGTTGAGAAGCACGTGATTGCTTCCAGACGTTTGAATCTTCGTGGTCTCGCGGCGCCGTTGGCGGGACGGACGTTCACCTCACGGCGTGACCTGGACGCCGCGATCACCGCCTACTTGGACGACGACGCCCGACGCTCTTCGCTGGGCGAAGCGGACCCCGTAAAAATGGCCATCGGCGCACTCCACACCGGCCGGGCGATCCTCAAGACTGTTGTGGCCGACGGCGGCATCACGGACGAGTCCTGGTTGGCCGGTCTGCGCGGCTGGTTCGAATCGTTTGTCGAAGGACTGGCCAGCGGGCCGCCCGCGCTCCGCTCGGAGCAGCTCGCCGCCTTGGCGCGTGCCGGCGTCGTAAGTTTTGTTGGACCTGACCCCAAGTTCAGTGTCGATCGCAGCGCCAAGGTGTTCAGGGCGGCTTCGCCGTGGGTTCACGACGGGCCCGTGGAGGCGGAGACCCTCATTGAGGCGATGTCGCCGGCGAACAGGGTCGGCATCAATATCTCCCCGCTGCTGGAGCAACTCATGGCTGATGGCTTGGTGCGGACCAAGATCATGATGAGCGTCGAGGGCACACCCATGCAGACCACCGGCCTTGACGTTGAACCGCACCCCTACCGCCCCCTCGCGGCCAACGGATCTGTTACGGAAAACATGTACGTGCTTGGGCTGCAGTTGTCTGCGTCGCAGTGGGGCAATGCCATCGCCGCGGAGGCCCGTCCCCGCACCGGCCCCGCCTATGCCAGCGGGCAACGGACCCTGCGCGACGCCGATGAGATCGCCCGCAGCATTCTGGGACTCTAGAGCCCCCGGGTTGCGCCGCCAGCCAGCCTTCGCTACTGTGTGAGCTGCATCACCCGTTGGGTGTGCGCGCTTTTGATCTGCGGCGGGAGAGCCCTGCCGGTACATTTCGTCAGGCGCCGTAGGAGCAAACCCTCCCCAGGAATCTCTCAGGCCCATGTACCGCCGCGGCGAGGCAACTCTGGAAAGCAGTCCGGCCACCGGACTCACCGAAGGTGCAAGCAGGCCCATGCCTGCGGAAACTCTCAGGTCTACCTACAGAGCGGGGAGGAACCCGAATCAATGCGGCACCACAGTGCCGCCTGAACGACGGAGTTCCTTTGACGATTCATCCCACCACCGGCAACGACTCACCGCATCTCGAACGCCAACTCAGCAACCGCCACATCCAGCTCATCGCCATCGGCGGTGCCATTGGAACCGGCCTCTTCATGGGCTCGGGCAAGACCATTTCCGCAGCTGGCCCCTCCGTAATTTTCGTGTACATGATCATCGGCTTCATGCTGTTCTTCGTCATGCGCGCCATGGGCGAACTGCTCCTGAGCAACCTGAATTACAAGTCCTTCAGCGACTTCGCCGCCGACCTCCTGGGTCCCTGGGCCGGCTTCTTCACCGGTTGGACCTACTGGTTCTGCTGGGTCATCACGGGTATCGCCGATGTCATTGCAATTGCCGGGTACTCGGAGGAGTTGTGGCCCGGATTGCCGTTGTGGATCCCAGGCCTGATCACCATCGGCATCCTGCTGCTCCTGAACCTGGCAACCGTGAAGGCCTTCGGCGAGACCGAATTCTGGTTCGCGCTCATCAAGATCGTCGCCATCGCCGCCCTCATCATTGTGGGACTGTTCATGATCCTCAGCGGCTTCCAGTCCGACGCCGGACCGGCCAGTTTCACCAACCTGTGGAGCCACGGCGGTTTCTTCCCCAACGAGTTCATGGGCTTCGTTGCCGGTTTCCAGATCGCGGTGTTCGCGTTCGTGGGCATCGAGCTGGTGGGTACCACTGCGGCTGAGGCCAAGGACCCGGAGAAGAACCTGCCCAAGGCCATCAACTCCATCCCCATCCGCGTGCTGCTTTTCTACGTAGGTGCGCTCATCATCCTCATGTCCGTCACCCCGTGGACCCAGTTCGCCGCGGGCCACAGCCCCTTCATTGCCATGTTCTCCCTGGCAGGCCTCGGCGCCGCCGCCACGATCGTGAATCTGGTGGTGTTGACCTCCGCCATGTCCTCGGCCAACTCCGGCATCTACTCCACCTCCCGCATGGTGTTCGGCCTCGCCCAGGAGGGCGACGCGCCAGCCGTCTTCAGTGCGTTGTCCGGACGCAAAGTACCCCGCAACGCCCTGTTCCTTTCCTGCGTCCTGCTGCTGTCCGGCGTCGTCCTCATGTACGCCGGACAGGACGTCGGCAAGGCATTCGATATGGTCACCACCGTTTCGGCTGTCTGTTTCGTGTTCGTGTGGTCGATCATCCTGGCCAGCTACCTGGCCTTCAGGAAGCGCCGTCCCCACCTGCACGATTCCTCGGCTTTCAAGATGCCGGGCGGGGTGGTGATGGTGTGGGTGGTGTTCGCCTTCTTCGCATTCATCCTCTGGGCGCTGACCACCCAGCCGGACACGCTCATGGCGCTGCTGGTCACTCCGGTGTGGTTCCTCGCCCTTGGCGTGGCCTGGGCTGTCCTTCGCAAACGGCCCACCCGCCTGGCCCGTTACGAGCACTTCAAGGCTGAGCTGCAGAAGGACGCTGAGCGGGTGAACGAACCCGAATCCGTCCGCAACTAGGCACGTCAAAGCAAAGAGCCAGGCTCCTCGATGATTGAGGAGCCTGGCTCTTTGGTTTTCAGGGGAGGTTTAGCCCCTCAGGCACTTCTGGTACTCCAGCCATGCGAAGGCATAACGGAGCCAGCCCACGATGTCGTACCACTTGGACGGCTTGGTTGGCTCGGTGCACTGCGGTGGCTGGGGCCCGCTTGAAGCCACCAAGACCTGCGCCTTGACCGTGGTTCCACTTTCGACGGCGGTCAGCACCACGGTGCCGGTTCCTGCGGCGGCCGCTGCGGGAACCTTGAGGTTCACTGTGGCGGAGCCGGCTGCAACGGGCACGTCGCCGAGCACCAGAGAGGCGCCCTTGGCATCGGTAAAGACTGCCTTCAGCGTCTTGTTGGCCGGGCTGCCGATCGATGTCAGGTCCAGTTTGGACACTGCCAGGGTTATCGGGTCGCCTGCTTTGACCTCGGCGGCGGTGGTGTTGGCGACAGCGACGGAGCGGCGGGCAAAGTCAGGCGACACCGGGTTGTGTCCCTGCAGGTACTTGATCCAGGCATCCCTGTCCACCAGGCCGGTGTCCTTCGTGTTGCTGCCTTCCTTGAAGACCCGGAAGTTGTCACCACCGGTGGCCAGGAAGCTGAAGGTGCCGATCCTGTACTGCTTGGCCGGATCAATGACCGCGCCATTTACCCAAATCCCGGTAACGCGATCGCCTGCTGGGCGGGCGGCGTCGTAGGTGTAGTTGACGTTCTTGGACAGGCCGAGCTGCTGGTACGGACGGCTGGGCACCGTTCCGTCCGGGTTGGTCTGCCATTGCTGCTCCAAGAGAGTCTTGAACTGCGTACCTGTCAGCGACGTGGTCCACAGATTGTTCACGAACGGCAGTACGGCGTTGGCTTCTGCGTAGGTGATGGTGCCGTCCGGCGCGTAGTAGAGCTCGTTGCGCAGGCCACCAGGATTCACGACGCCGATCTCCGCCGCGCCCAGTTCCGGCGCCTTGAGCGTATCCACCAGGGAGTCCGCCACAAGGTTGCCCAGCGTCGATTCGCTCGCGCGATCGTCACGCTTGGGGGCTCCGCCTGCCGGGTCCGGAGTGAAGGCGGTGGTGATATCGGCTGTTACCGCACCGACCGGCTGGTTTCCGATTTCTGCGGCATTGGCCAGGGCCTTGTCCACGATCGTTTTGACTGTGGCAACGCGCGGGTAGGCGGCCACCAGGCTTGCGGCAGTGTCCGTAGTGCGGTCCACGACCGCTGCTTTGTAGGCCGTCACGGACTTGGAGGCAGTGTCCACCGTGAGCGTCACACTGCCCACGTTCTCGCCGTAGTTGCCGGTCTGCACGATGGGTCGGGTTTTGCCTGTGGGCTGGCCGTTTGAGTCCAGGACGGGTGCATCCCAGGCGTACTCCTTGTGGGTGTGGCCCGTGAAGATCGCGGCGACATCCGGGGTGGTTTCGTTGACCAGCTTGGCGAACGGGCCGCCTGCCGCCACTTCCTGCTCCAGCGTTGCGCCCTCCGGTGTTCCGGATGCCGCGCCGTCGTGGTTCTCCACGATGATCAGGTCAGCTGCGTTGTCGGCCTTGATCTTGGCGGCGACGCGGTTGATGGCTTCCACGGCGTCCCCGAATTCCAGATCGGCGATACCTGCCGGGGTCACCAGGGTTGGCACTTCCTGTGTGACCGTACCGATGACGGCGACCCGCATGCCGTTCATGTCCAGGACTTTGTACTCCGGCAGGACCGGGGTGGTGGTGCCCTTCTGGTAGACGTTGGCGCCCAGGTAGGCGAATTTGGCGTTGGCACCTCCGGCAATGACGCGGTCGCGCAGGTCCTGCCAGCCGCCGTCGAACTCGTGGTTGCCAACTGCGGAAGCCTGCAGTTCCAGGGCATTCAGGACGTCAATGGTGGGCTGGTCCTTCGCTACCGAAGACGCGAAGAGGGAAGCGCCGATGTTGTCGCCGGCCGAGATGAACGCCGTGGCGCCGGGAGCGGCCGCCGCACGGAGCTTTTCCACGGTTCCTGCGAAGAGCACCGTGTTGTTGTCGATGCGCCCGTGGAAATCGTTGATGCCCAGGAACTGCAGGTCGACTGAGTCCGGTGCATCGGGGGCGAGGTTCAGGCCGACCACCACGGGGTCGTGGTCGCTGGCCCGGAATTCGTCCGCAGCGTAGTAGTTGGTCACGTTGTTGTTATACCGGCTGTACTCCAGTGCCACGGACTCCACGGAGTTGATGTTCCAGATGTCGGTTCCGGTGACTTTTTGGGCCGCCGAGGGGGAGGCCAGGATGTGGTCCAAGGAACCGACCATTCCACCGAACAGGTAGGAGTGCTTGCCGGTGCCAACCTCAAGGTCGGTGTAGCCGGCGCCGGTCAGGACGTTGATGGGATCTTCCTTGCCGTAGGCGTTGAAGTCGCCGATCAGGAACACCTTGTCGGTTCCCTTGGAGGCCTGCAGATCCTGCGAGAAGGCCAGCAGGGACTGCGCCTGCTTGGTCCGGGCAATATTGGAAGCGCCCTGGCCCTTGTCGGTATCGTCCGGGGTGGCTGCTGAGCCCTTGGACTTGAAGTGGTTCACGATCGCGATGAACTTCTTATCATCAGCTCCGCCGACTGGCTTGAACACCTGTGCCAGCGGCTTGCGTGCACTGGCGAATGCCACGGTGTCGTTGTGGATGATGGATTCGCCCACCGGTTCTGCAGTGGCCTTCTTGAAGATGAATGCCGTGCGGATCATGTCCTCGTCGGTCAACGGGGGAGCGTTCGCAGGAGTGCGGACGTAGTCCCAGACGCCCGGGGTCTTGACGTTGAGGGCGTCCACCAGCTTGGACAGTGCGTCATCACGGTTCTTGCCGAACTGTGCCGAGTTCTCGATCTCTTCGAGGGACACGACGTCAGCGCCGGACTTGGTGATGGCCGCTACGATTTTGGCCTGCTGGCGTTCGAAGTTCTCCGCGTTGGCGGCACCGCGGGCGTTGCAGCCTTCCTTGACGGTGATCGGATTGCCGTCCCGGTCGGTGTAGAATACGCAACCGCTCAGCTGGTCGCCGGTGGTGGGGAAGTAGTTGAGCACGTTGAAGGAGGCCAGCTTGAGGCTTCCCCCAACGTCTGCCGGACCCTCGGGCCGCGACGCGGTAAAGGTCGCGGGCTGGACGGAATCGGCGTTGGCCGGGGTGAGTGCGGCCAGGGGTTGGAATTTCCAGGAGTTGTTGCCGTAGCCCAGAATCACATCGGTCTTGAACGTGGCGGGTGAACCAACACGGACAGGATCGGTGGTTGTCAGGTACGGGAGCTGCTGGGCCTTGGTGGTGGCGTCCTTGAGGAAGTTCGTGGAGGCACCGTCGTCGAGCTTGATGGCCCGGAGCGCATTGTCAGCCACCACCGCCGCGTACTCCGGCGAGCCGTAGCTGGCTACCGCCGTCGGCTGCACCAAAGGCGAGGTGCCCGCGGCGAGGCCGATTTCGCCATACTGGTTCAGCGAATAGTTGTCCGTGACGGTGAAGTTGCCCTGCGGCGCAACCAGCATGCCTTCCAGGCTTTCGCGGGCTGCTTCATTGGCCGGGAGCGTGAACGGCGTGGATTTGACCTCGGGTGCGGCCTCCGTGAGCTTCTTGAGGCCCGCAGCCTCGACCGTGAGCTGGGTCTGGTTGGCAAACTCACTGACCACGCCGGTCAGTTCAACGTAGTCGCCCGGCTGGACCGTCGCCGTCGTCGTGGGTGAGTAGACAAACAAAGCGTCCGACGCCGTCCTGGCCGCCCCGCCGTTGTCGCCACCGGTTCCCGGGGTTTGGACGTAGTAGCCGTTGAATCCGCCGGTGGCGTAGACGGCGGTCACCTTGCCGCGCGTCGTCACAGTGCTGCCAACGAAAGGACTGGCTGCGCCGGTGCCCTGGATCTCGGCGATGGACTTGGTGCCAGGCTCAGGTTGTGGATCCGGGGGTGTCCCGGATCCGCCCGACGCCGTCGGCGTGATGGAAGCGTTGAGGCTGAAGTCAGCTGCGTTGGAGTCTGTGTCCACGCCGTTGGTGCGGTTGAGGCTGCGGACATCCGTGTTGCTGGACGGTCCTGTTGCAGCCGCCGTCTCAAAGGTGTTGGAACTGCCATAGCCCAGGAGGTCCGCGACGGCCGCGTTGCCGGTGACGGAGCCGGCAGGCAGAGCTGAGACCGCGGTGGCCTGCTTGGCGAGGATGAGTGTTCCTGCCGTGCCGCTGGGGTTCAGCGTGCCGGTGGCCTGGACATCCGCAGTGGGAAGCGCAGGGGCCGTGGAGGTGCCGCTGTTCGTGGCGCCCTGGATCAGGTAGTAGCCCTTGGCCGGGATGCTGCCGGTCAGGGGAGTGATGCCGGTAGGGGCTGCGGCACTGGTGGCTGAACGGTACTGCAGTGACCAACCGGCCAGGCTGACTGCTGCGTCAGAGGAGTTGTAGAGCTCCACGAACTTGTTCTTGAACGCTGCCCCGCTGCTGCCGCCGCTGAGATAGGCCTCGTTGATCACCACCGGCGAGGTGCCGCTGGGTGCGGCCGGATCGTCCGTCGCGAAGGCGGGTGCCGCCGTCAGCGGGGCCGCAAGCAACCCGACTGACAGGACTGTTCCCGCCGCTGTTTTCCAATGGTTTTGGTGCATCCGCTCTAACTTTCATGAGGGAGCCCTGTGGGGCCCTGTGGACGACGCCCACCGTCTTGTGAAGTGGGCGATATGCCCGGAAGTTACTCCGGGGTAAAGCTGCCTCGGGCATAGCTGAACACGAACGGATGAATGGGAAGTGGCCCCCGGGTGGCCGGTTGGAGTGCCGGCCACAACGGGTCCTACTTGGCGGCGCCCTTGAGGGTGCCGGTGGTTGCGGCCCCCGCAGCGGCGCCGATCAGGCAGACAATCTCACGATCGCCGGTCTTCCAGGAATCGCTGGTGGGGTGGAGGAAAGTCACGTCCAGGGCGGACTCTTCGAAGGGCACTCCGACGAACGAGGCGAACTGTGCGCCACAGAACTCTTCTGCTTTGGTTCCCACCTCGGTGGTCCCTGGGAACGTGGAAGTGTCGAGCTTGGTAACGGCGTAAGCCTCAAGGTCGTGGCTCTGATCGCACGGAATGATGGTGACGTCCACAACTTCCTCGGTATCAGGGTTGGCGATGCAGTCACCCAGTTTCACTTTGAAGGCGTCAGCTTTGGACGATTCCGTGGGTTTGCCGGATTCATCCCGCTTGGCGTCCCCACTGCTGATGAGCGAGCATCCCGCCAGCGCCAGCGATGCCATGATCAGCACGGCAGCGGCCCTGAGGGTCTTTGAAAGATGGAGCATTCTGGTCCTCATTCCAGGAGGAACACAGGATTCGCATGAAACGGGCCTGTGGTCATCGATGAGGGACCCAACAAGATATTCCCATCCCGGTCGATCCCCCAAGGCCGACGATGAGAGGCTCCGGCCGGCCGCCCTTGGGTAGGGGGCAGCCGGCCGGACCCGAATTTTCATAGTCTAGGCCGTCTGGCCCTGATCCTGGATCACCTTGAAAACGGCACCCGTGGGATCGGACAACGTAGCCAACCTGCCGAAGGGGGTGTCCTCCGCAGGCTGCATAACGGTGGCGCCGAGGGCTGTTGCCTGCTCCACGGTGGCGTCGGTGTCCGCAACGGCGAAGTACACGCTCCACATGGAGGGAACCTCTTCGGGCAGGAAGCCGGAGGCGTCCATGATGCCTGCCTTGGCGTTGTCCCCGGATCCCAAGGTGGTGTACCTGAACTCCGGGGTGTCGCTCATGACGTCCGTTTCCCAGCCGAACACCTTCTGGTAGAACGCCACGGCGGAGTCGTAGTTCTTGGACAGAAGCTCGTGCCACGCAGGCGAACCCGGTTCGGCGGCGACCTCGAAGCCCTTCATCTCCCCGAACTGCCACGCCCCGATCGAGGCACCGGAAGAGTCGCCGTACATCGCCATGCTGCCCTGCTCAGGAACCTCCATCGGTTCCATGTACACCTGGCCCCCATTGGCCGCTGCGGCTTCGGTGGTTGCCTTGATGTCGTCGGTGCGCAGGTAGGTGGACCACAGATCCGGCATGGCACCCATGTCGGCCTGTTTCTGCATGATCCCGGCTACAAGCTTTCCGTCCTTGGACGCGGTGATGTAGCCGCCGTACTTCTCTTCGTCTCCGGTCTCATAAGTCCAGCCAAACAGTGCGTTGTAGAAGGACTTCGCCCTCTCGGTATCGGAGGTCATCAGGTCGATCCAACACGGCGAACCGGCAGTGATATCGGGCGTAGGCATGTGTGCAGCTCCTGTTGTCAGGCCGCGGCACATTCCGCGGCTGATGGTTTAGTGGTGGAGACAGGAAGAACACTATGCGGGGGCTCCGACAATTTTCAATGAAAATGCCCCGGGTTCAACAACCCGGGGCATTCATTGGCGGAAGGTAAGGGATTTGAACCCTTGGTACGGGGTTACCGCACACTGGTTTTCAAGACCAGCTCCTTAGGCCGCTCGGACAACCTTCCTCGCCTAGTAGTGTTTCATAGGGAGTTGGCTGTTCCAAAACATCACGTCCTCCAGCCCCTGCCCCGGGTGCCGGATGACAAGCAAGAAACCGGGAGTTCGTCATGAAAGCCGTCTACATCTCAGAGCCGGGCGGGCCCGAAGTCCTCGAGGTCCGCGAGGTCCCCTCCCCGGTGCCGGGCGACGGCGAGGTGCTGATAGACGTCGTCGCTGCGGGCCTGAACCGCGCGGACGTCCAGCAGCGCCGAGGCTTCTACCCGCCACCGCCGGGAGCTTCGGACATTCCGGGGCTTGAAGTGTCGGGCCGCATCGCGGCCTTCGGCCCCGGTGTCACCAAGGCCTTCTCCGTGGGCGACAAGGTAGTGGCACTTCTCTCGGGCGGCGGCTACGCCCAGCAGGTGGCCGTACCCGCTGAACAGGTACTGCGCGTCCCCGAGGGCGTGGATCTGATCACCGCCGCGGCCCTCCCCGAAGTGGCCGCCACCGTCTACTCGAACCTGATCATGACGGCCCAACTGCAGCCCGGGGAGACGGTGCTCATCCATGGCGCCACGGGCGGCATCGGAACCATGGCCATCCAGCTGGCCAAGGCTTATGGTGCAACAGTGGCGGCGACGGCCGGGACCGACGAGAAAGTCGGCACGGCCAAAGCGTTCCTGGGCGCCGACATCGCCATCAACTACGCCGAGGAAAACTTCGTTGAAAGCCTCAAGGCACAAAACGGAGGCAAAGGCGCCGATGTCATCCTCGACGTCGTGGGTGCAAAGTACCTGCAACAGAACGTCGATGCGCTCGCAGAGTATGGCCGGCTGATCATCATCGGCCTGCAGGGCGGCACCACAGCGGAAATCAACCTCGGCCAGCTCCTCAGCAAACGTGCTGCCGTGATCGGAACCGCCCTCCGGCCGCGGTCGGTTGCCGAGAAGGGCATCATCATGACGGCGGTGCGCGAGTCCGTGTGGCCCATGGTCACTGACGGCCGGATCACGCCACTGGTTGCCAAGTCGTTTCCCCTGGACCAGGTCCGGGAGGCCCACGAGTACTTCGACTCGGGGGAGCACGTGGGCAAGGTCCTGCTGCTCCTCTGACATTACCGACGCGCAGCAAGGAGCCTCATGTCCATCCGGCACAGTCTGCTGGCCCTGCTCCAGGACCAGCCCAGGTACGGCTATGAGTTGCGCGTGGAATTCGAGGACCGGACAGGTGCCGCCTGGCCGTTGAACATCGGCCAGGTGTACACCACGCTCGATCGGCTGGAGCGCGACGGCCTGGTCAGCAAAGACGGCGACGACGGCGGTGGCCACGTCATCTACAGCATCACTGACGCCGGGGTTGAGGAAGTCGGGGCCTGGTTTGCCGGCGCTGTCGACCGGGGGAATCCGCCCCGGAACGAGATCGCCATCAAGCTGGCGCTCGCAGTGACCATGCCCGGAGTGGATGCCGCCGCCGTCATCCAGTCCCAGCGCGAGGTGTCCGTCAAGGCGCTCCAGGAGCACACCCAGGCGCGTAAGGCAGTCTCGGCCAACCAGCGTGCTTCGGACACTGCCTTTCTGCTGGTGCTCGATTCCCTGGTCTTCCAAGCAGAGGCCGAGGTCCGGTGGCTGGACCTCTGCGAAGCGAGGATGGTGCAGAGCCTGGGGAAGGGCGGATCAAGCAGCGCCGGGGCGAACTGACCGCTCACCGCAGCGGGGATACCGCTCAACGCAACTGCCGGATCGCGCCGTGGGTTCCCCCGGTTAGTGGGGTACATGCTTGCTAGTTTGCCCGTGACGCACGTCCGAGCCAGGGCAGCAAAGCAGTTCTCAAGGAGGAGATATGGGTAAGAATCCCGACCAGACCGGACTCATGGAGGGACTTGATCCCACGCTGCCCGCGCCCGCAGTTGACGATTCGGTCCGCGAAGCCGAGGAACGCACGTGGACCCCCGCGAAGATCGGTCTTTGGGTGGCGATTTCGCTCCTGGGAGCAGTGGCGTGGTTCATGCTCGCGTTGGTCCGCGGCGAAACGGTGAACGCCATCTGGTTCGTTTTCGCCGCCGTGTGTACCTACCTGATCGGGTACAGGTTCTACTCCAGGGTCATCGAGCGGTACTTGCTTAAGCCAAACGACCGCCGCGCCACCCCGGCCGAGTACAAGGCCGACGGCAAGGATTACGTCCGCACCGACCGCAACGTCCTGTTCGGCCACCATTTTGCGGCCATCGCAGGCGCGGGTCCGTTGGTGGGACCCGTTATCGCGGCCCAGATGGGCTACCTCCCTGGCACCATCTGGATCATCATCGGCGTCGTATTCGCCGGTGCCGTGCAGGACTATCTGGTGATGTTCTTCTCGATGCGCCGCGGTGGCCGCTCGCTGGGCCAGATGGCCCGCGAGGAACTTGGCGTCATTGGCGGTACCGCCGCGCTGATCGCCACCTTGCTGATCATGATCATCATCGTGGCCATCCTGGCCCTGGTGGTTGTCAACGCCCTGGGCGAGAGCCCTTGGGGTGTCTTCTCTGTTGGCATGACCATCCCGATTGCCCTGTTCATGGGCGTCTACCTGCGCTACCTCCGGCCCGGCAAGGTCATGGAAGTGTCGATCATTGGTTTCGTGCTGCTGATGGCGGCCATTATCGGCGGCGGCGCCGTGGCCGGGACCGAGTGGGGCGCAGCGTTCTTCCACCTGGACAAGGTGACCATCGCCTGGGGCATCATCATCTACGGTTTCATCGCCGCCATCCTGCCCGTGTGGCTGCTCCTTGCACCACGTGACTATTTGTCCACATTCATGAAGATCGGCGTGATCGTGATGCTGGCTGTCGCCATCATCGTGGTGCGCCCGGAAATCACTGTCCCTGCATTCAGTGAGTTTGCCAGCCGGGAAAACGGGCCGGTCTTCTCCGGTGCGCTGTTCCCCTTCCTCTTCGTGACCATTGCCTGTGGTGCCCTGTCCGGTTTCCACGCCCTCATCTCTTCGGGAACCACGCCCAAACTGATCGAGAAGGAACGCCAGACCCGCTTCATCGGGTACGGCGGCATGCTGATGGAATCTTTCGTGGCGATCATGGCCCTGGTGGCTGCGATCTCGATCGACCGCGGAATCTACTTCGCCATGAACGCTCCTGTGGCCCTGACGGGCGGCACCGTGGAAACCGCTGCCCAGTGGGTGAACAGCCTGGGGCTGGCCAATGTGAACATCACCCCTGACGTCCTTGCGCAGACCGCCAAGGACGTCGGCGAGGAAAGCATCATTTCCCGTTCCGGTGGTGCCCCCACGCTGGCCGTCGGCCTGGCGCACATCATGCAGCAGTTCATCGGCGGCCCTGCCATGATGGCCTTCTGGTACCACTTCGCCATCATGTTCGAGGCCCTGTTCATCCTCACCGCAGTGGACGCCGGCACGCGCGTAGCCCGGTTCATGCTGCAGGATTCCATTGGCAACTTCGTTCCCAAGTTCAAGGAAGCCTCATGGCGCCCAGGCGCATGGTTGTGCACGGCCATCATGGTCGCTGCCTGGGGTGCCGTGCTCCTGATGGGTGTGACGGATCCACTCGGCGGCATCAACACACTGTTCCCGCTGTTCGGCATCGCCAACCAGCTTCTCGCCGCCATTGCTTTGGCCGTGTGCATGGCCATCGCGGCAAAGAGGGGAGTGTTCCGGTACTTGTGGATCGTCGCGGTCCCGCTGGCGTTCGCCGCCGTCGTCACCATCACGGCGAGCTTCCACAAGATCTTCTCGCCGGTTCCCGCGGTCGGCTATTTCGCCAACAACGCGGCCTTCTCCAAGGCGCTGGCGGATGGCAAGACGGAGTTCGGCACCGCCAAGACCGTCGCAGCCATGGAAGCCGTGGTACGTAACACCATGATCCAGGGTGTCCTCTCGGTGATCTTCGTGACCCTGAGCATCATCGTGATCCTCACGGCCCTGATCGCCACGATCAAAGCCATCCGCGCCGGTGGTGGACAGGATCACGAAGACCCTGCCGTGGCCTCCAAGGTCTTTGCTCCTGCCGGGCTGATCCCGACGCCGGCGGAGAAGGAACTGCTCGCAGAATGGAACGCTCTTCCGGCGGTAAAGAGGGTCCAAAAGGCCGGGCATCACTGATGAACGCCGTCACCAAGGGCTTCCGGAGTTTCGCGGCCTACCTGGGATCGATCATGGGTGCCGACGCGTATTCGAAGTACCTTGAGCACTTCACCACCTCGGGCCATTCCGGTCCCGCCATGACAGAACGCGAGTTCTGGCGGGACCGGATGGACCGGCAGGACAGCAACCCGCAAGGCCGCTGCTGCTGAGATGTAGTTTCGCTACGAACGAAGTCCAAATTCCGGTTGTGGCCGAAGGTTCACGGGAA
Source organism: Paenarthrobacter sp. NPDC057981 (assembly GCF_042886835.1). Taxonomy (NCBI): domain Bacteria; kingdom Bacillati; phylum Actinomycetota; class Actinomycetes; order Micrococcales; family Micrococcaceae; genus Paenarthrobacter; species Paenarthrobacter sp. NPDC057981. The sequence continues at coordinate 146,362 of NZ_JBHVQI010000006.1, forward strand.
CCACATGAGAGTATGAACGGATGAGCGATCTGAACGACATTCAGCCCACGGATGAGGCTTCGGACGACACCCCCGTGGAAGGAACCACGCTGGACGGCGACGCAGCCGCGCCCAACGGCCGTCAAGCCCCCGGGGGACAGGCAGCGAAGGATGCCAAGCCCAAGGGCGGCAACCTTCAGGAACTGGTGGACGAACCAGCCAAGGTGATGCGGATCGGCACCATGATCCGGCAGCTTTTGGAAGAGGTTAAGAGTGCCCCTCTCGATGACGCTGCCAGGAACCGCCTTGCCGAGATCCACGAGCGGTCCATCAAGGAACTCGAAGATGGGCTGGCGCCTGAGCTGATCGAAGAGTTGGAACGCATCAGCCTGCCCTTCCCCGAAGACCAGGCTCCTTCGGATGCCGAGCTTCGGATCGCCCAGGCCCAGTTGGTCGGGTGGCTTGAAGGGCTGTTCCACGGCATCCAGGCAGCGATTGCAGCGCAACAGGCGGCGAAGGAACACGCTGCCGCGCAGATGCAGCTCCGCCAACTGCCTCCGGGAACGGTCATCGCTCCGGGCATTGTCATTGGTGAAAACGGGCAACCGCAGCGGGCTGCTGCGCCTGGCGCTCCCGGCGCCGCTGCCAATGGTCGCCCGGAAGATCCCGACCACGGTCCGGGCCAATACCTCTGAGTTTGCTGGTGGGTTTCTTTGGGGCCGTCCGGCAAGGGCGGAAAGATGATCTTGAGCTCGGCAAGGGCCTGTGGCGCCGTGCACACGACCGGTTTCATCGCGGCCTGGACCGCTACCACCAGGTCTTGGAGGGTGTGGACGACGAACAGCTCTACAACGAGCTGGTGCAGATCGCCAATGAGCTGGCGGAGTTGTCGCCCCGGGTGCGGAGCATTTGTGTAGAGGCGCAGCGGCGCTCGCCCAGCGACGGCCTGGACGTGCCCGGAGCTCTCGCCGGGGTGCACCGGGCCTTGTCCAAAGCAGGCAACTCGCTCGCGACCACGGCTGAAGCTGCGGCCATGTTGCGGCTGGCAGTTGGTCCCGTGCCTGTCGGTGCCCTGTCAGTGCGGCGCAGGGCCGAGTCAGTCTTCGAGCAAGTGGCCGACGCGGAGCGCCAGCTGAATCCCTAATATGCGAGGCGTTCGCAACTACCGGCGCACGCCCGTATTCCCTGCATGCAAGAAGTTAAGCGGATAGCTGATCTTCGTCATAATCTGGTGGATCTTCGCAGCAGGGCTGGCAGGATAACAACCATGACTTCGTCACCAGAACTTACTTTCAATGACGGCAACACCATCCCCCAGCTCGGCTACGGGGTATGGCAGGTTGAAGACGATGTAGCCGAAAAGGTGGTGCGCCAGGCTTTCGATGCCGGGTTCCGCCACATCGATACCGCCAAGATCTACGGCAACGAGGCCGGCGTCGGCCGTGCCATCGCTTCCTCCGGCCTCTCCGCCGAGGAAATCTTCATCACCACCAAGCTGTGGAACGCGGACCAGGGCTACGAATCCACGCTCGAGGCCTTTGAGAAGTCACTCGACCGCCTCGGCCTGGAAACCTTGGACCTCTACCTGATCCACTGGCAGCAGCCCAAGCAGGAGAAGTACGTCGACACCTGGAAGGCCCTCATCGAGCTCAAGAAGCGCGGCCGGGTCAAGTCCATCGGTGTCTCCAACTTCACCAAGGAAGGCCTGCAGCACATCATCGATGAGACCGGCGTCGTTCCGGCCATCAACCAGGTGGAGCTGCACCCGTTCTTCAACCAGGCTGAACTGCGCGAGTTCAACGCCTCCAAGGGCATCCTCACGCAGGCCTGGTCCCCGCTGGGCCAGGGTGGCGAGCTCCTCGAGAGCGCAACGATCTCCGAAATTGCCGCCAAGCACGGTGCGACTCCGGCGCAGGTTGTCATTGCATGGCACCTGGCCATCGGCAACGTCGTCATCCCCAAGTCCGTCACGGAGTCCCGCATCCAGGAAAACTTCGCGGCCCTGGACGTCACGCTGGATGACACCGACATCGAGGCCATCAACAACCTCGACCGCGGTGCCGAAGGCCGTATCGGCCCGGACCCGGCAGTCTCCGACTTCGCCTAAAGTCCCCGCTATGGCCAGGTGCCCCGCTCCCATCATGGGAGCGGGGCACCTGCGGTTAACGCCCGACGGCGGGTGGCCGCCTGCGTACTGAATCAGTCCAACGGTTCCAGCGTGGTCACCCGGAAAGGCACTTCCAGCAACGGCTTCACTGCCTCAACGAAGTCCCTGACATGCTGTTGCTGGTTGTGGGCGTCGAGGTCCTCCTGAAGGGCCCAGCCTTCAAACATGACAAAGGTGCCGGGCTGCTGCACATCCGCGAAGACGGTGTACTCCAGGCATCCGGCGTCCTTGCGGCTCTCGGTTTGGAGCGAACCGAGCGCGCTCCGCAGTTGGCTTTCACAGCCTGCCTTGGCCGTGAACACCGGCATGAGCCACACTTCTGTTGGCTTTTTGGTGGTGGGCATTGCGTCGGTCATCCTGACTTCCTTGGCGAAGGTCCGTGGGTCGGGAGGGCCGGTTTCCCGTCCCTCCCGACGCAAAGGATCAAGCGGATATTTGGGGAACCTCAACCCAGGACTCTTTGGCCGCGGACTCGACGATCGCGTCGTCGATGAGGGCGACTTGGTAGCCGTCGGCGAAGTTGGGGTTGACGCTGCCGCCTTCCGCGATGGCTTTGAAGAAGTCGTAGGCTTCAATGATCTTGGTCTCTCCGTACCCGATGCCCAGGGCAGGAATGGGCCACAGGCCGTCACCGTACGGGTGCGACGGGCCTGTGTAGATGGTCCGGAAGCCTCGTCGGTCGGCCTGGTCCGATGCGAAGCAGACCTGAAGCTCGTCGCGGCGTTCGTAATTGAAGACGATGCTGCCTTCGGTTCCGTGGATTTCGAAAGTGATGTAGTTGTTCCTGCCGTGCGCGTTGCGTGTTGCTTCGACGGATCCAACGGCACCGTTTGCGAAGCGGATCATGGTCATCACTTCGTCATCGACATCGACGTCGCCCCGCGGACCCTCTCCGCCGCGTACGGTGCCGAGCGCATCCGCGCCACCCGACTGGAGCGGGCGCTCCGGGATCCACGTCGAAAGGACCGCGTTGACGGCGCTGAACTCACCCACGAGGTACCGCGCCATGTCGATGACGTGCGTGGCGATGTCACCCAGGGCGCCGGAGCCTGCGATGGATTTCTGGAAACGCCATGACAACGGCGAGTTCGGGTCGGCGCTCCAATCCTGGAGATAGGTTCCCCGGAAGTTGAGGATTTGGCCGATTGCGCCTTCTTCGATGTACTTCTTGGCCAGTGCCACGGCGGGGGTGCGCCGGTAGTTGAAGGCCACCATGTGGACGAGGTCCTTGTCCTTGACGGCGTCATACATGGCCTTGGACTCTTCGCCGGTGCGGGCGAGTGGCTTCTCGCAGATGATGTGCTTGCCCGCTTCGGCGGCGGCAATGGCGATTTCGGCGTGCAGGTGGTTGGGTGTTGCGATGTCGACGACGTGGATGTCGGGGTCGTCGATGATGGACCGCCAGTCCGACGTCGAATTTTCGAAGCCGAAGCGCCGGGCGGCTTCTGCTGCCAATTCGGGATTGGCCTCCGCGATGACCTTGCGGACCGGCAGCGCCGGGGCAGGCCAGAAGAACATGGGCATGGCGGCATAGGCAAGGGAGTGGGCTTTGCCCATGAAGCCGCCGCCGATGAGGCCGACATTGAGGTTTTGCATATAAATCGTGGTCCTTCCGTGAAGCTTTTCTTAGAGGAGTGTCTCGAGGTATTTTTTGCTGATTTTGGCTGCTTCGCCGGGGTCGCCGTCGTAATTGTCGAGCTCGACCATGAGCCAACTGTCGTAGCCGCTTTCGCGGATCGCAGCGATGATGTCGGGAAAATCGAGGTCACCTTCGCCCAGCGGCAGGAAGGTGAATGGGTCTTCCCGGAAGTCCTTGAGGTGGACGTGCCGGATCCGGTCGGAGTACTTGCGGATAACTGCGGCCGGATCGGCACCGCCTGCTGCCAGGTGGGCGGTGTCGGGGCAGAAACCGATCCTGGTCAGCGGCATGAGCTTGTCCAGTTCGTCCGGGCTCTCCACGATCGTGCTCAAATGAGGGTGGTAGCTCGCCGACAGTCCGAAGCTCTCCGCGATGTCCGTCACCCGGTCAAGAGCATGGCCCAGGAGGTAGTAGTCCTGCTCGGTGGTGCCGGCCGCCCGCCGTGCACCGCCCCCAACCACCAGCCGTTCCGCTCCAAAACTTGCCGCCAATTCCGCAGCCCTGTGGATCCGGTGCACCTCGTCCGGAAGGATGTCGGCGTAGATGAAGTTGGCGCCTGTATACACGCTCGTCAGCTCGACTCCATTGCTGCTCAGGATCCCTTTGAGCTCTTCGGGCTTGTCGGCGAATTCGGCCAGGTTTCCGTCGAACATCTCCACGCCCTGATATCCGACGGCGGCAATGTCACGTACCGCGTCGTGCATGGAGCCGTGGGTGAGGTAGAAGAGGTCCTTGACGCTCGTCACGCCTTGGGGGTGGCCGACCACGCCGCCCCAGGTGATGGAACAGTAACCAAGTTTCATTGCATTTGCCTTTCAGCTGCCGGGTAAGACGTGTGAAATTCGGAGGGGCCGTCAGTAGTGGGAACGTCGACCCATGACTTCCGTGCCGCAGAGGCGACTACCGCTTCGGTCAGGACGGCTGCCCGGAGCCCATCGCGGAAGCCGGGCAAGCCCTCGGGCGCCTTGCCTCGGACGGCTGCGTAGGTGTCGGCGATGAAGGCATTGAAGCTGTCCTGGTACCCCTGCGGGTGTCCCGCGGGAAGGCTGGCGTAACGACGGCCGCCCTGGGTGGTGAGCGTCTGCGGGCCCACGGCAATGTGTGAGGTGGAATCGACGCGCCCGATGTGCAGGGTGTCCGGTGTTTCCTGGTTGAAGCTGAAGGATGCTTCAGTGCCATCGAAGGAGAACCACAGACGGTTCTTCCTCCCTGGACTGACCTGGCTCACCACCAACGAGCCGGTTGCCCCGTTGTCGGTCTCGAAGAGCAGTGTGGCCCCGTCCTCCGTTGACACCGATGAGAAGTGGCCGTGGGTTTGGCGTTGCTCATGGGCGCGGCTGGTGTTGGCCATGATCCGGGTGATGCGGTGTCCCGTGGTGAACTCCATCAGGTCGCACCAATGAACGCCGATGTCACCGAACGCCCGTGATGCTCCTCCGAGCGTGGAATCGACCCTCCAGTTTGTCGCCGTCGCACCTGCCAGCCAGTCCTGCAGGTAGGACCCGTGGAGCAACCAGAGGCTGCCCGCGTCCCCGTTGAGGATGCGGTCCCTGGCCTCACGGACCGCCGGATAGAACCGGTAGACGAAGGGGACACCGGTCACGACATTGGCCTGTTCCGCGAGGGATGTCAGTTCCTTGGCGTCCTCGACGCTGGTGGCCAGGGGTTTCTCGCACACCACGGCCTTGCCTGCCGCGATGGCCAGTCGTGCCAGATCCGCGTGAGTGGCGTTGGGAGTGCAGATATGGACAACGTCCACATCGTCCCGTGCGATCAGTGATTCCGGGGAATCGGCCGCGGCGAGTGCACCGAGTCGGGTGACGGCGGCTTCAGCACTGGCCCGGCTGCTGCCGGCAACGGCACTGATGGCGCTTCCTGCTGCGCGGACGGCGTGGGAGTGGACTGCACCCATGAACCCCGTGCCGATGATGCCTGCGCGTGGTGTGGACGTCATGCCCGGTCACTTCTTCCGGGCGAGTGCGACCGCCAGGATGATGATCGCACCGCGCACCACCTGCTGCTGGCTGCTGTCGAGGCCTGCCAGGATCAGCCCGTTGTTGATCAGGCCGATCAGGAGGGCACCGAAGAGCGTTCCGATGATGGAACCGAAACCGCCGAAGAGGCTGGTCCCGCCCAGAATGACTGCAGCGATGGCCGAGAGTTCATCACCGGCGCCCCACTGGAACCGTCCCGACTGGAGACGCCCGGCATAGAGCATTCCGGCGACACTGGCCACCACGCCGGAGATCAGCAACACCTGGAACTTGATGCGCTTGGTGTTGATTCCTGTGAACTCCGAGGCGTTGCGGTTGCCACCGGTGGCCAGGACCTGCCGGCCGAACCGGGTGCGGTTCAAGACGACGGCGCCGATGGCCACAAAGATGCCGCTCCAGACCACCAGGCCCGGAATGGGGCCGAAGTTGCCGGAGCCGAACAGCATGTTGAACGTGTCGTCCAGGATGGGCTGGGGCGCTGAAGCGGTGATCCACTGCGCGACGCCCACGGCAATCCCGAGCATGCCGAGTGTCACCAGGAAGGAAGGGATCCCAAGGAGGCTGACCAGCGCTCCGTTGACCGATCCGACCACCAGGCCCACGGCCAAACCGGCGAGAATGCCCGGGACCAGGCCCCATTGCGAAAGGGCCATCGCGGTGCAGACGCTGGAAAGACCGGCCACGGAGCCCACGCTCAGGTCGATCTCGGCACAGGCGATGACGTACGTCATCCCCACGGCGATGACCGTGATGGTGGCTGTCTGCCGGAAGATGTTCAGGAGGTTGTTCGGCGACAGGAATCCCTGGTCGCGCAGCAGGACCGCGAAAATCAGGAAGACGACGACGAAGCCGATGTAGATGACATAGCGTCGCCAGTCCAGGTCCTTGAGAAAGGTGCTGACGTTGCGGGGTGCCCCGGTGTCCCGTGGCGCGATGGTATTTGTCTTGCTCACTGTTCAGACTCCCTGGACTGCAAGTTGTAGATATTCCTCGTCAGCAATGTCGCTGCGGGGGATGTCGCGGATGATGGAGCCGTCCTTGAGGACGAGGACGCGGTCGCTGACCGCGAGTAGTTCGGGGTATTCGGAAGAGATGACGATGATGGCTTTGCCATCGCTTGCCAGCTCACGGATCATGTCGAGGATTTCGCTCTTGGTACCGATGTCGACGCCGGCGGTCGGCTCATCGAGGATGAGGATGTCGGGATCGGTCCCCAGCCATTTGGCGATGACCACCTTTTGTTGGTTGCCGCCCGAGAGCAGGCGGACAGGGCGGTGCGGGTGTGCGACCTTCACTGCGAATCTCTTGATCAGCGATGTGGACAACTCGTTGCCCTTGGCGCCGTCCAGAAGGGGACCCCGTTGGATATTCTTCAGAAGCGGCAGCAGCAGGTTGTCCTGAACCGAGTGCTCCAGGACGAGCCCTTGGGCCCGGCGGTCCTCCGGGACAAGGGCGATGCCTGCAGTGATGGCTTGTTGCGGGGATGCGAGGGCCACCTTCCTGCCGCGGATAAGGACCTGGCCGCTGTCCAGTTTGTCGATGCCGAAAAGTGCACGGGCGAGCTCCGTACGTCCGCTGCCCATGAGTCCGGCCAAACCGAGGATCTCGCCTGGCCGCAGGACAAAGGACACGTCCCGGACCCGGTGACCGGCGTTCAGCCCGCGGACCTCCAGCAGCGGCTCGTCGTCGTCGCGGATGTCGTTCCGCGCCCGATAGGAGAGCTGGCCCTCGACCTTCTTGCCGACGATTCCTTCGACAATCTGTTCGGGAGTAACGGCGCTCAGGGGCTCGGTAAGCAGGTGCCTTCCGTCGCGGAGGATAGTGATCCGGTCTGCGAGCCTGTACACCTCGTCCATGCGGTGGGAGATGTAAATGATGGAAATTCCGCGCTGTTTCAGCCGGTCGATGAGTTCGAAAAGCGATTCGGATTCATGCCGGGCCAAACTTGCCGTGGGCTCGTCCATGATCAGGACTTGGGCGTTCTGCGCCAAGGCTTTGGCGATCTCTGTCAGTTGCCAATAGGCGGTGCCCAACCGCGAGACTTGCGCGCCGGCGTCGACATCCACTTCCATCTCGGCAAAGACTTCCTTGGCCCGCCGCACTGCGGCGCGGTCATCGATGAGTCCGCCCCGGCCGAGGGGCTCAGTGCCCAGGAAGATATTCTGCGCAACAGTCAGGCTCGGTACCAGGCTGAATTCCTGGAAGACCATCCCAATCCCGGCGGACTTGGCGTCCTGGATCGAGTTGATGGCGGCCGGTTTGCCGCCGATCAGGATTTCTCCGGCGTCTGCCTGGTAGACGCCTTGCAGGATCTTCATGAGGGTGGACTTGCCGGCCCCGTTGCCGCCGGCCAGCGCGTGGACCTCGCCTTTGCGGACATCGAACCCGACGTCCTTCAGGACTGACACGCCGTTGAAGGCCTTGGATATCGAGCGCATCTCGACGACATTGTCTGCGGTGTTCATTTCCCGCCCTTTCGGCGCGGTGCGGGGGAGACATCCCCCGCACCGTCGGGTATGGCTACTTCTTGTAGGAGTCCTGGATGTCCTTGGGGGCGTCCTCGTGGTAGACCTGCTTCCAGGCATCAAGGACGTTGGAGTGGTCAACCGGCAGGGCGCTCAACGCGACGTAGGGAGGCGCCTGCTTGCCGATAAGCGCTCCTGCGGCGAGCCGGGCCTCGGTGACGCCCTGGTCGAACGGAACCTGGGCGCCGAGGCCGACGACGAGTTCGTCCTTGGCCAGGGCGATGGCCACGTTCTTGCCGAGGTCCTCAGTGGCGATTTTCAGGTCCTGCCGGCCGGCCGCACGCGCTGCCGCCATGACGCCCTCTGCCGGAACGTCCCACACGGCCCAGATGCCGGCGAGGTCGGGGTACTTGCTGATCATGGCGTTGGCAGCAGCCTGCGCGTCTCCAGCGAAGTCAGGGCCTGCGATGCCCTTTTCCTCCACGATCTGGATGTCCGGGTATTCCTTGGTGATCGTGTCCTTGAATCCTTCATGGCGTTGCTTGGTCACGAAGAAGTCGGCCTGGTGAAAGACAAGGCCGATCTTGCCCTTGCCGCCCAGCGCCTTGGCCATCTGGTGGGCGGATACGACGCCGTTGCCATAGTTGTCGGCGGATACGACCGAAACGTAGTCCGTTCCCGGGGTCAGTCCCTGCGGGACGTTGTCCATGAAGACGAGCTTGGCGCCGGCAGCAGCGGCCTTCTTGTAAGCCGAGGCCGTGGCCACGGGGTCCGTGGGGATGGAGACGACAACATCCGGGTTCTGCGTCATCACAGTCTCAATGTCGGAGACCTGCTTGTCCGGCTTGAAGTTGGCGTCCGTTGTGGCGATGACCTTGATGCCGAGCTTCTCGAATTCGCTCTTGAGGCCGTTGACCTGGGCAGTGGCCCAGTCATTGCCGCCGTAGTGCATCACGATCGCGGCCTTGGCGTTGAGTCCCTTGATTTTCTGGATTTCATCGGCGGTCAGCTCTGCCACCGAAGCGGGTGAGGGCGTTTCGCCATTGGGTCCCTTGCTCAGGACCTGCCCTTTGATTTTGTCCAGGGCCTGAGCGGCCTTTTCTGACACACCGGCGTCAGGTGCGTTTGAGGTGCCGGCTGCTGAGCTGCTGCACGAGGCTACGGAAAGTGACAGGACAGCGGCCAAAGCCACGAGGGGAAGCCTGCGGATCATCATTGTTCTCCAGTGCTTATGAATAGATGGGGTGGGGCGGGAACCAGGGCTGCTGGAACCGGCGAAGGGGCTGGCCCTCCTCGGCCGAACCGTCGATGGTGGACGCCGAAGAGCCTGCGGGAATGCCCGTTTCATCCGTGGTGAAGCTGGGCCGTAATCGCTAACGGCAGTTCCGTGAACGTTTACGGAACCGATCGTAAACGTTTACGGTGGAGAGTGTCAAACATCACGCCAGTCCGGTTTTTGGCTAACTGGAGAGGGCGTGCGCACGTAGTATTGGTACGCATCGGCCCGGTTGAACGGTGCGGGGACAGGAGAGAGCGTGTCAGGCAGGACTAACGGGCAAACAGGCGCCACGTTGCGGCGGAAGCCGACCATCAACGACGTCGCGGACATCGCGGGCGTCTCCTTTGGCACCGTCTCGCGGGTCCTGAACAACGCCCCGGACGTCAGTGCGGCCACGCGCGAACGCGTCCTGCAGGCCATCAAGGATATCGGCTACCGCAGGAACCGTGCGGCGACTGCGCTGGTCACCAACCGGTCAACGTCCATCGGGCTGCTCTCGGACGGCTCCCCGCGGTTCGGCCCGGTAGGGACGCTCATGGCCTTGGAAACCGTCGCGCGGAAGAAGGGCTACGCCACCACTGTCATCAGTGTCGAGCAACCCTATGAGGAATCAGTGCAGGCGGCGCTGGACACCTTGGACGACACCGGCGTCGGGGGGATCATCGTTGTTGCACCTTTGGTTGACATGGCCTCTGCTGTTTGGAACGCCTCATGCCGGGTGCCAGTGGAAATGATCGCGGCCGGAGCATCATCAACCTCCCGGGTTTTCACTTATTCGGAAGACCAGGAGCTCGGAGCCCGGCTCGCCACCCAGCACCTCATAGACCTCGGCCATACCGATATCGCCCATCTGGCAGGCTCCATGGACTGGTTTGACGGGCGGGTACGAAAACGAGGGTGGGAGGCCGCGTTGCGTGAGGCCGGTCTCCCGCAGGGTCTCTGCCTGGAGGGCGATTGGAGTCCCCGCTGGGCCTACGAAACCGGTCTTGACCTCGTCCGGGAAAACAGGGTCCCTCAAGCCATCTTTGCGGCGAGCGACCACACAGCCCTTGGACTCATCCGGGCGTTCACCGAAAACGGGATCCGCGTTCCGGAGGACGTCAGTGTGGTCGGCTTCGACGACATTGAAGGTTCGGATTACTTCCTGCCTCCGCTGACCACCGTGCGGCAGGACTTCACGGCACTGGCGCTGATGAGCATGGAGGTCCTTCTGGGTGCCATGGAGGGGAGGGAAGTTGACCGGACCCCGATCGCGCCCACTCTTGTTGTGCGCGACAGCTCCAGGCGCGTAGCCTCGTAGGACCCACCCGAGGAGCAGTCGTGAACGGTCGGATCCTTTCAGCCCGCCGTGCCCTGATCTGCGTAGGCTTTGGGGCGGTGGCCGGAGCTGCGGCAGGTCTTGCGGTGTCGCCGGCCCTTTCGCCCTTGGTCGCTTGGTGCATTGCCGGTCTCATCGCCCTGGTGTGGGCATGGCGGATCTGCTGGGGGCAGGACCCGCCCGGGACTGAACGCATTGCCCGCGAAGAATCAGCTTCACGGTTGACCGACAACGCAATCATCACAGCGTGCCTGGTGAGCATCGCCGCCGTGGGCGTTGCGTTGATCCAGTCGGGAAACCGGAACGGTGATCCGGTGTCTGTCGCCCTGGTCATCGTGGGGGTGCTCGGCACGATAGTCGCCTGGGCCCTGGTCAACACGGTCTATGCCTTGAAATACGCCCGGATGTACTACGTCGACCGTGACGGTGGCGGGTTTGACGACAAGGACGGCAGGCAACCGGCTTACAGCGACTTCGCGTACTTCGCCTTCACGGTTGGCATGACCTACGCCCCGCCTGAAGTCGAGACGGGAAGCACCGAGATCCGCCGTAAAGCCCTTCTTCACGCTCTCTTGTCGTATTTCTTTGGAACAGTCTTGATCGCCGTTTCCCTCAACGCGATCACCAATCTCAGCCAAGGGTGACGTGCAAGGGCCACCAGCAAGTGACTTGCTGGTGTCCCTTGCGGCCTTGCGGAGGTCAACGCGGGGGAGTTGTCCGGCTCACCTGCGCTTCCGCAGCCCGCGGAGGACGACGACGGCGAGGCCGCCCGCCGCCAGCGCCCACGGGCCACCGACGATGATCGGATCCATCCACTGGTGGCTGAGGTCGACGCGCTTTTGTCCCACCCGGGAACGGACACCTCCACGGGAGAACTCGCTGAGTACGCCCGTCTCCGTGATGGGGTTGTCCGGATGCAGCGTGGCGAACGAACGGAGGTGGTGCTCCCAGGCGTCCACTCTGTCTGCTGCTACCAGCAGCAGCCAGTGGGCAGCCCGGCCCTCACTGTACTTGTACGCGTACTTCCGGATGACGCCCGAGACCCCGGCCGGAGGAGTGGAGGTTCCAAAGACGGGAGGCAGGAAGGCGTGTTCCACCGACCGTTCCCGGGGCCACTTCTCTGGCTGACGCTCCGGGAAGTCCCAGTGTGCGCCGGTTTCGATCCCGGGTTGTTCACGGGGGTAGGAGGGGCGGTCGGCCGGGTCGAGATCGGCACCCCACCCCGGAATCCGGGCCCGCAAACTCTCTGCGGACTCTCTTTCGCCAGTCTTTTCCGAGACATAAGGCGTGGCTGTTTTAGTCAAGGTGTGCTCCCTTCAGGACTGGCCGGCGATAACGAGCGGTTTGATGATGTTGTCCAGCTTGGCGGAGAACATGTGGTAGCCCTCGGCGATGTGTTCAAGCGGAATCCGGTGGGTGACGATGTCGCTTGGTTTCAGGTACCCGTTCCGGATGTGCTCGAAGAGCCGCGGCCATTGTCGCTTGACCGGGCACTGGTTCATGCGCAAAGTCAGGCCCTTGTTCATCGCATCGCCAAACTTCACGGCGCTGAAGATCGGACCGTAGGCGCCCACCACGGACACGGTCCCACCTTTCCGCACCGAGTCGATCGCCCAGTTCAGTGCGATGGGCGAGCCGCCTTGCAGTTTGAACTTGCTGCTGGTGACGTGCTGCAGGAAGTTTCCGTCAGCTTCGGCCCCGACGGCGTCAATAACGACGTCGGCACCCAGGAAGTCGGTTTCTTTCTTGAGGTGGACCACAATGTCGCCGTACTCGGCAAAGTTGTACGTCTCGGCGTGGGCGAAGCTGCGTGCCTTCTCCAGCCTGTATTCCAAGTGGTCAATCACGATCACGCGACCGGCACCCATCAGCCAGGACGACTTTGCGGCAAACAGCCCCACAGGGCCGGCACCGAACACCACCACGGTGTCGCCTTCCACAATGTCCCCAAGCTGGGCGCCGAAGTAGCCGGTCGGCAGGGCGTCGGTGAGCAGCACCGCGTCCTCTTCCTCCAGCCAGTCGGGGATCTTTGAAGGCCCCACGTCCGCGAACGGAACCCGCACGAATTCTGCCTGACCGCCGTCGTAACCACCGCAGGTGTGTGAGTAGCCGTAAATGCCGCCCACCGCCGTCGCGTTCGGATTTACGTTGTGGCAGTTCGAGTAGAGGCCGCGGGAGCAGAAATAGCAGGAGCCGCAGTACACGTTGAACGGCACCATGACGCGGTCGCCCACCGAGACGTTTTGCACGGACGAGCCCACCTCGTGAACGGTGCCCACGAACTCGTGGCCAAAGGTCATGCCCACGCGGGTGTCCGGCATCATGCCGTGATAGAGGTGCAGGTCGGAGCCACAAATGGCACCGGCACTGACCTTGACGATCGCATCGTTCGGATGCTCGATTTTTGGAATGTCCTTCTCTTCGACCCTGACTTTGTAGGGGCCGCGGTAAACCATTGCCTTCATCAGTACCCCGTCCTGTTTCTGGTTGGTTGTGACATGGGAAGATCCCCCTCAAACTCCGGCCGGGTGGAGGACGACCTTCGTCCAGCCGTCTTCGCGGCTGTCGAAGTTCTTGTAGCCCGTAGGCGCCTCGTCGAGGCTCAACTCGTGGCTGACGATGAAGGAAGGGCTTGCCTTTCCGCCGGCGACGAGGTCGCGGAGGGCGCGGTTGTACTTCTTGACCGGACACTGGCCGGAGCCCATCGTCTGGCCTTTGAACCAGTAGTTTCCGTAGTCGAAGGCGACCTGGCCCTGCTTCTCGAGTTCGTCGGGGGAACCTGGATCCTGCGGCAGGAAAACGCCCACCACGCCGATGCCACCCACGAAGCGGACGGAGTCCACCAGCCGGTTCAGGGTTTGGTTGGGGTGTTCGTTGCCTTCGGGATCGTGGGCCTGGTAGCCAACGCATTCGCAGCCGCGGTCTGCGCCAAAGCCCATGGTTTGGTCCTTGACGAATTCCACGGGATCCACTTCGGCATCATTGACGGGAATGGCACCGATCTGTTCGGCCAGCTTCAGCCTGTCCTTGTGGCGGTCCACCACCATGACTTTGCCGGCGCCCTTGATGACGGCGGAGTAGGCGGCCATGAGTCCCACCGGGCCGCCACCGTAGATGACCACGGAGTCGCCCGGGTAGACGCCGGCCAGTTCGGTAGCGTGCCAACCCGTCGGGAAGATGTCCGCCAGCATGACGTAGTCGAGCTCCTTCTCGACGGCGTCCTCACCCAACCGCAGGCAGTTGAAGTCGCCATATGGAACCCTGAGGTACTCGGCTTGGCCGCCCTGGTACGGGCCCATGTCCGCGAAACCGTAGGCAGCGCCTGCAAGCTTTGGTTCGGGCTGCATCGTCAGGCAGTAGTTGGTGAAGCCCCGCTCGCAGTTCTTGCAGAAGCCGCAGGCGACGTTGAAGGGCAGGACCACGCGCTCGCCTACTTTGACTTTGCTCACCGCGGGGCCGACCTCCACCACCTCCCCGAGGTTCTCGTGTCCGAAGGAACGCCCCGGTTCGAAGCTCGTCCGGCCCTCGTACATGTGGAGGTCCGAGCCGCAAATATTCGCTGAGGTGATTCTTACGAGTACGTCGGCCGGGTGTTCGATCTTGGCATCGGGGATTTCCTCGACGCTGACGTCGTTCGGTCCTTTGTAAACTACTGCCTTCATCTTCCACTCTTTTCTTCTGCCCATGCCGATTCACCACGTATTGCAGGCGGCGGGTCGGGAACGCCGGGTGACTGGAGACCTGTGATGGTGGCGCAAGGGATCACCTGGACACGGGTGATGAACCAGCAAGGAACTTGGAAATGCAGGATGGGCCCTGTGATCCGCCTGAATGCTCGGAGGGCCTGAGGCTTTCAGCCAGCAGGTTGTCCGGGGACGAACTGCCGGTCCGTCAGCAAAAGCGATGCTGCACGAACAATGCTAAGCATACTTATCATGCATGTCGAGGGGTAACCGGAAAAGGTTGCCGTAACTCCGGCCATGCTTGGTCAAGCAACAGCCCGCAAGAACCTTCACCCCAGCCTCACCTTCCGTTCATGACGGCCGGAAAGGGTGGATGCCATGACCGACTTTTCACGCCGCACCCTCGTCAAGTCCTCCCTCGCCGGCCTCACGCTGACCGGCCTCACCCTGGGGTCCGCCACCCCGGCGGGCGCAGCACCCGCGGCAATCCCGCTGGTCCGCAAGCGACTCACCCTCCCCACGGGCATTGCCACCGGGGACGTCACCACGGATTCGGCCGTCCTGTGGTCGCGCGCCTCAGGACCCGGACGTCTCACCGCCACCCTCAACGCCATCGACGACGCCGGGGAGCTCCTCCGCGGACGCTACGGGTTCAGCCGAACCATTCGTGGACCCCTGGCCACAGAAGCCAGTGACTTCACCGCGAAAATCCACGCCAAGGGACTGCCTGCGGGCACCAGGTTCAGGTTGGAGCTGAACTTCGAGGATGGGAACGGCACGGGCGAAGCCGTGCAAGGCACCTTCAGCACGGCGCCCGGCGGTAAACCCAACGACGGCGGCACGCAAGGCGGCCGCGGAGGCGGCAGTCCGGCGTCGTCCTCCCAGTCCTTCGTCTGGACCGGCGATACCGCCGGCCAAGGCTGGGGCATCAACGAGGAGATCGGCGGCATGCGCGGTTACAAGGCCATGCATGACGTCCGCCCGGACTTCTTCATCCACTCCGGAGACACCATCTACGCCGACGGCCCCATCTCTGCCAGTGTCACGGAGAAAGACGGGCAGGTGTGGCGCAACATCGTCACCGAGGAAGTGTCCAAAGTAGCCGAAACCCTGAAGGAATTCCGTGGCCGGCACCGCTACAACTCCCTCGACGCCAACATGCGGTCCTTGTTCGCCGACGTGCCGGTCATCGCACAGTGGGATGACCACGAGACCCACAACAACTGGTACCCGGGCCAGATCCTGGACGACGCACGCTACACCGAACGCAACGTCAACGTCCTCGCCGCGCGCGGGCGGCAGGCGTGGCAGGAGAACATGCCGATCGCGGACTCGGCTGCGCTGTGGCGGCCCGGAACCTACGACGCCGGCCAGTACCAGCCGGCGCGCATCTACCGGAAGATTCCGCGCGGCCCGCAGTTGGACATCTTCTGCCTGGACATGCGGACCTACAAGTCGCCGAATACGGACGGCAAGGAGCCCTACGCCACCAACATCCTGGGCCAGGAACAGGTGGATTGGCTGATCAAGGAAGTCCGGCAATCCAAGGCCACGTGGAAGGTCATCGCAGCGGACCTGCCCTTGGGGATCGTCGTGCCTGACGGTCCCGTGAACCAGGAGAGCCTGTCCAACCGGGACAACGGTGCGCCGCTGGGCCGGGAACTGGAGATCGCCGGGGTCCTGAGCGCCTTCAAGAAGTATGGCGTGAAAAACACGGTATGGCTTACGGCCGATGTCCACTACTGCGCCGCCCACCACTATTCTCCGGAGCGGGCTTCCTTCAAGGACTTCCAGCCGTTCTGGGAGTTCGTTGCGGGGCCCATCAACGCTGGCTCCTTCGGCCCGAACGACATGGACGGGACCTTCGGGCCGGACGTCGTGTTTTCCAAGGCAGGCCGGTTCCCTGGTGAGTCCCCGCGCAACGGGGAGAACCAGTTCTTCGGGCATGTGGAACTCGGTTCGGATGATTCGTTCACCGTGAGTCTGCGCAACGCCAATGGAGCTGCGGTGTTCTCGAAGGTGCTCAGCCCCGAACGCTGACCGTCGCCGCGCTCCGCCGCTCCGGGAGTCCGTGGTCAAATTGACCCGTACCCATGAACCGGAGCGGACGGAGCGCGCGTGGTGCTGTTTGACCCCTTGGAACGGCAGATCGTTGCCGCCCTGCAGTTGGACCCCCGCTGTCCGTGGCGCAAGATGGCCGCGGTGCTGGGCGAAGCCGAGCGTACGGTTGCCCGCCGAGGTTCCCAACTGTTGGAGTCAGGTGCCGTTGCGGTCGTGGGAGTGAGGCCGCGTCCGTCAGCAATACTGGTCGAGATGCGCTGCACGCCAGGAACAGTGCGTGCCGCGGCCAACGCACTGGCCCAACGGGGTGACACGACATTCGTCTACACCACCACGGGCACCGGGGACTGTGTTGCCGAGATCCTCACCGAGCCGGACAGGATGAGCGACGTCCTGAGCGACGAGCTGCCCTCCACCATCGGCCTCCGCGACTCCACCAGCTACCCGGTTCTTCGCTATTTCCGCACCATCCGGGGTTGGCGGCCCGAGGTGCTGAGCGCGGACCGGGCAGAGGCGCTTCGTTCGACCCTGACCGCCGATTCTGGCATCCTCGAGGCCCGGAGGGAGCTGAATCGGCAGGACGCCGAACTGGTCGAGGCCCTGTGTGCCGATGGCCGCATGAGCTTTGAAGCCCTGGGCCGCCGGGTCGGGGTTTCCGAGGCCACTGCCCGGCGCCGCAGCGAATGGCTCCTGGCGAACAACCAGGTCCAGCTGAGGGCCGTGATCGAACCCGCGTCGTTCGGGCTGGCCGTCGAGGCGTTGCTGTGGATCCGGGCCTCCCCGCAACAGGTAGAGCAACTTGGCAAAAGCCTCGCGGAGCTGGCCATGGTCCGCTATGCCGCGGCGATTGCCGGGGATTACCAGGTGGTCGCGGACGTCACGGTGGGGGACATGACCGCCCTGTACCGCTTCATCACGGCCTCCGACTGGGCCCAGTACGCCTCCGGTGTGGATGTGTCCATCCTGCTGGACGCCCACAAGCGCGGGGGACGGTTCATGCGGACGCGCTAGAGAGCTTTTCTTCCGGGACGGGAACAGAAGCGATGGAGGGGGCGACGGCGGCGTACCCGGTTTGCTGCTCGAAGGCGCGGCCCCAGCGGAGCAGTTGCATATCCGAGTAGTGGTTGCCGGCCAGCTGCAGTCCAATCGGCAGTCCTGCCTTGCTGAAGCCGGCGGGTACGCTGAGCACGGGCAGCCCGGTGGCGGACAGCAGGCAGGCCGAGCGCATCCAGTCGAGGTACGTTTCCGACTCCACACCGGCCACGGAGGCCGGGTAACGCAGGGCTGCATCAAAAGGCAGTACTTGGGCACACGGGCTGGCGAAGAGGTCGTAACGTCCAAAGAACTCCTGCACGCCCCGTTCCAAACGGGTCCTGGCTGCTGCGGTTTCGATCAGGTCTTGTGCAGTCAGGGCGAGGCCCTTGTTGACGTTCCAATGGACCTCGGGCTTGATGACATCGCCGGAACGCTCCAGGATTGGGCCCAGGCCGGCGGCGAAGTCCATGGCCCGCGTGTTGCCGAAGACGAGGTCTGCCTCGCTGAAGTCTGGCGTTGCTTCCTCGACGACGGCCCCCAGGTCTTCGAACACGGCCAGTTGCCGTTCCAGGTGCTTAAGGATTTCCGGTTCCACCGGTACTCCGATCCCGAAATCCCGGGACCAGCCGATCCGCACACCCCGCATGTCCGTTTCCAACGAATCGCGGAAAACCTGCGGATTCAGGGCCGCCGGATAGGGAACCCGAGCGTCGCTGCCTGCGGTGACGGACATGAACAAGGCGATGTCTTCCACGCTGCGGGCCATAGGCCCTGT
Organism: Paenarthrobacter sp. NPDC057981; assembly: GCF_042886835.1. Classification (NCBI taxonomy): domain Bacteria; kingdom Bacillati; phylum Actinomycetota; class Actinomycetes; order Micrococcales; family Micrococcaceae; genus Paenarthrobacter; species Paenarthrobacter sp. NPDC057981. The sequence continues at coordinate 164,757 of NZ_JBHVQI010000006.1, forward strand.
CCTTCCCAACCACGCATAGGCGTTGACGTCGGACGGCATGGGGATCACCGCCGTCGACGGCCGGAAGCCCACCACGTTGCAGAACGAAGCCGGGATCCGGAGCGAACCGCCCATGTCGCTGCCGTCGCCGATCGCCTGGATCCGGGAAGCGACGACGGCGGCCACCCCGCCACTGCTGCCCCCGGCGCTCAGGGCGGGCGCGTACGGGTTGGTGGTGGTTCCGAAGAGCTCGTTGAACGTATGCGAGCCTGCTCCAAACTCGGGAACGTTGGACTTGCCGGTGCTGACGACGCCCGCCGACTTGAGCCGCGCAATGATGAGGTCGTCGGCGTCGGGCACGAAGTCGCGCAACGCCAGGGAGCCCTGGGTAGTGCGCATGCCCGCTGTGTTGTTCGTGTCCTTATGGGTCATGGGCAGGCCATGCAGGGGAGGCAATTCGGCCCCGGAAGCCGTCAGCTGATCGGCATTGAGCGCCAGGGCTCGTGCGCCTTCGGCATTCAACGTCACCACGGCGTTGATCACCGGGTTCACGTCCGAAATCCGCTGGAGATGGTCATCCAGGGCTTCGCGCGCCGAGATTTCCTTGCTGCGGATCGCGGCGGTGAGTTCGACGGCGGACAGCTCGCCAATGGTGCTGGACATGGTGCTCCTTTGCTGGATATTCGCTTGCTGAAAGTGTGCCGGGTCACATCGGACCCCGGAAGGGTGCCCTGCCCAAGCGCCACCGTTTGACTGTTTCGGCCAGATATGTGGCGGATTCCATCAACTATTGTTTGTGATCCGGCTCATAGCGGAAGGTGTTGCTAACCCACTGGCCGATCCGGTCGATGGGCTGGTTTCGCCCCCAATGCAACGCGACCGCACAACGTGGTTCGGAAGTGAAGATGCAGCGGGGCTTTCACCCGGAGGTTTCCCCATGCACCAACCCCTGGCATTTCAACCGCTCACAAGCCAACCCCTCGCATCCGGCAGTTCAACTGACATCCTCGCCATCGCCAACAACCCCGTCCTGTGGATCTGTGTGGCAGGCGTGTTCGGCGTCATCATCATCCAGTCCGTCATCTTCATGAAGGCAGCCCGCCGCGCCGCACCGTCGGTGGAGATGAGCAGCCAAGACATCCGGACCTCGTTCCGGTCCGGGGCGGTTTCAGCAATCGGCCCTTCTCTCGCCGTCTCCCTCGTAGCCATCGCCCTCCTTGGCCTGTTCGGCGCCCCTGCGGTCCTCTCCAGGATCGGCCTCATCGGCTCCGCAGCTTACGACGTCTCGGCTGCAGGCATCGCTGCCGGGTCCATGGGGGCCAAACTCGGCGACGCCAGCTACACCCAAAGCGTCTTCGCGGTGGCCTTCTTTGCCATGAGCATCGGCGGAGCCATGTGGATGCTGGCCACCCTGATCCTCACTCCGATCCTCCGCAAGGGTGACGCCAAGATCCGTTCGGTGAACCCGGCCGCCATGGCGATTGTCCCGGCAGCCGCATTGATCGGTGCGTTCTCCTGCCTTGGCCTGACCGAACTTCCCAAGTCCGCCATCCACGTCCTCTCCTTCGTCGTCTCTGCCGCCGTCATGGGGCTTTGCCTGCTGCTGGCCAAGCGGCTCGGCAAGAGCTGGTTGCGCGAATGGGGCCTGGGCTTCTCGATCGTCATTGGCCTCGGTGCCGCTTTCCTGGCCGCCGCCCCCGGACTGGCCGCCTGAGAGACCGTCAGGGACACGAAAGGAACAACCATCATGACCTCCACCCTCACCACTTCAGCCACCACGAATGCCATGGCGGACTTCAGCCGGACCACGTCCCGCTGGGGGCAGATCACCATGATTGCCGGACTCCTCATCTCAGTGGCCGGTCCCTTGTATCTGGTCTTCGCCGGTGGCTTGGACATCGCGCCGGCCCAGCTCTGGATCGCCTTTGCCGCGGTCGCTGCAACATTCGGCATCATCTGGATCGTGGAGCCGCTGACCTACTTCCCGATCCTCGGGCCCGCAGCCATGTACCAGGCCTTCATGATCGGCAATATTTCCAACAAGCTCCTGCCCGCGGCGTTGATTGCCCAAACCAACATCGGCGCAAAGCCGGGAAGCAAGCGGGCCGAGCTGGCCGCCGTCGTTGCCATCTGCGGAGCCGCAGTGGTGCATCTGGTTTCGCTCGCCATCTTCGTCGGCCTCTTGGGCAGCTGGCTCATCAGCGTCATTCCGCCCTCGGTGCTGACCGTTACCCGGCTGTACGTCCTGCCCACCGTCCTCGGAGCGGTGCTGGTCCAGGCCATCGTCTCCATGAAGCAGCCCCGGACCACCGTTTTCGCGCTGGTGGTGTCCGCCGTCGTCGTCTTCGTGGTGCTGCCCCTGGTGCCGTCGCTGGCCATGGTGTCCACCGCGATCGCCGTGCTGGGGACCATCCTGCTGGCGTGGTTCTTCCGCGGAAAGCAGGTTGCGGCCGCCACACCCATCCACATCGAGTAGCCGCCACCGCCGCCCACACCGTCAGCACGCAGCAGAAAGAAGAAGACCATGACCCAAACAGCCACTGTCCTCCAGCTCGATACAGAACAGACCACGGCGCTCCACGAGCTGTACCGCAGGCTCCACGCACACCCCGAACTTTCCATGCAGGAGCACGCCACGGCTGGCCTTATCGAGGAACAGCTGGACCGGCTCGGGGTAGACCACTTCCGCTGCGGCGGGACAGGGGTGGTCGGCATCCTGCGCAACGGTGAAGGGCCCGTGGTCGCGTTCCGCGCAGACACGGATGGGCTGCCCATCGAAGAGGCCACAGGCTTGGACTATGCCAGCACGGACACGGGAATGCTGGATGGTTCCGAGGTTCCGGTGATGCATGGCTGCGGCCACGATACCCACGTGGCCAGCCTGCTGGGGGCCACGGAGATCCTTGCCGGAAACCTGGACGCGTGGAGCGGGACCTTGGTGTTGATCTTCCAGCCCGGTGAAGAAACGGCCGCCGGGGCGCTGGCCATGCTGGAGGACGGGCTCTGGGACAGGGCTCCCCGCCCGGAGGTGGTGTTCGGGCAGCACGTCATGCCGCGGCCTGTCGGCACAGTATCGATTTCCAGCGGTCCGGTGGCAGCCATGGCCGACTCCCTCCGCGTGACGGTCCACGGACAGCAGTCGCACGGCTCGCAGCCCCAGGATTCCATCGATCCCATCGTCATGGCAGCCCACATGGTCACCCGGCTGCAGACCATCGTGGCCCGCGAGCTGGATCCCCGGAAGTCCGCCGTCGTCACGATCGGAACCTTCCACGCCGGGCTGAAGGAAAACATCATCCCCGCTACCGCGGAGTTCACCCTCAATATCCGTACGTTCGACGAAGAGGTCCGCGGCCAGGTCCTGGCCGCGGTCCGACGGATCATCGAGGCTGAGGCGGCTGCCTCCGGAGCACCGAGCCCGAAGGTCGAGGAGCTGTACCGCTTCCCGCAGTGCTACAACGACCCCGACGCCGTTCCTTCGGTTCTGGAGGCGCTGCGTGGTGCGTTGGGGTCTGAGTCTGTCGAGGTTACCCCGCCGATGATGGGCAGCGAAGACTTTGGACACTTGGGTACGGCCATCGGCGTCCCGTCCGTGTTCTGGATGTTCGGCGGCACGCCAGGTGCTGTGTTTGACGGTCCGGGACCAGTCCCTGTCAATCATTCGCCCTTCTTCGCCCCCGAGTTGGAAGGTTCCCTGGCCGGAGGAGTCTCTGCCGCCGTCGCCGTCCTCCTGTCCCGCCTGGGCAACTGAGCTGCAAGGAGCCTCCCATGACTTCAGCATTGACCGAACCGGCACCCGCGCTTCAGGACACCGGAGGCCCGCTTTCCGGCAGGCTCGTGGTGGACCTCAGCCGCGCGCTCGCAGGACCCCACGCTGCCATGATGATGGGTGATCTCGGGGCGAGGGTCATCAAGATCGAAAATCCTGGCACGGGGGATGACACCCGCGGGTGGGGTCCGCCTTTCGTCGGCCCGGAGGACGAACCACAAGCCACCTACTTCCTCTCCTGCAACCGCAACAAGGAGTCCCTGGCGCTGGACCTCAAGAGCGACGACGGCCGGACGGTACTGCGCCAACTCCTGGAACGTGCCGATGTGGTGGTGGAGAACTTCCGGCCTGGCGTTCTTGAACGGCTTGGTTTCAGTACCGACGCCATGCATGCCATCAACCCGCGCCTGGTGATCCTGTCCATCACCGGCTTCGGCCATGACGGCCCGGAATCCCATCGCAGCGGCTACGACCAGATTCTCCAGGGCGAGGCCGGGCTCATGTCGCTCACGGGTTCCGGCCCGGACGACCCGCAGCGCGTCGGTGTTCCCATCGCCGACCTCCTGTCCGGCATGTACGGGGCCTACGGGGTGGTCGCGGCACTGTTGGAACGCGAACGGACCGGCCAAGGGCAAGTAGTCCGGACCTCCCTCTTGGCCTCGCTCGTGGGGGTCCATGCTTTCCAAGGGACCAAGGTGACGGTCGCGGGGGAGTCGCCCGAAGCCCAGGGCAACCACCACCCCTCCATCGCGCCGTATGGGCTCTTCCGTTGCCGGGGCGGGAGCGTCCAGATCAGCGTCGGCAGCGAGAAGCTGTGGGCTGCGTTCACCTCCGCCTTTGGCCTCGATCCCGCAGCCGACGGCCTTGCCACCAACGCTGACCGGGTGCGGAACCGCGCACATGTGATCGACGTCGTTGAAGCGGCGTTTGCCGACTACGATCCCGAACCGTTGCTGGCGAAACTTGCCGCCGCCGGAATTCCCGCCGGGAAGGTGCGCTCCTTGAAAGAGGTCTACGAGTGGCCTCAACTCGCTTCCCAAGGCCTGCTGATCGACGTTGACCATCCGGTGCTCGGAGCTGTCACGCTGCCCGGACCGCCGCTGCGCTTCTTCGACAACGTTTCGGGGGCGGAGGCCACCCGGCGGGCCCATTCTGCGCCTCCGGTGCTTAACCAGCACGACGAGGAGATCCGGGGCTGGCTCGAAACAGGGGAGGCTACCGGATGACTACCACCGCTACCCGGCGGCGCCTCGGCGCGCGCGAACTGCTGGAGACAATGCTCGACGCCGGGACTTTCGTTTCGTGGGATGCTCCCGTTCGCGGGGCGGCCGGCTTCCCGTCGATCCCTGAAGGGTACGCCGCCGAGCTGGTTGCCGCCGCCGAAAAGTCCGGCAGCGACGAGTCGGTCCTCACCGGGGAGGGCCGGATACGGAACCATCGGGTCGCCGTCGTGGTTTCCGACTTCGCATTCCTGGCCGGTTCGATCGGGCGGGATGCGGCACATCGTCTGGTGTCCGCCGTCGAACGCGCCACCAAACAGGGCTTGCCACTCATCGCCATGCCAGCCTCAGGTGGAACGCGCATGCAGGAAGGTACCAGCGCGTTCCTGGCCATGGTGGAAATTGTTGCTGCGGTCCAGGCTCACCGTGCGGCGGGCCTTCCCTACCTTGTATACCTGCGGCACCCGACCACCGGGGGAGTCATGGCCTCCTGGGGTTCGCTGGGACACGTGACCGTTGCCGAACCGGGCGCCCTGCTCGGGTTCCTGGGACCCCGGGTCTATTCCGCCCTCCACGGCGACGAGTTTCCGGCCGGAGTCCAGACTGCCGAGAACCTCTTCGACCATGGGCTGGTTGATGCCGTAGTGCCTCCCGAAGGGCTCGGCGACTACTTCGGCCGGGTGCTGGAGTTATTGTTTTCGCCGGGAAATGGCCCTGCGGTGGCCCCTCCGGTCGTGGGTCCGTCCGTTGTGCCGCAGGCCTGGGATTCAGTGTTGCGATCCCGCGACCCACGCCGGCCATCCACGGAGGAGCTGCTGCAGCGAGCGTCCGGGAAGGCTGTGCTGTTGCGCGGTGCCGGGGACGGAGCCAAGGAACACGGCATGCTGGTGGCCCTTGCCCGCTTTGGTCAGGTCTCGTGTGTGGTGGTGGGGCATGCTTCCGGTCAGTCCATGGGGCCGGCATCCCTGCGTGACGCCCGGCGCGGGATGCGGCTGGCGCAGGAACTGGGGTTGCCGCTCGTCACCGTTATCGACACCCCGGGAGCTACGCTGTCCAAGGACGCCGAAGAAGGTGGGCTGGCAGCCGAAATCGCACGCTCGCTCTACGACCTCCTGGCCTTGGCGACTCCCACACTCTCGGTATTGCTGGGGCAGGGGACCGGCGGGGGAGCACTGGCACTCCTTCCCGCAGACCGCACCATCGCAGCCCAGCACGCCTGGCTGGCCCCGCTCCCACCGGAAGGGGCATCGGCGATCGTCCACCGGACCACATCCCAGGCTCCCGCGCTCGCCGAAAGCCAAGGCATCACGGCCGCTGTGCTCGCGGACCGGGGGATAGTGGACGTAGTGGTGGAGGAACGGCCCGACGCCGCGAAGGAACCCGGTGACTTCTGCCGTCGGATGGGTGGGGTGATCGCCGTCGAACTCCAAGGCCTGCTCCTGACTGGTGCTGCCGGACTGCAGGCACGCCGGGCAAGGTATCGCGCCTTGGTCTGCTGACTTCCCGCGTTGCGAGGCCCGCTCTGCGTGTTATGGCGTGGTCTTGGGGCGCAAAGCGGGCCCCACAAGCGGGTGGGTGCGTGTTGTGTGGCCCGCTCTGCGTGCTTTTGGGCGGTCTTGGGGCGCAGAGCGGGCCCCACAAGTGGGTGGGTGCGGGCCGACTGAATGCTGGCGAAGAATGAACGCGCGGCGTTTCAGCCAGGGAACGGGGGCAGGGCGCTACGATGACCTCGTTGAGCAGTTCCCTGATAGGCCGGCCCAGACCGGCAGCTACAAGGAGGAGCACGGCAATGGCAGGTAAGTTCGAAATTTACAAAGACAGCTCAGGGGGATACCGTTTCCGGCTCAAAGCCGCCAACGGTGAGGTCATCGCCACCGGTGAGTCCTACACCACCAAAGCAGCTGCCAAAAAGGGCATCGAGTCGGTTAAAACGAATGCGGGATCGGCCGTTGTGGACTTGACTGAGTCGTAAGCGAATGCCGGACCTGCTTTCGGCCGGTTAAAGCAGTGAAGCCCCGTGCTCCCTGGTGGGCACGGGGCTTCACTGCGCTATCAGGCGCTGGTCACGTCCTGCACTTCACCGACCAGCTCTTCGATGATGTCCTCAAGGAACAACATGCCGGTGGTGACGCCCTCGGCGTTGAAAACGCGGGCAACGTGCGAACCGCTGCGGCGCATGGAAGCCAAAGCGTCCTCAAGTTCACTTCCCACGTATACCGAGGCAAGGCGGCGGATCCGCTTCTCAGGCACCGGCCTGTTGAACTTCTCCGGCGTCGTCAGATCCATGACGTCCTTCAAGTGGAGGTACCCCGATGGCTCCCCGTTCGCGTCGGTGAGGATGTACCGGGAGTAGCCGTGCTCCGCGACCGTCCGCTGGATGTCGGCCGGTGTAGACGTGGCAGGCAGGAGCACCATCTCGGCGATCGGCACTTCGACGTCGCCCACGGTCTTGGCCGTGAACTCGAATGCGGCGGTCAACGTTCCACTGGTGTCATTCAGCGTGCCCACGCGGGTGGACTGCTCAACGATGTTGGCCACTTCGTCCAGTGTGTAGGCGCTGGTGGCCTCGTCCTTGGGTTCCACCCGGAAGAGGCGGAGCACAGAGTTGGCGATCCCGTTCAGGGTCCAGATCACCGGCTTGAAGATCCTGGCCACCAGCACCAGCGGGGGAGCGAGGATCAGGGCTGCCCGGGTCGGGACGGAGAAGGAGATGTTCTTCGGGACCATCTCGCCCACGACCACGTGCAGGAACGTCACCAGCAGCAAAGCCACCACGAACGCGATGATGCCAATGGCTTCTGCCGGGAGTGACGTCAGGCCAAGCGGAATCTCCAGCAGGTGATGGATGGCAGGTTCGGAGACGTTAAGGATCACCAAGGAACACACGGTGATGCCCAGCTGACTGGTCGCCAGCATGAGGGTGGCGTGCTCCATGGCCCACAGTGTCGTCTTGGCGGCCTTGCTGCCAGCCTCGGCTTTGGGCTCGATCTGCGAACGACGGGCCGAGATCACAGCGAACTCAGCCCCAACGAAGAAGGCGTTGACTACCAGCAGGATGACCAGCCAGATAATGCCTGGAAGGTACTCACTCATGGCCGAGCTCCTCGGAAATCTTGTCAACGATCTGGTCGTGGGTGCTGGTTGTTTCCGCGTCGGGATCCGGCGTGAAGCGGATACGTCCCAACTGGGCTCCTGCTACGCGTTCCACGCGAAGGACACCACCGGAGATGGCAACTTCGTCGCCGAGCTCCGGTACACGGTCCAACTGGTCGGACATGAAACCGGCGACGGTATCGTATTCCTCGCCCTCAGGAACAACAATGCCGGTGCGGTCCAGCAGTTCATCGGGACGCAATGAGGCATCAAAGGTGATGGAGCGGCCAACACGGACCACGCCGGCGCGGGCACGGTCATGTTCGTCCTCAAGTTCGCCCACGATTTCTTCCACCAGGTCTTCGAGTGTGACGATCCCCGCAGTTCCGCCGTGTTCGTCCGAGACGATGGCCACCTGCAGGCCCTGCTTGCGCAGAAGAACCAGCAAAGAGTCGACGTCCTTGGATTCCGGAACATACAGCGGTTGGGTCATCAATTCCGTGGCGGTCACTGCTTCACGCTGTTCCAGTGGCACGGCGAAGGCCTGCTTCACGTGCAGCACACCCAGCACCTCGTCCCGGTCCCGGCCAATCACCGGGAAGCGCGAGAATCCGGTAGCTGATGCGAGGGCAACGATTTCCGCCGCCGTGTCATCAGCATCCACGGCAACCATCCGGACACGAGGAGTCATGACGTCACCGGCGGTGTGCTCGGAGAAGCGCAGGGTCCTGTTCAGCAACTCGGCGTGGTCCTGGTCCAGCAGTCCCTCCGTCGCGGAACGGCGTACCAGCGATGACAGTTCTTCTGCCGAGCGGGCGCCGGAGAGCTCCTCCTTCGGTTCGATGCCGAAGGAACGGATGATCTTATTGGCGGTGTTGTTGAACAGCAGGATCGCCGGCTTAAAAACAGCCGTGAACAGAGCCTGGAAGGGGACTACCACCTTGGCAGTTGCCAACGGCAGGGCCAGCGCGAAGTTCTTGGGAACGAGCTCGCCGATCACCATGGAGAACACGGTTGCCACGAAGATGCCCACCACGGCTCCGACTCCGGGAACCAAAGCTGCGGGCAGGCCCAAAGACTGCAGGGGTCCGCTGAGCATGCTGCTGATGGCAGGCTCAAAGGTGTATCCGGTGAGCAACGTGGTCAAAGTGATACCGAGTTGCGCGCCGGAGAGGTGCGTAGAGGTGATTTTGAGGGCCTTGATGGTTGGCCCCAGCCGCTTTTCGCCGCGGGCTTGGCGGGCCTCGAGTTCAGCACGGTCCAGGTTGACCAGTGCGAATTCCGAGGCGACAAAGAATCCGGTGCCGACAGTCAGGACGAGGCCTATGCCGAGCATGATCCACTCATACATTCGGGCGCCCCTCTCCCGTGGAAACCGGCAATCCGGTCAATGAGCAGAGGGGCCTGGGCATATGTGAAGGAGGGTCATCCATAATGTCAACAATTCTACGGGGCGGCACTACCCTCCCGGGCCGATGTGCGCCGCAGGCAGAAACCGGAACTCGCGGGAGGAGCGGATCGTTGAAGGGCCCGCTGGCATGATGCCTGGGTGTATGACCAAAAAAATAGAACCCCCGGAAATCCGCAGATCTCCGGGGGTTCAACCGAGCTTCCTATCAGAATCGAACTGATGACCTTTTCATTACGAGTGAAACGCTCTACCGACTGAGCTAAGGAAGCACCGCGTCCATCGCCGGTTTCCCGGCCAATCACGCAAGACATAACTGTAATAGAGGCACCGCGCCCCGGTCAAAACGAGCGCAGGGTCCTCCGTTGCGGGGATGTTCACCCGGGCGTCGGACCGGGTTCAGTCGTCCGTTTCCCGGTCGCCTGAAGCTGGGGAATCACCTGTGGCGTCTTGGCGCCGCACCACCAGCAGAAGGAGCCGCTCAATGACCGGGGACGCACTGACCAGGGACGCCCACACCACACCCAGCCGGCTGCGGCTGGCAGTTGTGGACATGGTGGGAACCACCATCACCGATGACGGCCGGACCGAACGGGCCATGTCCCGGGCCCTGGCCGAACACGGCATCGAGCCAGGCAGCGGCCGGTTTGAAAGCATGCTCGGCTACGCCCGGGACACCATGGGGTTCTCCAAGATGACCGTTTTCAGCCATCTCTTCGAGGACCCGGCAGTGGCCGCCAGTGCCAACAAAGTGTTTGAGCAGGCATATGACGAACTCATCGAAGACGGCGGCGTCCGTGCCATCCCGGGGGCGGAGGACGCCATCTTGTGGATGCGCGAGTCCGGCATGCAGATCTGCCTGGCCACGGGGTTCGGCCGCCACACCCAGAACATGGTGCTCGAATCCCTGGGGTGGATGGGCCTGGCTGACCTCAGCCTGTGTCCGGCGGATGCAGGCAGGGGGCGGCCGTACCCGGACATGATCCTCACCGCCGTGCTCGCGCTTGATCTGGATGACGTGCGGGAAGTCGCGGTGGTCGGCGACACCAGCTCGGACATGCTTTCGGGCGTCCGCTCCGGGGCATCACTTATCGCGGGCGTGCTGACCGGCTCACACTCGGAGGCGACCCTTCGCGCGGCCGGCGCCACCGCCGTCGTCGATTCCATCAAGCAGCTCCCGCTCCTGGTGGAGAAGCGCGAAGCCAGGCACCTCTAGCAGGTGAGGCCGTCCTGCGGCAGCTTCCCGTCAACAAAGTAATCGTCGACGGCGTTGCTGACGCAGGAGTTCGAGCGGCCGTAGGCCGTGTGCCCCTCGCCCTCCCACGTAACCAGGGATGCGTTCTCCAGCTGTTTGCGCAGCGACTGGGACCATTCCAGGGGAGTGGCGGGGTCACCGGTGGTGCCGACCACCACGATGGGAGCGTCGCCGCTGTACTTGACGGGCGCCGGCGTGCGGGTGTTCGGGTACGGCCAATCCTTGCAGTTCACACCACCGTAGGCGAAGAATGCGCCGAAGGTGGGGGACTCCTGCAGAAGCCGGGCCTCCTCGGCGCGCATGCCTGCGGTGTCCATGACCATCGGGTAGTCGAGGCAGTTGATGGCCTGGAAGGCGAATGCCGAGTTGGAGCTGTATGTGCCGTTGGGCTCACGGTCCGCCCCGAGGTCGGCGAGCCGCATCATCTGCGAAACGTCGCCGGAGAAGGCGCTGTCCAGGGCCTGGGTCAGCGCCGGCCAGCTCTGGTCGTTGTAGAGCGGCAGGATGAGGCCGTTGACGAAGTCGTTTCCGGTGACCAGCCGGCCGTCCTTGGCGGTTTGCGGATTCTGGTCCACGGCGCTGATGAGGTCCCTGATTTCCTGCACTCCGTTGTCCACGGAGCCGCTCATGGGGCACTGGTTCTGTTTCTGGCAGCTCGCCACATAGGTGTGGATGGCTTTTTCGAATGCGCGGGCCTGGCCGGCGGTCAGCTGTTCGTTGCTGATGGACGGGTCCACCGCCCCGTCAAGAACCAAGCGGCCGACGTTGTCGGGGAAGAGCGAAGCGTAGGTCGAGCCCAGGAACGTTCCATAGGAGAACCCCAGGTAGTTGAGCTTGGCGTCGTTGACCACGGCGCGCAGGATGTCCAGGTCCTTCGCGGCACTGACGGTGTCGATGTGTCCCAGGACAGGACCGGTTTGTTGGGCGCACTGCTCGGCGAAGGACTTGTTGAAGGCTATGGCCGCCGCCAGACCTTCATCCGTGTTCTTCCGGAACACTTTTTCCCGGGCGGCATCGCGTTCGGCGTCGGTCATGCACTTTACGGGGGCAGAATCCTTGACGCCGCGGGGGTCGAAGCCCACTACGTCGTAGTTGTTCCGAAGTTTCTCCGTGAAGTGGGTGGTGCCCGCATCCTTGATGAAGTCAACGCCCGAGCCGCCGGGGCCGCCGGGGTTGACCAGGACGGAGCCCTTCTTCTTCCCGGTGCTGGGCAGCTTGATCGCCGCCAGGGAGATTTCCTCGGAACCTGGCTGGGAGTAATCCATCGGGACACGGACCTTGCCGCATTGGAGACCGTCCCCGCAGGAGCTCCATTCCACTGACTGCGAGTAGAACTTCTCCAAGCCCTTGGGCGCCGACGCCGCGATGGATGGTTCCACCGTGCTGGTGGAGGGCTTGGCCGCGGGCCCGGGCAGGAAGGGGACGGTGCAGGCGCTGAGGACCAGCATGGCTGCCAAAGCCACGCACATCGCCGCGAACCCGCGGGTACGGGACCGGTCCCTTGAAGGGTTACCGGCGGGCCGGCGTCGTGCGGACGTCATGCGTTCTCCTATTGCTGGATGAGGCTGGTTGCCATGGACTCGACCGCCAACAGCGGCGCCACGTTGGTGGTGGTAATGCGGACCCGGGCTTTATTGATGGCGTCCATCCGTGCCAGGGTGGTTTCCGGGTTTGAACGGCCTGCGTATTCTTCCAGTTCGCCCCTGAGCTCAACGTTGACCAGTTCAACGGCGTTCCCCAGCTGGATGATCAACACGTCACGGTAGAAGGACAAGAGGTCGGTCAGGGTGCGGTCCAGCGAGTCGGTGATGGAGCGCTTGGCACGCCGTTTCTGGTCGTCCTCGAGCTGCTTGACCTGGCTGCGCATCGACGGCGGCAGCGTTCCGGACTCGGGCGCGCCCAGACTGGCGAGCAACGCGATCTTCTCGGCGGCATCGCGTTCATCGTTGGAGCTGTTGGCTTCCTCCGTGGCGATCTTGACCAGCTTTTCGGCCATCATCACGGCAGCGGTCACCCCCCGCAAACCCAGGGGAATGCGGACGGTCGCCAGACGGCGCTCCCGGGCGTCGGCGTCGCGGGCCAAGCGGCGGGCGATGCCGATGTGGCTTTGGGCCGCACGTGCGGCCCGCTCCGCGAGTTGGCGGTCGACGCCGTCGCGCCTCACCAGGAGGTCGGCGACGTCGGCGGCCGGGGGAAGCCGCAGGCTCACCGGACGGCAGCGGGAGCGGATGGTGACCAGGACGTCGGCCGGGGACGGCGCGCAGAGCATCCAGATGGTGCGCGGCGTTGGTTCCTCGATGGCCTTCAGCAGGACATTGGTGGTGCGCTCGGCCATGCGGTCCGCATCTTCCACCACGATGATGCGCCAGCGGCCCGTGGCCGGCCGGTCGCCGGCTTTGGAAACGAGTTCGCGGGCTTCATCAATGGTGATGGTGACTTTCTCTGTTCGCACGAACGTCACGTCCGAGTGCGTCTCACCAAGGATGGTGTGGCAGGCCGCGCAGACGCCGCAGCCTCGCTGGGTGACGTCGTCCTGCTCGCAATTAAGTGCGGCCGCAAAGGCCTTGGCCGCGTTGGAGCGTCCGGAGCCCGGGGGACCGGTGAAGAGCCACGCATGGGTGAGGCCGGACTCGCCCTGCGCCGCCTGCTTCAGCTGCGCGACAACGGGAGCCTGCCCCTGGAGGTCGTCCCAGACGCTCACTGGCGGGGGCCGGGAACTCGGTGACCCAACAGGGACTCCACCCGCTCCAGGATCCGGGCGGCCAGTGCCTCGATGTCATCGGCGGCAGGCAGGACCAGATAGCTCGAGGGCGCGGCCCCGGCCAGGTCCAGGAAAGCGTGGCGGATGGCTGAGTGGAATTCGTCCGGCTCGGATTCAAGGCGGTCCTCGGTGGCGTCCCCGGCAGTGCGGCGTTGGCGGCCGTCGGCGGGATCGACGTCGAGCAGTACGGTCAGGTGCGGATGGAGGCCTTCGGTGGCCCATTCGTTAAGGGACAACACGCAATCTGCTCCCAAGCCGCGGCCCGCGCCCTGATAGGCGACGGAGGAATCGATATAGCGGTCCGTGATGACCACCGTTCCGTTGGCCAGGGCAGGGCGGATGACCTGGTGGGCGTGGGCCGCCCGGGCCGCAGCGAACATGAGGGCCTCGGTGCGGGCATCGATGGTGCCGTGCCCGTGGTCCAGCACAAGGGAGCGCAATTTCTCGCCGATCGGGGTGCCACCCGGCTCACGGGTGCGCAGTACGGACAGTCCCCGGGATTCGAGGGCGTCCGACAACCGGGCAGCCTGTGTGGACTTGCCCGCTCCGTCCCCGCCCTCGAACGCGATGAAAAGACCTGTGCTCTGAATACTCACGCGTCTAGCCTACCGAGCTTCCCTGACAGCAAAGGCGCGTAATGCCTTTCATCCACAGCATGGCCCGCGACTACGCTGAAACCATGAGCCTTTCCGATCAGCACGCCGCCGAATTGTCGCCTGAAACCGTTGTGGTTGCTGCCGGTCGCCCGGATCGGTCCCACGATGAACCGGTGAATCCGCCCATCGTCCTGTCCTCCACATACTTCGGTACTGGCAGCCTGGGCGACGGCGACAGGGGCTATGGCCGCTACGCGAACCCCACCTGGGACCCCTTCGAGGACGCGCTGGCAAAACTGGAAGGCGCCACGCTCCCTGGTCTGCTGTACGCATCAGGCCTGGCTGCGGTCAGTTCGGCGCTCTCACTGGTGCCGGCAGGGGGCGTCGTGGTGATGCCCACCCACAGCTACGCGGGCTCCTTGGTGATGGCCACTGAACTGGCGGAGAAGGGCTTCCTTGAACTCCGTACTGTGGACATCACGGACACTGAAGCGGTCAAGGCCCTGATCAGCCCGGAGCAAGGCAGGAAGGCAGACCTGCTCTGGCTCGAAAGCCCCACCAACCCCATGCTCGGCATCGCCGACATCCGTTCCCTGGCCGATGCCGCCCATGCCGCGGGCGCGATCGTGGTCACTGACAATACTTTCTCCACACCCCTGGTGCAGCAGCCTCTGAGCCTGGGCTCCGACGTCGTGCTTCACTCGGTGACCAAATACCTGGCAGGGCATTCGGACGTCGTCCTCGGCGCCCTGGTGACATCCAACCCGGAGCTGAGGGCCACGCTCCTTCACCACCGCATCATCCACGGCGGTATCGCCGGTCCGTTTGAAGCCTGGCTGGCTCTTCGCGGGCTGCGTACCCTGGCGCTGCGGATCGAGCGCTCGCAGGCCTCGGCAGCAACGCTCGCCGAACGGCTCAGCACCCACCCCCGCGTCGAAGCCATCAGGTATCCGGGCCTGCCGGCCGATCCCGGACACGAACGCGCGAAGGCCCAGATGAAGGGCTTCGGCTCCATCCTCTGCATCCAGCTCGCCGGAGACCAGCACCGCTCCGGCGCCGATGCCGCGGACGAACTGGTCCGCGCACTGCAGCTGTGGCTCCCGGCGACCTCCTTGGGTGGGGTTGAGTCACTGATCGAACGACGACGGCGGCACACCGCCGAGCCGCTCAGCGTCCCGGACAATTTGGTCCGCTTGAGCGTTGGAATCGAGAACGTGGAAGACCTTTGGTCCGACCTTGAGCAAGCACTCAAGGCGTTGGACGGTTAGGCTGGAGGGCGTGGACGGAAAAATCTTGATCTCGTACGTCACCGCCGGCGTTTACCTCATCCTGGGGTTGGTGGCCCTCGCCTTGGAAGTGTGGGCTTTCGTTGATTGCTTGCGCCACCGGGCCACCCTGTTTGTGGCTGCTTCCAAGCGGACCAAGACCTTCTGGCTGGCGCTCACGGGTGTCGCCTTGGCCATCGGCGCATTGACCGTGCTTACAGGGGGGAGCAGCCTGAGCCTCTTCGGAATCGCTGCCGTTACGGCTTCTTGCGTCTACCTTGCCGATGTCCGTCCGGCTGTCCGGGAAGCCGGCAGTGGCGGAAACCGCAACGTCGGGCCCTACGGTCCCTGGTAGAGCAGCCCCCGGGTAAGCCGGCGTCAGTTCGGCGCCACCGCATCCCACGCCACCGTCAGTTCACCCAGGCGCCACCGCGACGGTCCATCCTGAAGCGGCCATCCGGCGTCGCGCAGTGAACGGCACATCCCTGTCCAGCGCTGCCGGTTTCCGAACGACGCCAAAGGCGCCGCGTCCAGCCAGGCTTTGTCCATGGCCTGCAGGAACGCGTGGATCGGCTCGCCCGGCACATTGCGGTGAATAAGCGCCTTGGGCAGCCGCTCGGCAACCTCGGACGGAAGGTCGAAACTGCCGAAGCGCACGGAGAAGCTCAGGCTCAAGGGCCGTTCCCGGTCCAGTGCCACCCAGGTGACGCGGCGGCCTATTTCGTCGCAGGTGCCGTCAATGAAAAGCCCATTCGGTGCCAGCCGGGACTGCACGAGGGACCAGATCGCGGGTACGTCCGACTCCTCGTACTGCCGCAGCACGTTGAATGCCCGGACCAGCACGGGATTGCCCGGCACCGGAACTTCGAAGCCGCCCACGTGGAAGCTCAGCCCAGGCCGCTCCAGCGGCTTCGCTGTCCGCACGCGCTCAGGCTCGATCTCGATTCCGCACACCTCTACGTCCGGGCGGACGGCCTGCAGCCGTTCGAACAGCTCGACGGCGGTGGTCGGCGAGGCGCCGTAGCCCAGGTCCACTACAAGGGGCTCGACGGCGGTGCGAAGACGCCAGGCCTGTGGGCCGGCGAGCCAGCGATCCAATCGCCGCATCCGGTTGGGGTTGGTGGTGCCGCGGGTATTATTGCCAATTGGTTTGCCTGCCGCGTTGCCGCCCCTGCTGCGGGGAGAGCCCACCCGTTCCGCCTTTTGCACCACGGCCCCACTTTATCGTGCAACGCGGGGTCACTTATGGCCCCTTCCGCGGCGTTGGATGGGCCATAAGC
>NZ_JBHVQI010000007.1:0-56072 GCF_042886835.1 Paenarthrobacter sp. NPDC057981
CCTCACTGGCACGCTGGGCCGCATCAAAAGCAACAGCCACCCTCGCCTGCAACCCACAGATCGCCGACTTCAAATCCTCCAACTCTCGAAGCTGATCAATCAGCTCCCCGGTATGGGCGCTCAAGGGAAACGAGCCGATGGCAACGATGCAATCAGCCACGCCTGACAAGGGCGCGCCAGTTCCTATCGCCTGCCCGCCCTCAATCTGTTCCATACCCCCAACTCTTCCAACCAACAACAGCACCCAAAAGGCACCGTCAGCCCTATGTGGAAAAGCCAGCCAATCCCTAGGCCGCAGCCAACACCACCCGCGCCCGCACCGTGATCGCAGCACCCAGGACCAGGGCAGCAGCGACGGCAGCAGCGATCGCCGTCGGGAATGACTCGGGGGCGTCGGAGCTGCGGCCAACGGTGATCCACGCCAAGCCCCATGCGATGGCAGCGGCCAATGCAAGCCTGCCGTGGCCTTTGACGGCCAAAGCCACCCCAACCGCCGCAACAACTGCCAGCACGGCAACCGACCACAGCTCGGGCCGCAGACCAAAGCCGGAGAAACCAAAGGCCTTCAACGCCGCCGCAATATTGGCGCACACGGCCACACTGGTCCAGCCGAGGTAGAGCCCCACGGTTCCGTCCACCACCACAGCTTCAACCCACGAGTAAGAGCGCGTCTGGCTGTACCGCAGAAAGGCCAGGACCAACGTCACCAGAAGTGCCAGAATCACCAGAACGCTGACAAGAAGCCAACCAGCCTGGACGGACAGGATCCACGCGGCGTTAAGGATCATGGACACGGCAACGACCCAGCCCAGGGCGCGCTGCCGGGGATTTGAGCGCTGCGATGGCAGCCACTGCCACACGGTGTACCCAATCAGCCCTGCGTACACCACGGACCAGATCGAGAAGGCGGGCGTAGCCGGTGCGAGCAGGGTGGAGTCGGCTGCCAAGGCACCGCCTGCGGCCTGCGCAATGGGCGTCCCACCAAAGACGCCGACGCCGATCATCGAGCCAACGATGCAGACAACCAGGCTGGCTGTCACAGTGATTTGCCGCCTGAAATCAGGGCTTCCGGTTGCCATGTGCTGAGCCTCTTTCCTTCTGGGCTGTACGGTTTCATGCATTCGCGGGGTCCGTGACTTACTATCAAATTGCTAGTGAAGCGAGCTTTACGCTTATCGAAGGAACATCGGATGGATACGGAAGGCCACGCAAGGGGCTATTGGTACGGAAAAGACCCTGGACAGAAGGCCATCGCCATTGATGTCCTGAACGCACTGAGGGACTATCGGGCCTCCGAACAAGCGATGCGCCGCCGGACACGTTCCTCCATGGGGATGGGCGAGAAAGACTTGCTGGCACTGCGTTACCTGTTTGAGGCCGAAGCTGCCGGGAGGGTAATGAAGCCGAAGGACCTGGGGGACAAGCTGGGGATAACGTCGGCATCCATGACAACGTTGATCGACCGGTTGGTGGAGTCGGGCCATATCCGGCGGGAGCCGCACCCCACGGACCGCCGCGCACTGGTTCTGAAGGCCACGCCGGGGTCGGACCAGGAAGTGCGCCACACCTTGGGCGGGATGCACCGCCGGATGCTGGACGCTGCTTCTGCACTGAGCTCCGACGAGTCCCGCGTCGTGGTGGACTTCCTCCTGCACATGCGGGAGGCGATGGACACCATCGATGAAGACCCCGAGGAGCCAGCCGGGTCATGACGTGAGGCTCCAGTGCAGGATCAGAATGAGCGTCACCAGGAATCCTGAACCGTAGTTAAGCCAGATGAACCGCCGCCATGCGGCATTGGTGCGCGCCGCCGTCGGATCCGTCACGTTCCAGTACGGCGCGCAGTTGACGATGTACGGTATGGCGATGACCGCCGCGAGCGGCCCGGGCCACGGGGTCGCCAGCATGGCCAGGCCGGCTACCAGCCACAGCACGACGGCGAGCCGCACCGTTCGGCGGGCACCGATGACTGTCGCTATGGATCCGATGCCGGCCTGCCGGTCGGGTTCGATGTCCTGGACGGCGCCGAAGGCATGTGCGGCCATTCCCCAGAGGAAGAACGCGGCCAGCAGGATGATGAGTCCGGGCGTCACCTCGGCGCCGGCAATCGCAAGGCCGACGACGGCGGGACTTACGAAGTGCGTACTGGACGTTATTGAGTCCAAGACCGGGCGCTCCTTGAAGCGGAGTCCGGCTACGGAGTATGCCACCACCGCGAACGCGCTCGCCAGCAACGGCAGCCACGCGGACGGGCCTCCCGCGAGCGCCAGCACCAGAAGGAACGGAATGTTGGTGATGGCGGCGAGCCACAGCATGGGCCGGTGGAGCCGTGGTTGGAGCAGGGCGCCTTCGATGCCGCCTTTGCGTGGGTTTTTCAGGTCGGATTCGTAGTCGAAGACGTCGTTGATGCCGTACATGGCCAGGTTGTACGGGATCAGGAAGTAGAACGTTCCCACCACCAGAACCCAGTCGATCTGGCGGGTGGTCAGCAGCATGGCCGCGGCGAACGGATAGGCGGTGTTGATCCAGCTGACGGGGCGTGATGCCAGCAGCGCCTGGGGAATGAGGCCTTTGAGCCTGGGCTCCCCGTGACGGCGCTCGCTGCCGCCGCGCGCACGTCGTCGGGTCAGCCATATCCATAGGCCAGGGAGTGCCACCACGCCGGCCAGCGGATAGGCAAAGTCCTCAATGGGTGCCAGGCCAACCGTGACACCCAAGAGGTGCGAAGTGTCGTAGTGGAAGAGCTCCATCCCGATCATGACGGAGTCGAACACCGCAGTCAGGACAGCGAGGGCCGCGAAAGCCAGGCCCGCGGCTTGCCAATGCCGGCGGGACTCACCGCGGCGGGATCCCTGGCAGGCAAAAGCAACCCCCGCCACCACTGCCGCGGCCACGAAGAGGAGTGCGAGCCAAAGGTAGGTCATACGTTTTCACGCTCCCTCTCGCGACGCTTCCCCGGCACAGGGAACAGGAGCCGCCGGGCACCGGTGTACAGCACCATGGTGCACAGGGTCAGGAAAAGCAGAAATACGGGTTCCTCGATGGGCAGCTCCGGAGCAAGCAGGATACCCGTGGCGACGTTCCCTTCTCCGCGGAGGAAGATCCCCAGCCCGATGCCGGCCGCGTCCCAGCCGAGGAAGAACAACAGCCCGACGGCGGTCACGGTCGCCGCTGCTTTTGCGTTGTGCCAGAAAAACAGCCGGAATCTGTGGTCGAGCAGCAGCATGCAGGTGATGCCGAGCAACAACGAAACCAGGTAAAGGACACCCATCAGCCAATCCTGCTGGCTACGGGCCTCACGCTGACAGGGCCGGTGCTGTGGTCTCCGCGGATTCTTTTCAGGACCAGCTCGGCACTGATCAGGCACATGGGTACGCCGACGCCCGGAGCGGTAGTGGCTCCCGCGTAGTAGAGCCCTTGCACGCGCTTTGAGGCATTCTGTGCCCGGAACATGGCGCTTTGTCCCAGGGTGTGTGCCGGTCCCAACATGCCGCCGCGCCAGGAGTTGTAGTCCCGGGCAAAGTCGGCTGGACCGATCGTGTGCCGGACAACGATCCGTTCGCGAAGGTCGGGGATGTCGGCCCACTCGACGATCTGCCCGATGGCTGCGTCGGCGGTTCGTTCGATGAGGATGTCGCCGGTTCCGTCCGGGCCGCCGGAACCGAGTGCCGGATCGGCTGGGACCGGGACCAGGACAAAGAGATTCTCATGGCCGGCGGGAGCCACAGCGGAATCTGTGGCGCTGGGTTTGCAGACGTAAATCGACGCAGGATCGGGAATGCTGGTTTCCGCTCCGAAGATGGAAGCGAAGTTCGCTTCCCAATCCCGGGTGAAGAACAGTGAATGGTGCGGCAGTTCCGGGAGTTTGCCCTTGACTCCCAGCATCACCAGGACGGCGCCCGGTCCGCTGGTACGCCGCTGCCACCAGGAATTGGGGTAGCTGCGGTCCCGCACGCCCAGAAGCTGGGTTTCGGTGTGGTGCAGGTCGGCGCCGGAGACCACCAGGTCCGCCACGATGTAGTGTTCATTCCCCGAGGTATCGCGCCACGTCACCCCGGTCACTTCGCGGTGGTCCTTGCCGGAGAGGGCCGCGGGAAGCTTCACGCCGTCAAAGCGGCCCACTTTCTTGGTCCGTGTGGTTTCGCGGGTGGTGATCTTGAGGGCTTGGGCACCGGTGTGGATGCGGACCCCTGCTTCGAGAGCCAAGGCCTCAAGCCGGTTCACGAGTTCCCGGAAACCTCCCATGGGGTACTGCACGCCGTCGCCCAGGTCCAAGGCACTCATGAGGTGGTACATCGCCGGCGCGTCGGAGGGGCTTGTGCCAAGGAAAACGGCCGGGTAGCCCAGCACTTGCCGCAGGACCGGATGCTGGAAGCGATGGGCCACGTACTTGTCCAAGGGAGTCAGGAGAAGTTGCGCCAGTTTGGGCAGGCTCCGCAGCACCTCGGGCTGGAGCAGGGCTTGGAGCTTGGTGAAGGGGTTGTAGAGGAAAAAGCGCTCGGCCATCTCTGTGGTGTGGCGTGCCGATGCCAGGTAGGCGGAGAGCTCCTTGGCGCTTCCGGGCTCCACTTTTTCGAACGTCTCCAGAACCTGTTCGCTGCCCAAGGGGACGGTCAACGGCTCCGGCCGGCCGCCGTCGTCGTGAGGTTCGCTGAAGACGCGGTAGGCGGGACTCAGGGTGCGCAAGTCCAACTGTTCCGCAGTGCTGGTGCCCAAAAGCTCGAAGAAGTGGTCGAAAACGCCCGGCATGAGGTACCAGGAGGGTCCGGTATCGAAGCGGAAGCCGTTGCGTTCCATGCTTCCAGCCCGGCCGCCCATTTCGCTGCGCTGCTCCAGGAGTTGGACCTCGTGTCCTTCGTGGGCGAGCAGTGCGGCGGTGGCAAGCCCAGCGATGCCACCGCCGATCACGACTGTCCGTTTCATCGGTGCAGCTCCATCCAGGTTGAGGCGACGGCACGTGCGGCGAGACCGGCTTTCACCGCATCGGGAACACGGACCCGTGAACGGTAGAGCTCGTCCACGGTGGTCTGTTCGATCTTGTCCGTCAGGGCAGTAAAAAGCGATAGGGCGCTGCGGACAGCTGCCCGGGCGTCATGCGGCAGGAGCGGGATGACGGCGTTGGCATCGGCCAGCTGGGCCCTGATGGTGCGCACCCATCTCATGCGGTCCCGGTCCTCCAGATGCTCGGACGTGCCCAGGTAGTTCCGGCCGAGGCGCGTGGTGTCATCGGCGAGGTCGCGAAGAAAGTTGATGTTCTGGAAAGCAGCTCCCAGGCGGCTGGCGCCGTACTGGAGGGCCTCGGCGCCGCCGTCGTCGATGTTTTCATCCCGCATGAAGACGCGTAAGCACATCAGCCCCACCACCTCGGCGGAACCGTGGACGTAACCTTGGTGCGCATCGGCGTCGAAGCGGAGGGGACCCGCCGGGGCAGAAGAGCGCTCGCCGAGGTCGGTGCGCATCGATTCGAAGAACGGATCGATCAGGGAACCGTCGATCCGGGCCGCCCTGGCGGTCTGTGCGAACGCATGGATGATGAGATCGCTGCTGTAGCCAAGTTTCACGGCGCGGTGGGTCTCATCGATGAAGTGCGACAGGGCATCGCACTGTTCCTGGTAGCTGAGCCCCGCCTCGGCGGTGACACCGTCCACGAGTTCGTCCGCGACGCGCACCAGGGCGTAGATGTTGCGCACATGTTGGCGGTGCCGCGGCCCCAGCAGTTTGCAGGCCAGGCCGAACGATGTCGAGTAAGCCGCAATGACCTGGTTGGCGGCACTCTCGGCGGTCCGGGTGAATTGGGTAAGAGAGGTGTCCATGGCGACGCTCATGACTGCCGTCCTTCCAGTTGCCCGGCGAGATCAAGCAAAACCCGGCACACGCCCGGCGGAATGGTGCTGCTCGTGAGATCGGTGAAGGCCTGCATCTGTTCCTTGATGAGACCGTTGACGAAGGTCTCGGCCCCGCAGTCGGCCAGTTGGCGGCGGACACGCTCGCACTCGGCGCCATTGAGTTCTGACCTGCCAAAGAACGGCTCGATATCCGCCCATGACGAGGTGGTGCGGGCATGGGCGATGATCGCTGTTTCCTTGCCTTCGCGAAGATCCGAAAAAGGATCCTTGCCGTGCTGGCGAGGATCCCCGAACGTGGACAGGAGGTCGTCCTGGAGCTGGAAGGCCAGGCCCAGATGGCGGCCGGCGGTAGCGAGCGCATTTTCGACGGCGAAGTCGGCACCTGCCAGCGCTGCGGCGGCCCGCAAGGGAAGCTCGAAGGTGTAGGTGGCCGTCTTGTAGCCGCACATGACGAGGATGGTTTCGAGGCCGGGGTCGATGATTCCGTCGCCCAGGCCAACATCCAGCTGCTCACCAGCCACTGTTTCGTTGATGGTGTGTTCCAGGAGATCCAGTAGGCGCAACCTGAGCGTGTGGGGGAGGTCTGCCCGGGCGAAGGCTTGGTGGGTGGCCGCGAGGAGCATGTCCCCCATGAGGATGCCGCCGGTTTGGGCCCAGTGGAGGTCGCTGCCTTCACGGGCGCCTTCAATGGTGTTCCGGGGAAGCGCCTGGGCCTCGGCGAGGAGGGAACCGATGAGGTTGGGGTGCCCGCGCCGGACGAGGTCGCCGTCGATCACGTCGTCGTGCAGCAGGAAGGAGTAGTGGAGGAGTTCGATCGCGGCGGCAATGCTGATGGCAGTTTCGCGGCGGTTTGTCCCGGGTTGCCGGAGGGCGTCGAAAGTTTCCATCAACAGCAGGGGTCGGACGAATTTTCCGCCGAGGACGTTGTGGCCTGCGAGTTCCCAGAGCCTGGTGAAGTGGGGGCCATAGGCAGTGGCTGCGCCGGCCCGTTTGCCGATGAGGCTGCTTAGCTCATCTTCGATCGCGATGCAGAGGTCGGTGCGGCTGCGTAAAGCGCCGGAGGTGACGGTCATGCTTTTGCTCCGGTCCCGGGCTGGAGTGCCCGTGCCTCAAGGAGTTGCGGGAATTGAAGGCCCAGCCAGGGGCTGAAAACGGCTGGGCTGCGCTCCAGGGATCTCGCCAGCAGTGCCGGAGACATCCACGCCCAGTCCGCCACCTCGGCGGGGTTGGGGTCTACCTCACCGCTGATCCGGGCGACATAGACGGGGCAGATCTCGTTCTCCACGATGCCGGTTGGGTCAACGGCCCTGTAGCGGAAGTGGGGGAGGGCGAGTTCAATCCTGTTGGCGTCCACTCCCAGTTCGAAGTGTGCACGGCGCGTTACCGCGTCCAGGGGATCTTCGCCTGGGCCGGGGTGACCGCAGAAGCTGTTGGTCCAGATTCCGGGCCAGGTTTTCTTTTCCGGCGAACGGCGGGTCAGGAGGATTTCGCCGTCGTCGTTGAGGAGGTAGCAGGAAAACGCAAGGTGGAGCGGCGTTTCCCGGGTGTGCACCCGGGATTTGGGGGCCTCGCCGATGGGCCTGCCGGCGTCGTCAAGGAGGACCACCATCTCTGTCGCGTTCATCCTGTGCCTTCCTCCCAGTGCAGATATTGCTAGACAAGCTAGAAGAAAGGCTACCATGTAAGAAGTTGGGTGTAACATACTCAGCATGTCCAGTCCTGAAGATATGCCGGAGACTTCCGGCTTCCCGGTGCCGGCCGGGATCTATCACCTGGACGCGAACGATCCCCATCACCAATTGATTGACCGGTCCGGTCTTTCGGAAGGCGATGTCCGGCAAATCAGCGAACTCATGGCCTCGCTCGGAAGGCTCCGCGACGCCGAACAGCGGCTCGCCGATGCTTCCCTCCGTTACATGAAACTGAACCAATCCGACATGCGCGCACTGCACTACCTCATCGTCTGCGCCAACCAAGGCGTCATCGCCACCCCCGGAGCGATAGCCTCCCACTTGAATATTTCGACGGCGTCCACCACCAAGTTGCTCGACCGGCTTGAGCGCGGCGGCCATGTCACCAGGCATGCGCACCCGTCCGACCGAAGAGCCCTTGCGATAGCCATCACCCCGGAAACCCACGCTGCGGCCATGCGGACTGTGGGCAAGCAGCAGGCCGGGCGGTTCCTGGCGGCCGCCCGACTCGCCCCGGAGGAGCGCGAGGTCGTGACACGGTTCCTGGGTGACATGGCGCAGGAAATTGAGGTCGGCGACGCGACCTGGGCTGCGACCTCCGGCTAAGGACCCCTGCGATTCAGGCAGGAAGTGTGAGCCAGCTGACATTTTTCTCTGTAAGATTCGAGGCAAGGCCCGCATGCGGCGGGCCGGCAGTTGTCTGGCTTCGCCAGCGGGGGACACACAAAGGAATAATTGATGGCTCAAGAAGCGGGCTCTCTTTCACCGGATAATGACGCGCACGGCAGCAAACAGGAGGGCTCGGGGGAGATGCCCTTCGCGGACGAACTGACCATGCGGGCTCAGGTCCTGGACATCATCGAGTCCATTCTTGAGGACGCCGAACCACGCAGCGAGGGAGCCAGGAACAAGCTCCGGGAGCTGCTTGATGCGCGTCCGGACGATCCCGAGGGTGCCCTGCTGCAGCACTTGCTCCTCACCCGCAAGGCAACAGAGCCGGCGGCCACCGTTCCTGTCCAGATTGAGCACGCCAACCTGCACCTGGAGTCCTCCGATGCTTCGCGGACCGTCCTGGTTCCCGTCAGTCACGATGTCCGTGCCGGCATTCAATCCGTCCTGGCCGACAAGCTCCTCCTGACCGCTTTCCAGCCAGTCCATTCCCTCCCCAAAGGCGAGCCGATCGGCGTCGAAGCCTTGACCCGGTTCATTGGTGAGGACGGTGCCGGCGCCGACGTTTGGTTCAGTGAAGCCGCCGCTGCGGGACTGGGAACCGAACTGGAGATAGCTGCACTGCATTGCGCGCTGATGGCCGCGCACGACGTCCCGGAAAACATGTTCGTCGCGTTGAACCTGACCCCCGCTACCTCGCGCGATCCCAGGGTGCGGAACCTGCTGGCGGCTGCTGCCTTGGCGCCGGAAAGAATTATCGTTGAATTGACCGGTGGCCTCGAAGCGATCGCGGCCCAACCGGACGGTGAAGGCCTCGAACGGCTCCGTGCCTTGGGGCTGCGGGTCTCGATCAGTGCTTCGGGCGCCGCCTTGGTTTCGTTGGACAGCATTGAGCAACTCCGGCCCGACATCATCAAGCTGGACCGCCACCTGATTGAAGGAATCGCAAGCAACGAGGGCCAGAAGCTCCGGGCGGGGGCAATTGTGGAGCTCGCCCGCGATATCGGTGCGGAGGTCCACGCACAGGGCATCGAAACGGCCGAGGAACTTGAGGAAGTCACGGCACTGAACGTCACCGCAGCGCAGGGGTACTTGCTGGGACGCCCTTCGGTCCATCCGCTGGACTGGTCGGCCTGGAGCGTCCGCGCCCAGACGGAACCTCAGCGCGCGGGCTGACTATCGCTGAACTGACGACGCCGGCCCTCACGAGGGCGGAGCCTCGCCTGCGCGGGTCCTCGCCTGTGCGGCGCTTATCCGGGCTTGTGATGGGTACGGTATCCCTATGGCTGCATCCCGGGAAAAGGCGGACACCGGTTCCACCCTGCTGACCGTCATCATTGCCTCCGCGGCGAACACCTTGGTTGCCGCTGCGAAATCGGTGGCGGCCGCACTCACGGGATCTGCGTCCATGACTGCCGAGGCCGCGCACTCCTGGGCGGACACCGGAAACCAGGTGTTCCTCTTCATGGCGGAGCGCCGATCACAACGTCCTAGGGATAAGGGCCACCCCATGGGATATGGCCGGGAAGCCTATGTCTGGTCCATGTTCGCGGCCTTCGGACTGTTCACCGCCGGGGCCGTGGTCTCCATCATGCACGGAATCCAGCAGATCATTGATCCGGAGCCCGCATCGGACTTCCTGATTGCCTATCTGGTGCTGGCCGTGGCTTTCGTCCTGGAAGGCCTTTCCTTCGTCCAGGCCTTCCGCCAGACCCGCAAGGCGGCCAGGGAGTTGGAACGCAGAACCTTGGAGCAGGTTTTGGTCAGCTCCGATCCGACGCTGCGTGCGGTTTTCGCCGAGGATGCCGCCGCGCTGGTTGGCCTGGTCATCGCCTTTACCGGAGTGTTCCTCCATCAGGTCACGGGATCGCCGGTCCCGGACGCAGTGGGCTCGATTGTGGTCGGCGTCCTGTTGGCGGTTGTTGCCGTGGTGCTGATCGACCGCAATCGACGGTTCCTGGTGGGCCAGGGGGTTACCCCGGACATCGAACGTTCCATGGGCCGGCAGTTGCTGGAGCACAAGGACATCGCCCGGCTCACGTACCTGCATCTGGAGTTCGTCGGCCCCCGCAAGCTCTACCTCGTGGCAGCGGTGGATCTCCAAGGCGACCATCCGGAACACGAGGTCGCCGTCGTGCTGCGCAGGATCGAGAGTGAGCTGGAGGGACACGAAACCGTGGAGGAGGCAGTGTTGACGCTGGCCACCCCGGATGAAGTGTCGCTGAAGCCATAGCGCTGTTGCAGGAAACGGCTATGGCGCAGTTTCCATCAGCCGTTGCATCTGCCCGCCGGCGTCACTCCCGGGTGCTGGCGTATAGACCACGATATGCAGGTCTGGCCGGTCCGACGGCGAAACCTGGTGATGCTCGAGCTGGAGCACTCCCACAGCCGGATGATGGAACAACCGTTCACGGGATTCGAAGCCGAGGATGTCGTAGCGGTCCCAACTCTCCTGGAACTCCGGGCTGGCCTCCTTGAGTCGTTCCACTTGGTAGGCAACGTCCGGATCACCCAGGCGTTGCCCTGTTTCGGCCCGGAATTCGGCGAGGAACCTTTTGCTGGTGACATCCCAGTCCGGCAGCAGATCCCGGACATAGGGGTCGGTGAACACCAGCCACAAAAGGTTCCTGTCGGCGGCGTCGAACGTTCCGATGTTTGGATACAGCGCCTCATAGGCGCGGTTCCACCCTGCCACGCCCCAATCGGGGGAAAGAGCGTACGAAGGGTTGGGGTCCAAAGCGTCCAGCAGCCGCTGCACGTGGGCGGGCGCATCAGCGGCCACAGGCCCCTTGGGCAACGCTGAGGAGTAGCCACCCAACGAGAGCACGTAGCCCAATCCTGTATCGGAGAGGTGCAAGGCGCGTGCCACGGATTCCAGGACCTGGCGGGAGGGGCTGATATCGCGGCCTTGCTCCAGCCACGTGTACCAAGTGACGCTGACCCCGGAGAGGAAGGCGACTTCTTCCCTTCGGAGCCCGCGCTCGCGGGAGCGCCCCACAGGAGGGAGCCCGTAGTCGGAGCGCAGTGCCTGGTTCCGGCGGGTCCTGAGGTAGAGCCCCAGTTCCTTTCGCCTCTCGTCTTTCACGCTGACAACACTATTACTCTGGTACTTTCAGTACTAGTAGTGACACCGTCTTCCCGGGACCCGCCCCGACAATCAGGATGGTACTTATGCCTGCACTTCGCTCTAAAACAGTTACCCACGGCCGCAACATGGCCGGCGCCCGCGCACTGCTGCGCGCTTCCGGCGTCGCCAACTCGGACATCGGCAAGCCAATCATCGCCGTCGCCAACTCCTTCACCGAGTTCGTCCCCGGCCACACGCACCTCGCGCCCGTGGGCAGGATCGTCTCCGACGCGATCCTTGCTGCCGGTGCCGTGCCGCGTGAGTTCAACACCATTGCCGTCGACGACGGCATCGCCATGGGCCACTCAGGCATGCTCTATTCGCTGCCCTCCCGCGACCTGATCGCAGACTCTGTTGAGTACATGGTCAACGCACACTGCGCCGACGCACTGGTCTGCATCTCCAACTGCGACAAGATCACCCCCGGCATGCTCATGGCCGCGCTGCGTCTGAACATCCCGGTGGTCTTCGTTTCCGGTGGCCCCATGGAGGCCGGCCGCGTGACCCTGACTGACGGTTCCGTGCGCTCCTTGGACCTGGTGAACGCGATTGCCGACGCAGTGGACGAGTCCATCTCCGATGAAGACATCAACCTCATCGAAGAGAACGCCTGCCCCACCTGTGGATCCTGCTCCGGCATGTTTACGGCCAACTCCATGAACTGTCTTGCCGAGGCCATCGGCCTGGCCCTGCCGGGCAACGGCTCCGTGCTCGCCACCCACACCGCGCGCAAGGCGCTCTATGAGAAGGCCGGCGCCACGATCGTCGACCTCGTCAAGCGCTATTACGACGGCGACGACGACTCCGTACTGCCGCGCAACATCGCCACCGCCGAGGCCTTCGACAACGCCATGGCGCTCGACATCTCCATGGGCGGCTCCACCAACACCATCCTGCACCTGCTGGCGGCGGCCCAGGAAGCAGGCGTGGACTACGGCCTGGCCGAAATGGACGCCAAGTCCCGCCAGGTTCCGTGCCTTGCCAAGGTGGCTCCGAACGTCGCCGGAAACAAGACCTACTACATGGAGGATGTGCACCGCGCAGGTGGCATCCCCGCACTGCTCGGTGAGCTGAACCGCGGCGGCCTCCTGCACAAGAACGTCCACTCGGTGCACTCCAACGACCTCGACGGCTGGCTGGACGACTGGGACATCCGCGGCGGCAAGGCTACCGGGGAAGCCCAGGCCCTGTGGCACGCTGCACCCGGTGGCGTCCGTTCCTCCACGGCGTTCTCGCAGTCGAACGAATGGACCTCCCTGGACACCGACGCCGAGGGTGGCTGCATCCGCTCCGTGGAGCACGCCTTCTCCAAGGACGGCGGCCTTGCCGTGCTGCGCGGCAACATCGCCGTGGACGGCGCCGTGGTGAAGACCGCGGGCGTGGACGAGTCCATCTGGAAGTTCGAAGGGCCTGCCATTGTGTGCGAGTCCCAGGACGAGGCCGTTGAAATGATCCTGAACAAGACCGTCAAGGAAGGCGACGTAGTGGTCATCCGCTACGAAGGCCCCCGTGGCGGTCCGGGCATGCAGGAAATGCTCTACCCGACGTCCTTCCTCAAGGGCCGTGGCTTGGGCAAGAAGTGCGCCCTCATCACCGACGGGCGCTTCTCAGGGGGTACCTCCGGACTGTCGATCGGCCACATCTCACCGGAGGCTGCCTCCGGTGGAGAGATCGCCCTGGTGGAGAACGGCGACATCATCAGCATCGACATCACCCAGCGTTCGCTGGAGTTGAAGGTCTCCGAGGAGATCCTGGCCGAGCGCCGCGAGAAGCTCCTGGTCAACGGCGGCTACAAGCCCAAGAACCGCGACCGCCAAGTGTCCCCGGCCCTGCGTGCCTACGCTGCCATGGCATTGTCCGCTGACAAGGGCGCCGTTCGCGACGTCTCCCTGGTGGAGAACCTCTAGTACTGGAGAGCCCCTAGCCCCGTAGTTTCGATTCACCCTCCGCGTAGCTATCCAAAAGTTTGCGTGCATGCTCGCCGAGGGGACCCTCCTGGGACAGGGCGGACCTCATGCCCTCAAGCTTCTCCTCTCCTGCCGGGAAGGGGGGAAGCAGGGGGATGTTGGGGTCCGTCCTGACCTCCAGGATCACGGGCCGGTCAGCAGTAAGCGCGAAGTCCCAGGCCTCGCCAAGTTTGCTGGGGTCCTCCACGCGCACCCCGGCCAAGCCCAGCAACTCGCCATAGGCGGCGAAGGGGAAGTCCGGGAGCTCCTGGCTTGCTGGGAAGCGCGGTTCGGCCTCGGTTTCGCGCTGCTCCCAGGAGACCTCGGCCAAGTCACGGTTGTTGAAGACGCACACCACAAACCGTGGATCCGCCCAGTTCCGCCAGCGATGAGCCACGGTGATCAGCTCGGCCAAGCCCAGCATCTGCATCCCGCCGTCCCCTGCCAATGCCACGAGTGGCCGCTCGGGGTGGGCGAGCTTGGCGGCCAGGCCGTACGGAATGGCGCAGCCCATGCTGGCGAGTGTGCCGCTGAGGTGGGCGGGGACTCCCGGCGGGAGGATCAATTGGCGCGCGTACCAGTAAACGCAACTGCCGACGTCGATACTCAGTTGGGCGTCGTCGGGGAGCCTGCCGCTGAGCTCGCGGACCACCAACTCGGGGTTTACCGGCTCAGCGGGGAGGTTGGCGCGTTCTTCTGAAAGGTGCCGCCAGGCGCTGACCTGGGTTTCGACGTCGGAACGCCACTGGGCGCGCTGGCTTTCCTTCTCCTGCTGCTTGGCATCGAGGCGGACGGACAGCTGTTGCAGGGTTTCGGCAGCGTCGCCCACCAAGCCCAGCTCCACCGGGTAGCGGTTGGCGATTTTACGTCCGTCGATGTCGATCTGGACCGCCCTGGCCTGTCCCGGTTTGGGGTAGAACTCGGTCCAGGGGTCATTGGATCCAATGATCAGCAGGGTGTCGCAGTTCTCCAGGAGATGCGAGCTCGCCGTTGTACCGAGGTGGCCCATGGTCCCGGCGGCGAAGGGCAGGGTTTCGTCCACGTAGGGCTTCCCGAGCAGGCTGGTGGTGATGCCCGCGTTGAGCTTTTCTGCCAGCTGAACCACTTCGTCCCGGGCTTTCCTTGCGCCCTGGCCAACGAAGAAGGCAATCCGCTCACCTTGGGAGAGGATTTCGACCGCGGCCTCCAGTTCTTCCTCGCGGGGCATCACGCGGGCGGGGTGCCACACGGGGGCTGTCACCACGATGCCATGTTCGGGTTCGAGCTCCGGGGCTTCGGCAGTCTGCAGGTCGTGCGGGACGATGACCACGCACGGTGTGCGGGTTTCGAGGGCAGTCCGGAAGGCCCGGTCGATCAGCATCGGAACCTGCTCCGCGGAACTGGCCAGTTGCGCGAACTGGGCGGCAACGTCCTTGAAGAGCGTGAGCAGGTCGATTTCCTGCATGTAGGCCGAACCCAGAACGGTCCGGCTCTGTTGTCCGATGATCGCGACTACCGGGACGCCGTCCATTTTCGCGTCGTAGAGCCCGTTGAGCAGGTGGACTGCGCCCGGGCCTTGGGTGGAGGTGACCACGCCAACGCCCCCGGTGTACTTCCCGTGGCCCACTGCCATGAATGCTGCAGCTTCCTCGTGCCGGGCTTGGACGAACTCCACCTCGCCTTCGGTGCGGCGCAGGGCTCCCATGAAGCCGTTGATCCCATCGCCGCTGTAGCCGAACACCCTGTTAACGCCCCAAGCCTTGAGCCGTTCCACGATCAGATCCGAAACCGTTCGCTGAGTCATGCCCCCATAGTAAGCATACTGATGGATTCTGCGGCAGGCAGAGGGGGTGGTCAGGCGTAGACGAACTCCAGGAGCTGCACGATCGAGGCGCACTCCCGCGGGGGATCCTTCGTCAGCCAGGCCGCGTATACGGGGAGTGTTGGCGCGTCCCTGACCGGGCGATAAACGACTCCGCGTCGGCGGTATTGGTGGGCCGTGGACTCTGCCGTGATCCCGCGGGCGGAACCGCTGCCGATGACGGTCAACCAATCGTCGATGTCACCAATGGGAATGACTTGCTGCGGTCGCATCTCCGCAGGCCACAGCTCCAGGGTGGTGCTTCCGGTCCGCAAGTCCATGGCCACGGGACCCGCGGCGATTTGTGCCAGGCTGACACTCCGGCGGGAAGCCAGAGGATCGTCGGCGGACAAGGCGCAGTAGCGCTTTTCCTCGCCGATGCGGACATGTTCGACGCCGGTCGCTCCCGGAAGGCGACGAAGGATGGCAAGGTCTGTGGTCCCGTCCAGCAACCCGCCGCTGGGTGTATTGGAACGGACCAGTTGCAGCTCGGTGGCGGGGAAGCGCTCCCGCCACTGGCGCTGGAACGCGGTGGTGTGCTCACCCAGCGCTGACCAGGCGTAGCCGATCCGCACCAGTCCGGCGTCGCCGCGGGCTTCGCGTTCAAGCTCTGACAGCAGCGCCAGGATCCGCCGGGCCTTCGCGAGCGCACGCTCACCGGCCGGGGTCAGTTTGACCATGCGGGTTGTCCGCTCCAGCAGCGTAGCGCCGATGGCCTGCTCGAGGGCTGCGATATTACGTGAAACGGCTGCTTGCGACATTCGCAGGGCAATTGCGGCATCCGTAAACGTGCCCTCGTCAACTACTGCTGCCAAGCACCGCAGTTGTCGAAACTCCACGTCCATGATGCCCATCCTATTCATGCATCCGCCGCATAAATAGGGTCATTCATGCATTTAGCGACTGATTCTTTACGGCGCACACTCTCACCATGAACAGAAGCGCAGCGGCGGGCGGAACCGCCACTCTGGTGGCCAGTGCTCTCTCCAACCAACTCGGAGCAGCGACCGGATCACTCGCGTTTCCGGTGATGGGGCCAGTAGGTGTGGTGGCCGTCCGCCAGCTTGTGGCTGCGGCAGTCCTGCTTCCGACCGTGCGACCCAAGCTGCGGGAGCTGAGCTGGCAGCAATGGTGGCCCGTGCTCCTGTTGGCACTGTCTTTCGGAACCATGAACCTGGGACTGTATGCCTCGATCCAGCGGATTGGCCTGGGCCTTGCCGTGACTTTGGAGTTCCTGGGCCCGTTGGCCGTAGCTTTGATCAGCTCGAGGCAGAAGGCGGGCGCCTTCTGTGCCATCGCCGCAGCTGCTGGTGTAGTACTCATTACCCGCCCCGAAGCCTCCACCGACTTCGTGGGCATTGGCTTCGGCCTGATGGCAGCATGCAGTTGGGCCGCCTACATCCTCCTCAACCGGGTGGTGGGCCGTCGCATTCAAGGCATCCAGGGCACGGCGGCCGCCTCGGGGGTGTCGGCGACGCTCTTCCTGCCTGTCGCCGTCGTCGTTTTCCTGAGCCGGCCAGTGGACGGTCTGGCGGTCCTGTGCGCCGTGGGGGCGGGCGTCTTGGCCTCGGTCCTGCCCTATGTTGCGGACCTGATCGCCCTGCGGCGCGTTCCGGCGAGCCTCTTCGGCATCCTGATGAGCGTCAATCCCGTGTTCGCCGCGATCATCGGAGCGCTGGTGCTGCGGCAGGAGTTGGAGCTGATGCAGTGGGCGGGAATTGCTTTGATCGTGGCCGCCAACGTGGGCGTGCTGCTGCTGGGGCGTTCAAAGCTCAACGATCCTGAGCCCGGCTGAACGAACTGATCCAGCCCTCGCCCAACCAGGCTGCATATTTGGAATCACTCCATCCGCGCTGCTCCACCAGCCTGCTCCAGAGCGCTCCATCCATAGTGGCGAAGAGGATGTCCCTGCATTCGTCTTCGGTGGTTGCGAGTTGCCCTGTTGCAGCCGCAGCCGCAGCGTAACGCGTGGCAACGTCCAGGCGGCGCCCGGCCCATTCTTCAAGCATTCGTGCAGCATCGGGTTCGGTGGCGGCGGCGCCGGTCAAGGCGTCCAGGAGGGGTGCCATGCGCCTGTTGTTGGCAGTGACAAAGATGGCATGCCGGCGGATTCTGGCGATCAGGTCCGGCTCGGCGAGGATGGCCTGCATTTCGGGCCTGTCGTACAGTGCATGCTGGTCTTCGTCCCCGCGGAAATCCACATACCAAACCTGGCGCAGCAATGCGGATTTGTTCCTGAAAGCTGCGTAAACAGTCTCAGCAGCCACGCCTGCTTCGAGGGCGATCTGTTTGATGGTCGTCTGGCCGTACCCCTGCGTGATGAACAGAGCCCGGGCGGCCGAGATGATGCGGACGCGCGTCTCATTGGCCTGCTCGCGGCGGCGGGACGAGTCGTACTGCCTCTTGTTCGCTTCTTTCATTGGATGCATAATAACAGTATTCAAAACAGTTCAACTATATTGAAATCTGGCGAATGTCATGGATACCAGTGCAGTCCCGGTGGCCGTTGATCACTTCCTGGCCGAAGTCCTGCCCAAGCAGCGGGGGCTGACCACTGCTTTGCACCGCGGAGATCCCGGCCCCCGGATAGCCATGTGGTCCCACGATGACCCCGTGACCTTGTTCGGAGCCCAGTTTGAGGGCGTGGGCTGGGTGGAGCTTGAGGACAAGTTCCGCCAGGCGGCAAAGGGTTTTGGGGGAGCCCTGGGATTCGAGTTCGATGTGGTGGCCGCGGGCGTTAGCGGCTCGTTGGCCTACGTGGTTGGCTACGAGCACAGCAGCACCGTGGTTGACGGCAAGCCTGCCACCTACACAATGAGAACCACGCACATCTACCGCTTTGAGGAGAACGAGTGGCGGATCATTCACCGGCACTCCGACATTCCCGGACCGCGCTAGCCTGCGTTGCTGAGGTCTTGCAGGGGCGCGTCCCCCGAGGATCCCCGTACCTGCAGCTCCGAGGGCACTTGATGAACCCTCCCGGGCAAGTCCGGTGCGGAAAGACGCTGCAGGATGAACTTTCCGGCCTCGACGCCCACTGCCAGGTTGCCGTTGTCCACGGAGGTCAGGGAGAGGTGCCGGATCTTGGCCAGGTAGGTGTTGTCGTAGCCCACGAGTGAAAGGTCTTCGGGTACGGACAGGCCCAGGTCGTCGGCCGCGGACAGTGCGCCAATGCAGGCGATGTCGTTGTAGGCAAAGATCGCGGTTGGCCTGTCCTTTCCGGACAAGAGCCGGCTGGCGGCGGCGTAGGCGCTTTCCTCGCTCACGCCGCCGGCCACCACCACCGGCTCGAGTCCGACGCCGCGCATGGTCCGTTCGAACGATTCCCGCCGGATTCTGCCTACCTCGGCCGGGCCCTGCAGGTGTGCAATCCTCCGGTGCCCGAGCGCAAGGAGGTGTTCGGTCGCCTGGCGCGCACCGGCGTCGTCATCGTTGACGACTATGTCGACGCCGGGCAGCACGGGTTCGCGGGTTCCAGCCAGGACCACAGGGACAGTCTGCGCGGCCTTTTCGATCGCGCTGGATTCCATAGTGGTGCCGACCACCACCAGTCCATCAATCCGCTGCTCCAGCAGGGTCTCCACGGAACTGCGCCCCACGCGGTTGTCGGTGTAGGAGTCCGCCAGGACCGGTGAGACCCCCGCTGCATGCAGCGATGCCGTGAGCCCCTCCAACAGCTCCACGAACCAGGGGTTGCGGATGTCGTTGAGCATCACGCCAATGGTTCCGCTTCTCGGGCCGGACAGGCGCTGGGCCAGCCTGTTGGGCCGGTACCCCAATTGCTCCATGGCTTCCAGAACTGCCCGACGGCGGCTCTCACTCACGTTCGGCGAGCCCTGAAGGACCAGTGAGACCAAGGATTTGGAGACCCCCGCAGCGCTCGCGACGTCGCGGATGGTGGGCTTGGTGGGCGGCATGCAGTATCTCCTCTCGCCAGCTTCCATCAAGCTTAGGGGCTTGACGCGTTGTGCTTGTCACCTCCATTATGGACCGGTCCAAGTAATTTCCAAAGAGTCAATGAGGATCTTTCAATGAGTGCACCGAATTCGCGGCAATTGGTCGCCGGAATGGTCGGAGGCGGTCCGGGCGCCGACATCGGCAAGACCCACCGCTACGCCATGCGGCTGGACGGCCACTACGATCTCCGGGCTGGAATCTTCGGGCGGGATAAGAGCAGCTCCCGGGCCACCGCCGTCGAACTCGGCGTGGAGCCGGACCGCAACTACGGCGACATCCAGACGATGGCCGCCGCCGAAGCCGCCCGGGAGGACGGCGTGGATGTGGTTGTGGTCGCGACCCCGAACGACAGCCACTTCGAGATCGCGCGGACGTTCCTGCAAAAGGGCATCTCCGTGGTGTGCGAAAAGCCGCTGACCCGGGACTCCGCAACCGCGGCCGAGCTGGTCCGGGTCGCCGGGGAGAATAACGCCATCCTGGCTGTCCCGCACTGCTATTCCGCCTACGCCATGGTCCGCCAGGCGGCCCGGATGGTACGCAATGGCGAGCTGGGCGCCATCCGCTTTGTCGACGTCGAGCACGCCTCCGGTTGGGCAGCAACGCCGCTCGAGAATGAGGGCCACAAGCAGGCCAAGTGGCGGACGAATCCGGACATTGCCGGCTTCCCGAGCGTCGTGGGAGACCTCGGCACGCACGCCTTCCACTTGCTCCGCTACATCACTGGACTCGAAGCCGAGCGCTTGTCCGGCCGCTTACAGACGTTCGTGCCTGGGCGCCGCGTCTTCGATAACGCCACCGTGGAACTCGAACTGACTGGCTCGGTTCCAGCGCGGCTGTGGGCCAGCATGGCTGCAACCGGCCACAACCACGGCCTCCGCATCCGGGTGTACGGAGAGAAGGGCAGCCTGGAGTGGCAGCACGAGGACCCGCACCACCTCAGGGTCCAGGACCTCGGCGGCGCCACCACCATCCTGACGCACGGGCTCAGCACCCTGCACGACGACGCGTCCCGGCTCACGCGGGTCGGCCTGGGCCACCCGGAGGGCTTCCTTGAGGCCTTTGCCAACTTCTACTCGGACCTCGCCGAGGTTCTGCGCGCCCGTCGCGACGGCACGCCGCTCCAGGAGCGTGAGTTGTCCTTCCCCAGGGGCGTGGACGGCTTGATCGGTGTCCAGTTCGTCGAGGCCGTCGCCGCGTCGCACCACGATGACTCCGCGTGGACAGTCCCCACGTCCGCCCTGGAGACATCTGACCTAGAGAAAGCAGTAGTCTGACATGCCCCGTTTCGCCCTTATCGGAGCCGGCTTCATTGGTTCCGTTCACGCCGCCAACCTCGCAGCACACCCGGGGATCGACTTCCGGCTGGTGTACGACGTCGACCAACAGCGCGCAGAAACCCTCGCCGCCGCGCATGGCGCCTCAGCCGCAACGACGCTCGAGGAGGTCTTTGATCCTGAGGCGATCGACGCCGTCTTCATCGCCTCCTCCACCGATACCCACGCCGAGCACCTTCGCCGGGCGGCCGCCGTCGGAATTGCAGCGCTGTGCGAGAAGCCGATCGACCTCGACCTGGACCAGGCGCGCGAGACCGCCGCCTTCGCCCGGGAAGCCGGGGTGCCCGTCATGGTGGACTTCAACCGCCGCTTCGACCGCGACTACGCCGAGCTCAAGCGCGTGGTGGATTCGGGGGAGATCGGCGCGGTGGAGCTCATCCAGCTCACCTCGCGCGGCCCGTCCATGCCGCCGTTGTCCTACATCGCTGTCTCCGGTGGGCAGATGCGCGACCAGACCGTCCACTTCTTCGACCTCGCGCGCTGGCTCTCCGGCCTGGACCCGGTGGAGGTTTTCGCCACCGGCTCGGCTTTGGCGGAGCCCGGCGTCGCGGCCTACGACGACGTCGACACCTCCGCGGTCACGTTGCGGCTCCCCGGCGGGGCGTTGGTCCAGATTGACTCGGTGCGCCGCACGGGCTACGGGTATGACGAGCGGATCGAGATCATGGGGTCCGAGGGGATGGTGGAAGCCCGCCGGCACCGAAACGGAGCGGTGTCCCGGTATGCGGGCACATCCGTGGTGGAGGACGGGCTTCACCCGGGCTGGTTCGAGCGGGTGCAGCCAACGTATGCCGCGGCCCTCGCAGCTTTCGTGGCTTCTCTGGACGGAGGCACCGCCCCGACCCCTTCACTCGAGGACGGCCTGAAAGCTCAAGCCATCGCCGAAGCGGCCGTGCTTTCCCTCCGTTCCGGCCGCCTGGAACCCATCAAGTACTGAACCCAAGTAGGGGACAGCACATGTCGCACTGGGTGCTCGTAGCGACGTTTGCTGTCCCCTACTTGGGGGAGAAAGCGGCGCGGAAGGCGGCAAGGGCTGCATCTCCCGCTTCGACGCTCTCCCCGCCCACGGCTCCCGCCTCCATGCCGATCACTCCTGTATATCCCACCTCACGGAGTGCCTTGGCAATGGCCCGGTAGTTGATCTCCCCGGTCCCGGGTTCGAAGCGCCCGGGAACGTCGGCCACCTGGATCTCGCCCGTGAACGGTTGGGCTGTGCGGACCAGCTCGATCAGGTTCCCCTCGCCGATCTGTGCGTGATAGAGGTCCAGCATCATCTTGACGTTGGGGTGGTCCACGGCCTGCACCAGTGCCAGGGTGTCCTTGGCCCGGGCGAGCGGAATCCCCGGGTGGTCGAGGATCGTGTTGAGGTTCTCCAACGCGAACGTGATGCCGTGCTTTTCGCCCAGCGCGCCGAGCTGCTCGAGGGTGCGGAGGCCCGTCAGCCACATCTCCCCTGCGGAGCGATGGGTGGGCCGCACCGCACGGCCGCCCTCGCCCAGTTCGGCCGGGTGCACCACCATCCGTTCCACGCCCAACTCCAAGGCCGTCGGAATGAGCTTCTCCGCCGAAGCCAGGACCTCGTGGGCGTTGGCGGGATCGATGACGCTCCCGCCGAAGTAGCCACTCATGGATGAGAACCTGGCACCTGTTGCGGCAAGTGCGCCAATGTCCCGTCCCCGGGTGTCCCACAGTTCCACCTCGAAACCGTGGCCGTGGATCCTGCGCACGCGCTCAATCAGCGGCAGCTCGCCGTAGACCATTTCGGCGCAGACCGCGAGGCGGAAGCTCATGCGCCGGCTCCTTGGAGGACGAGGGCCGGCTCCGCAGCCTGTAGTTCTGCGATCTCCGAAACCTCAACCGGCAGTCCGGTCTCCGCGGATTTGAATGCAGCCAAAGCAACGGCCAGGGCATTCCGTGCGTCCGCTCCACCCGGCGCTGACACGGAGGAAGCTGCCACGGCGGCAGGCGGGGCGGCCGCCGTCGTGCGTTCTCCCGCGTAGCCGCGGCGTGCTGCGACGTCGTCCGCAAAGTGCGCGAGCTCCGCCGTGTACGCGTCGTGGAAGAGGTGGATGTTCAGGCGGGACGTCCCGGAGGCGATGCCTGCAGCGGTGTAGCTGGTGGCATTCGTGGCCTGCGGCGTTCCGACGGTGACCATGCCGGCCGAACCAAAGACCTCGCCGCGCACGTCGTAGCCGTACAGTGCATTGAAGTTCGCTTCCGCCACCGCGATGGCGCCGTTGCTGTAGGTGACGGTCACGACGGCGGTATCGAGCAGGCCGCCGGCCTTCGCCTCGGGTGCCACCAAGGCATCGGCGACGGCGTGCACCGTGACCGGGACGGCGCCCGGGTTGAGCCAGTTGAGGGTGTCGAAGTCGTGGATCAGGGTCTCCAGGAAGATGGTCCCCGGCGCGATTCGCTCCGGATTGCTGAGCCCGGCTTCCGTCCCGGGATCGCGGGTCAGGGAGCGGAGCAGCTGCGGAGTGCCCACTGTGCCGTCGTCGATGAGCTTGCGTGCCGCGGCGAAGTCGGCGGAGTAGCGGCGGTTGAAGCCAAAGCGGAGTACGACGCCGGCACTCGCCGCTGCGTCGATGGCCTCGTCCAGTTCGGCGATGGTTCGTCCGCCCGGCTTTTCGCAGAAGACGTCCTTCCCGGCCTGGGCGGCAGCGGTGATCAGCTCGGCATGGAAGCGCAGGGGTGAGGCGATGAGCACTGCGTCGACGTCCGGATCCGCCAGCACATCGGCAACGTCAGTACTGATCTTGGTGGTGCCAAGTTTGGTGGCAAGCTCCTGAACGGCAGGGAGGACGGGATCGACGATGGCTTCCAAGCGGGCATGGGGAACGCGGCGTGCGATGGACTCGGCGTGGAACCTGCCGATCCAGCCTGCGCCGATGACAGCGATGCGGACGGGGCGGTCTTCGGCTGCCGGGTGCTGGAGGTACGTCATTGGGTCTCCTTGTAGGGGGTCTAGATCGTTCTAGCTCTCATTATGGTCGCATGGTGGTGACCCTGGTGTCTAGATCGTTCTAGTAGCATCAGCGGGACAGCCGCAGTCGTTGGGTGATTCGGAAAAACTGCGGCAGGCCCCTCAAGAGTGCTGATTTTTCTGTCAAAAAGACCTTGCCGAAAAATATTCTTCAGAACTCCGCGTCATGTTTTGGGGGATCCGAGTACATATCCAGTGCCCATGTCATTGACCGCGTACAGCGCCGTTGCCCTTTTCGGCTGCGTCGCGTGTCATCGGCACAGTTGGCAGCGATGGGTGTGGCGGGTTCTGGGGCCCGCCCGGGGCGCCATCGCTGCGTGAACGGGCTAGTGCGGTCGGTCGTCTGAGTCGCGACCGACCGCACGACTCGTCAAGGGCTGCGCCCGGCTCCACCAGAGTAGATCGTTCTATAGACTGGCTCCCGAACAGAGGAGAGCCATGACGGGCAAACGGCCTACGTTGATGGACGTAGCGGAAGCGGCGGGGGTTTCCCGTGCCCTGGTTTCCATCGTGATGCGGGATGCTCCGGGCGCGTCGGAGGCCACCCGGCTCAAAGTGCGTGAAGCAGCCCGCGCACTCGGCTACAGGCCCGACAGCCGGGCCCGCCTTCTCCGCAGCAGCCGCACGAGGCTCCTGGGCGTCAGCTTCTCCACGGCGCAGGCCTTTCACGCCGAGATCGTGGATGCCGCCTATGCCGGTGCCACGCTCCGAGGCTACGACATCGCACTCAGCGCCGTGGCCAACGGGCGCCCAGAAGTACGGGCAGTGGAATCGCTGCTGGATCTCGGCTGCGAAGCCCTCATCATGATTTCCCCGACCCTCGCAGAGCAGGAGCTGGCCGCCTATGCTGCCCGCGTGCCCGTGGTCAGCCTTCTCAGGGACGACGTTGGCGATTCCGTGGACTCCGTCAGCAGCGACGACGACGCCGGCATCCGCCTGGCGATCGAGCACCTCACCTCAATGGGGCACCGAAAAATCGCTCATGTGGACGGCGGCGCGGCAGTTTCAGGGCCGCAACGCAGGGAGGCATTTGAGCAGGAGATGGCGCGTCACGGACTGCCCGCCCGCGTGATCTCCGGCGGCCCCACCGAAGAAGACGGCTTGCGCGCCGGTCGTGAGCTGCAGCAGGAGCTGCCCACCGCCGTCGTGGCTTTCAACGACCGCTGCGCGCTGGGCGTCTGGGAGAGTTTCCGGGCGGCCGGACTTCGGGTCCCGGAGGATGTGTCCGTCCTGGGATATGACGACAGCCAATTCGCCCGCCTCAGTTACGTGCAGTTGTCCTCCATCAGCCAGGACGCGCCGCTGCTGGCCCACGCTGCGGTGGACCGCGCCGTCGACCGCTTGGAAGGCACGACGCCGGCCACCCACCTGGTGCGGACACCGCACCTGGTGACCCGCCGCACCACAGGACCCGCGCCCTCCTAAGGCAGCGATGCACAGCTACACGGCATCGGGCTGCGTGTCCGTCGCTTCAGTCGCAGCAGGCGTCAGCGGATTCTCGATCTCGTCCGTCATCATCCGCGCCGCGAACACAGCCACGAACGCCATGAACGGGCACACCAGGCCGGCCACCAGGAAAATCAGCCAGATCGGGACCACCTCGGCCACGGGTCCGGCGAGCGCCATGGACACCGGCATCAAGGCCAGGGAAACAAAGAAGTCCAGGCTCGAAATCCGTCCCAACAGATGGCGTGGGACGCGGCGCTGAAGGAGCGTGCCCCAGATAACCGTTCCCATGCCTTCGGTGACTCCGAAAATCAGCATGGCAGCGCCGAGCAGCCACACATTGTCCATGAACCCAATGGCGGCAACGGGCAGGCTGCCCAGCCCCCACGTCACCACCATGACCGTCAGATAGCGGCGGGGAAGGGGGAAGGATGCGGTTGCCAGTGCGGCCACAGCACTGCCGACGCCCATGACGGCGAGCAGGAAGCCGAACATCCTGGAGTCGCCACCGAGCTGGTCGCGGACCACGAAAGGCAGCAGGACCTCGATGGGCCCGATCAGGAACAACACTGACAGGCAGGCCCAGATAAGGGTCCAGAGCAGCCAGGGGGTGCGGACGGTGTAGCTGAACCCTTCGCGGAGGTCGCGGAGGAAGGACCCTGACGCGTTTTGCTCCGGGGATGTTTGGGGGATGCCGGGATTCTGCCGGCCCAGGAAATTCAGGATCGCGAACGCCAGGAAATGGCACGCGGCCACCCCTGCAATTGAATGCGCAGGCGAGAAGGCCGCCACCAGGATGCCGGCGACCGCGGGCCCGGCGGCCTGTTGGAGGATGGGGCGGACAGTGCCTTCCATGCCGTTGGCCGCAAGGAGGTCCTCCGCCGGCAGGATGCGGGGAAGGAGCGCCGAGTAGGCGGGGAAGAAGAAGGCCTGACCCACGCCAAGGACGAAAGCGCCGATGGCCAAGTGCCAGAGTTGAAGGACGTTGAGCATGGCCAGCAGCGTGACCGTGGCGATCACGGCCAGGTTGGCGCCTTCAACGGCGATGATCAGGAGCCGTTGCGGGAACCGGTCTGCGGCGATGCCACCTGCCAGCACGAAGCCGACCAGCCCCACACTCGCCGCGGTGGCCACCAACGACAACTCCAGCGGTCCGCCGCCCAAGTGGATGACCTCGTAGACCATGGCCACTGCCCACATGCCGGATCCGAATATGGAGATGGACAGGGCAGAGATCAGCACCCGGAATTCCCGGTGCACAAAGGGGCGCAGCGCTCTCAGGGCGGCCATTTCACCAGCCTAGACCTGGGTCAGGACGCTGCGTAAGGTTGTCCCGCGCCCGGCGCGGGAGGTCAGGTCAAGAAGCGCCGGACGGCGGGGCGTCGCCGTCGTCGATGTCCGGGCCTTCGGCCGGGTCCTGGCTGTGCAAGCCAGTATCGTGCGGAACCCAGCCCTCTGTTTCACCCTCTGCCGGGGCGTCGGTGTGGTGCCGGATGACGTGTTCGTTCTTGTCCGGGGCGTTCATGACGGATACTCCCTGTCCTTGCTGGACTGCTTCCGTAAGTGCCCCCAGTCTACGCCGGGGAGGCCGATTGTGGGGCCCGCTCTGCGCGGAATACTGTCCACAGAGGGCG
Source organism: Paenarthrobacter sp. NPDC057981 (assembly GCF_042886835.1). Lineage (NCBI taxonomy): Bacteria > Bacillati > Actinomycetota > Actinomycetes > Micrococcales > Micrococcaceae > Paenarthrobacter > Paenarthrobacter sp. NPDC057981. The sequence goes on from NZ_JBHVQI010000007.1 coordinate 26,477, forward strand.
CAGATCGGGCCTCGCAACGCAGGAGTGTGGCATAGGCTGAAACCATCAGTTCCCTGAATAATCAGAGCTGCCAAGGAGAGGTGAACATGCCCAAGCGCCCCAACCCGGCGGTGAAAATCGCCCAAGAGACGGCACACAACGCAGTCTTCGATGCCGAAGGCAACACCAAGCCCGGAGTGCACAACGTGCTCCTGAAGGCAGTGGAAGTCCAGCGTCCCTTGGTCCTGGCGAATCTTCGCAGGCTTCAGCGGCGACACCCCAACGACTCCCCGGCGCAGCTGGCCGCCCGGCTTGAGCGCCACTACTTGTTCGCCATCTCCGGCGGGGGAGCCGGGGTGGGGGCCATCGCCGTCGTACCTGGGATCGGAACTGCGGCCTCGCTGGGCCTGTCCGCCCTCGCAACGGTGGGTTTCCTGGAGACCACGGCACTGTACGCGTCCTCGCTGGCCGAGCTCCACGGCATTCGGCTCACTGACCCCGTACGTGCCCAAACCATGGTCATGGCCATCATGCTGGGTGAGGAAGGAACGTCCATGCTCGGTGCCCTCAGCGGCCAATCGCTGGGACGTGGCAAGGGTGTCACAAACGCCTGGGGCAAGACCCTGACAAAGAAGATCCCCGGCAGCGGCTTCGGCGTCATCCGCGACACGATCCAGCGCGCGTTCCTCAAGAACCTGTTGAAGAAGCAGGGTTCGGCATTCCTCGGCCGCGCCTTGCCGTTCGGTGTGGGTGCAGTGGTGGGCGGTGCGGGCAATATGATGATGGGCCGTGCTGTTGTGTCAACAGCCAAGGAAGCGTTCGGCCCGCTGCCGGACACCATTCCAGGCGAGTTGCTTCCCAACGCACGCAAAAATGTCCTCGGGAACCCGACATCGGAAGGCGATAACAGTGGATTTGAACGCTGATCTGGGAGAGTCGTTCGGCTCCTGGACCATGGGCGACGACGCTTCCATGTTCCGCATCGTGAGCAGCGCCAACGTGGCCTGCGGATTCCACGCCGGCGATCCGCTCACCATGCTGGACAGTTGCCGGGCAGCATTCGAACTCGATGTCCGCGTGGGCGCCCACGTCGGTTACCGGGATCTGGCCGGTTTTGGTCGGCGTTCACTGGACATGACGTTCGATGAGCTGTTCGGGGACGTGCTCTACCAGCTGGGAGCCCTGGACGGGATGGCCCACGCGGTCGGGGCTTCGGTGGACTACGTGAAGCCGCATGGCGCCCTGTACAACAGGATCGTACGGGATGCCGAGCAAGCTGAAGCTGTGGTCGCGGCCGTCCACGCTTATGATCCGGGGCTTCCCGTGCTCGGCCTGCCGGGCTCCGCCTGGATCACGCTTGCTGACGAAGCCGGGCACCCGGTCTTCCGCGAAGCATTCGTGGACCGGGCCTACCTGCCGGACGGGACCCTTGTTCCCCGGACACAGGAAGGCGCCGTGCTGCACGACACCGCCGCCGTGGTGGCGCAGGCCGTACGACTGGCCACGCTCAAGGAAGTCGTTGCGATCGACGGTTCGGTTGTCCCCGTCCAGGCCGACTCCCTGTGTATCCACGGCGACACCCCCGGCGCGGTCAACATGGCAGCCGCTGTCCGCGAAGGCCTTGAGCAGGCGGGCGTGAACATTGAGGCTTTTGCCTGATTTTATGGAGAGGCAGAATTCGTGAGGAGGGAGTCCGCATGGGTGCGGTAGTGGTGGATCCCGGGCCCTCAAGCCTGGTCCTTGACCCGGAGCACGTCCTGGACCGCGCGTCCATGAACCTGGCCAACGCCCTGTTGGGCAACTCCGCCACGGCACCGGGACTTGAGGTCCTGGTGGGTGGCCTGAAGCTGCGCTTCGTCACGGGTTCCGCCATCTCCGTCACCGGTGCCGAGGGCGTAGTGACCCTCAACGGCAACGAACTTCCACTTAACAAACCGGTCCGTGTGGCTCCCGGCGGCGTGCTGGTAATTGGTGCCGCCAGGTTCGGGATCCGCTACTACGTTGCCGTGCAGGGCGGATTTACCGGGCGCGGAGCGCTCCAAGCCGGTGAGGCCCTCACCTTCGGCAAGGCTCAAGGCCAGGGATTCCCACACATCCACCAGCCGGCCCGGCGGGCACTGGACCCAGAACGGCCGGTGGTCGCCCGGATTACGCGCGGCCCGCGGGTGCCAAATTACGACGCCGGATTGTGGCTTCGCTTGACCACGGAACCATGGATTCTCTCGCCCGAGTCGGACCGCGTCGGCGCGCGGTTGGCGGGCCGCCCGCTGGAGGTGGCCTCGGCTCCAGCACCCCAGGCCCAACCGTTGGCGGCCGGTTCGGTGGTGTTGCCGGCGTCGGGCCTTCCCGTCATCGCCCTCGCAGACCGCCCGGCCACGGCCAAGTCGCCCGTGATTGCGCTGGTCCGCGACGACGACCTCGACTTGATCGGACAGGCCAGGCCCGGACAGATGGTGCATCTGCTGGGGTAGAAGTCCGTCAGCCCTGAAGTTTTTGCGCCAGCATGACCAGGATGCCGCTGGGACCGCGAAGGTAGGTCAGCTTGTAGATGTCCTGGTAGTTGGCCACGCCGCGCAGCGGGGTGCAACCGTGCTTTGCGGCGATCTCCAAGGCGGCATCGATGTCGTCAACCGAGAAAGCCACGCGGTGCATGCCGATCTCGTTGGGAAGGGTTGGGCTCGTTTCGATCGCATCGGGGTGGAGGTACTCGAACAGCTCCAGTTGGCCCTGGCCGTCGGGGGTTTGGAGGACCGCGATCTTCGCGTGGTTTCCGTCGAGTCCCACAGCGGTGTCCGCCCAGTCACCGCTGACAGTGTCCCGGCCCAGCACCGTCAGGCCCAGGTCGGTGAAGAAAGCGATGGTTTCTTCGAGGTCCCGGACAGCTATTCCGACGTTCTCAAGCTTGATAGGCATGCGTTGACGGTACCAAGGCGCACACGGTAGCTCCAGGGTGCCGAGCTCAGCCGAAGAGCAGGTGGGCCACGGTGAAGATCGCCAAACCGGCCAACGCGCCCACCACGGTTCCGTTGATGCGGATGTACTGGAGGTCCTTGCCCACCTGCAGCTCGATCTTCTGCGACGTTTCCTCGGCATCCCAACGCGCCACCGTGTCAGAGATGACACCGGCAATATCCGAGCGGTACGTGTTTACCAAATACCCGGCGGCATCACCGATCCAGGTGTTGACCTTGCCGGCCAGCTCCTCGTCGTTGACCAAGCGAGTACCAAAGTCCCGCACGGCGCTCTTGAAGCGCTGGCTCAGTTCGCTGTCGGGATCATCGACGGCGTTGAGCAGCGCGGTCTTGACCGTTCCCCAGGTGCGGGAGGCAAGTTCGCGGACCTCCGGGTCGCCGAGGATCTGCGCCTTGATCCCCTCAGCGCGCTCGATCATCGACGGATCATGCTGAAGGTCCTGTGCAAGGTCGGTGAGGTAGGCGTCAATCGACTGCCGGACCTGGTGGTTCGGGTCGGCCTGGACTGCGCGGACGAACTTGGAAAGCTCCACGTGCACGCGGTCTCCCACCAGTCCGTCGACGAACGTCGGCACCCACAGCGGAGACCGGTCCGACACCAGCCGGTTCACGGTTGCGTGGTTGGCATCCACCCAGTCGGCGGCTCGGTCCACCAGCAGGTCCACCAGCCTGTGATGATGACCGTCGGCGAAGATCCGTTCAGCCATCCGGCCAACGGGCGGGCCCCACGGAGGAGTGAGGAGGTGCTTGCGGACCATTCCCTCGATGACTGCCTGCACGTCGTCGTCGTTGAGAACCGTGAACACGCCGCGGATCGCAGCGCCGCCCTCCTTGGCCACACGTTCGGCACCGCCGGGTCCCGATAGCCAGTGCCCGGCCTTGCGGGCGATGTCGATGCTGGCCAACTTCTCCTGCACCACCTCCTGTGAGAGGAAGTTGCTCTCCACGAATTCGCTGAGCGACTCACCGATCTGGTCTTTGCGCCGCGGGATGATGGCCGTATGCGGAATCCGCAATCCCATGGGGTACTTGAACAGAGCCGTCACGGCGAACCAGTCAGCCAAAGCACCCACCATGCCGCCCTCGGCGGCAGCGCGCACATATTCCAGCCACGGATACTGCTTCTGCAGTGCAAAGGCCACCGTAAAGATCACAGCCATGGCAATCAGGAGGCCCAGCGCCAAGCGCTTCATGCGGAGGAGCGCCGCCGCTTTCTCCCTTTCACCGGCGGAAAAACCGACGACGGCGGAACGGTCCGGCGCGTCTGCGTCACCGCGCCGCTTGGGTTGCGGGTCCGGCGTGGCGACGTCGTCAGTTGGGGTTCGCTCAGAGTTCACCTGCATTAGCCCAGCGTAGTCCCCGTTCGTAAAGCGGTGTGGGCTACCGTGTCTGCATGAGCACCGACGACTTCACCCCGCTTCGCCCCATGGTTTTCGCCCACCGGGGCGCCAGCGCCGCGTTTGCAGAGCACACACGGGCGGCCTATCTGAAGGCGATCGCCGACGGCGCCGATGGTGTGGAGTGCGACGTCCACCTGACCCGCGACCAGCACGTGGTCCTGCTGCATGACGCCAATCTGGACCGAACCTCCACGGGTACCGGACCCGTTTCCGAGCACACCCTTGAGCAGCTCAGGTCCTTGGATTTTTCGTCGTGGAAAGGTGCCCGCATTCCCGATGCCTACGGGGGAGTGGCCGACCAGTTCCTGACGTTGCCGGAACTGTTGGACATCCTGCGCGGAGCCGGCCGGGACATCGGGCTGGCGATCGAACTCAAGCACCCCAGCCCCTATGGGCTCAAACTCGAGGATCGGGTCCTGACCCTCTTGGAGGAGGAGGGATGGTCGCCGGATGAATCCCGACTGGAGAATATACAGATCTCCTTCATGAGTTTCGACTCCGATTCGGTCCAGAGATTGCTCGAGTCAGTCCCCGGGCAGCACATCTGCCAGTTGGTGGATGACTTCAGTGTCCAGGAAATCCGCCAGGAGCTTGGCCTGGGATTCCTCACCGGCGGTGCCGTCGCGAACGTCATGAAGGCGGCCCAGGAAGACGCGGAACGCGTGCTCGACGAAGGGCAAGTAGGCATCGCTGGACCGGGCATTGACTATGTGCGTGAACATGCCCGAAACGTCCAGCGCTGGCTGGAGGCTGGGCGTATATTCCGCGTGTGGACCGTGGATACCGAGAAGGATGTTGCCCTGTGCCAGGGGTTGGGCATCCACGAGATCACCACCAACAGGCCGGCGCAGGTACTCGCCCAACTGATGGTGTCCAACTAGCCTCGCAGCTTTGGGGGCCACTCCGCTTGTGATTGAGTGGTCTCATGCCTTTTCGCTGGTCAGTCCAAGCACGCCGCACCACCTCCGCAGTTGCCCTGAGCGCTTTGCTCCTGGCCAGCGCTGCGAAGCACTTCCGCACGCCGTCCTTTTACAACCCCGTGGTGCCCGACTATCTGTGTCGCGACGATGAGCCAGGCTCCCGTTCCAATGGTCCTCTGGCAGTCATGTCCCGCGAGGAATGGATTGCTTCCTCGGGCCTGCTTGAGGCCGCTGCCGCCGTCGGACTCCTGATCCCCGCCACGCGCAAGGCAGCCGCAAACGCTACCACGGCCATGTTCGCTGCATTCCTTGCGGGACATATAGATGCCCTGAGGCGTGCTTACGGGCCGGACGGCACAGAAAAAGAGCGCCGCATCCACACCGTCCGACTGCCTTTGCAGTTGCCCCTCATCCTGTGGTCCTGGAGTCTCCGGAAATGAGCAGCAGTTCCGCTCCCATGAAGCTGAGGGAGTCGCCGGCCTTCAAGATCGCTCTGTCCCTGAGTATTGCGACGGGCCTCTATGGCGTGTCTTTCGGCGCGTTGTCGGTGGCCTCCGGTTTCGATCTCTGGCAGACGATGGCGCTGAGTCTCCTGCTGTTCAGCGGGGGATCGCAATTTGCGTTCATCGGTGTCGTGGCAGGCGGCGGTTCAGGTGTCGCGGCGATGACGGCCAGTGCCCTGCTGGGTATGCGCAACGGCATCTACGGGATGCAGATCAATGCCATGCTGCGCCCGAGGGGCTGGAAGCGCTATGTCTCGGCCCACGTCACGATCGACGAGTCGACTGCCACCGCCTCCGGCCAATCCGATCCCGGTGAGCAGAGCCGTGGTTTCTGGACGGCCGGAATTGGAATATTCATCTTGTGGAATATCTTCACTGCCGTCGGAGCCTTGGCCGGCGATGCCATGGGAGACCCCAAGCAGTGGGGGCTGGATGGAGCTGCCGTCGCGGCGTTCCTTGCACTGTTGTGGCCGCGACTCAAAGGCCGCGAACCATGGGCCATCGCCGCAGCCTGCGCGTTGGCCACAATCCTGGCCGTCCCGTTGGTGCCGTCCGGCGTTCCCATCCTGGTGGCCGCAGTGGTCGCTGGAGTCATCGGATGGTTCAGCCACGCCCGCATGGACGAAGGCCTGGAGCCGGACGTCGACCCCTACGCGGAGAAGCGCCGGCATGGGAAGGAAGGCGGGAAATGAACCTTTGGCTGTGGATTCTCATCGCATGCGCGTTGGCCTACCTCACCAAGCTGGTGGGCTACTTTGTGCCAGCGAAGCTGCTGGACAACCCCCGCATCATGCACGTGGCCGGGACCATGACCATCGGGCTGCTCGCGTCCCTGACAGTTGTGAACGCTGTGGCCTCGGGCCAGGGTTTGGTTCTTGACGCCCGGATCGGCGCCCTGGTGGCCGCCGCCGTCGCGCTGTTGCTTCGTGCGCCGTTCCTGGTGGTCGTCATCTCGGGCGCGGCAGCCGCGGCGCTGCTGCGGCTGCTGGGTTGGGGCTGAGGACAGAACTGAACGCCGGCCGCGGCGGGTTCAGGCGCTTTCGCTAAGGGTCACTCCCGGGATGCCCGACTGCTCGGGAAGGGGGCGCGAGGGCCGCTCGGTCCGGATGGCGTCCTCGATCAGGGCTACCGGGCGCTTCCAGGCCTCGGAGCCCGGTTCCATCGTGTCGACGGCGCCGATCAGCATGGCTACCAACCTGACCATGTCCTCGATGGTGATGTCGCGGCGCAGGGTTCCCTGGCCCTGTCCACGTTCCAAAAGGGTGGCCATGGCTCCGATGAGGCCACCGGTGATTCCCATGAGAAGTCCGCGGCGGCCGGCAACTGCGTCCAACAGGTTGGCGTCTTCGCTGGCAACCCGCATCACGGCGTCGATGACGTTGATGAGTCCTTCGGCGGCATCCATGCCGTCGGTTGCCGCAGCTGCCACAGGGTCCACGTGCTGGCGCAGTTGCCGCGACAATGCGGCGAGGACCAGCTGTTCCTTGTCGGAGAAGTTGCGGAACAACGTTGCGGGGCCAACTCCAGCGGTGGCGGCGATGGTCTGCAGGGGTACGTCCGGGCCAAATTCGCGGAAGCACTGCCGGGCGGCGGTGATGATCTTGTCCACATTGCGTGCGGCGTCTGCCCTGAGGGGCTTGCGTTCAGAGGGCTGTTCCATGTTTGTCAGAGTAGCAACGCAGGCGTTCCGGCCTGTTGTTACGCGGGAGTACGTTCTTATATGACAAACCAGCACATGAAACACTGGATTCATGTTGCTTGCATTCTCAGTTGCCCCTTCGGGCCAGCCCGCGTCCGCCAACAACGGGGGGCCCGCCCCTGATGCTTCCGTGCACGATGCTGTTGCGGCCGCCGTCAAGATCGTGCGTGAATCGGGACTGCCCAACCAGACCGACTCCATGTTCACCACCATTGAGGGCGAGTGGGACGAGGTTTTCGACGTCGTCAAGCGCGCCACTGAGGCGGTTGGCCGCTATGGCAGCCGGGTCTCACTGGTGATCAAGGCGGACATCCGGCCCGGCTACAGCGGCGAGCTGACCGGCAAGGTCGAACGCCTGGAAGACGCGATCTCCGCCTCGGAGTAGATGCTTTCCCCAGCAGGCCGCGAGTGCCAGACTGGGGGCCATGATTGAACACGTGGCTGAACCCGGCTGGGTTGACGTCGAGCGTTACCTGTCTGACGTCGTCGTGCGTCCTGAACCTGCCCACCGGCGCGCGGTGGATTCGGCGCTTGAGGCGGGCATGCCAGCCATCGAGGTGGCACCCAACGCGGGCAAGCTGCTGCGGATGCTGGTGCAGTTGTCCGGCGCCCGGCGCGTACTGGAGATCGGGACCCTGGCCGGCTTCAGCAGCATCTGGATGGCTCAGGGACTGCCCGACGACGGCAGGATCGTCACGTGCGAATACCTCCAGAAGCACGCCGACGTCGCCCGTGCCAACCTTGATGCTGCCGGTGTGGGACACAAAGTGGACATCCGGGTGGGGGCTGCCCTTGACACGCTTCCGACGCTGGCCGGCCAGGAATCGTTCGACCTTGTCTTCATTGATGCAGACAAGGAAAACGATGCCAACTATCTTGATTGGGCCATCAGGCTGGGCCACCCCGGCACGGTGATCGTGATGGACAACGTGATCTGGGACGGGGCCATTCTGGAGCCTGGGAGGGATGAAACCAACGCACCGGGGATCGTCAAGGCTTTGGAAATGATGGGCGGGGACCCACGCTTGGATGCTACGGCCATCCAGACAGTGGGCAGCAAGGGCTGGGACGGCTTCGCGATCGCCCGGGTGCTGTAGATGGATTTCACGCTTCGCCCTGCAACGGTGGATGACGCCGAGGCCATGGCCGCCATGCATTTCCAGTCCTGGCGGGAAAGCTACGGACACCTGCTGCCGCGGGAGTTCTTCGAGCGGCAGGAAGCGGGACTGCCCCAACGCGCCGGAAAATACCGCGAGTCCATCGCGGCAGGTCACATGCGGATGCTGGCCTTCGGTCCCGACGGTGATCTGGTGGGGCTTGGCGCTGCCGGTGAGGGCAGGGACGAAGACCGGCCGTGCGACGTGGAGCTGTTCATGCTCTACACCATGGAGCGCATCCACGGCAGGGGAGTTGGGCAGGCTTTGGTGGATGCCCTGATCGGCGACGGTCCGGCGTACCTGTGGGTTTTGGACGACAACCCGCGGGCGCAGGCTTTCTACCGGCGCAACGGCTTCGTTCCCGATGGAAAGCGCCAACTGTGCGACCCGTCCTGGTACTCGCTGCCCGAACACCGGATGGTGCGTCCCGGCGTCGTGTCCTGACTCAGCGTTCGCTGTCCTCCGGCTGGCCGACCTCCAGAGGCGCGCCCAGAGGCGCGTCGGAGTCCGGCGGCGCGTCCGAGTCCGGTGGCGGATCAAGAACGGGCGGTGCGTCGAGCAGGCTGGGTGGTTTGGGCACGCGCGTGAGCAGCAGGCAGACCACCGTGAGCCACGCGACTGCTGCAGTCAACACCTCCGCCCACACCGACGCTCCAACGTTCATGATGCGATCATATGGCTCAAGCGGCACGAACTGTAAGTATCCTTACTAAATATGTGGCTGAACCGGGTAATACGTCATTCCACTAGGCTGGGAGCATGAATCAGGTGGGGCGGAAATAGTGGCAAAACGCGGAAAGAGATCGACGGCGGGAGTCGTCGAGGTGCCTTCCGGCGCCCGCCCCGATGGTCCGGCTGAAGGCGTCTACTACATCGATACCGGCGATTGCGAACTGCTCCAGGACCAGGACAATTCCAACGGGTGGCTCCTGAAGATCAACGGCGTCATGAGCTCGCATATCGACCTCGCAGACCCACTTTTCCTGGACTTTGAGTACATGCGGTGGATCGCGGCCCTGGTGGAATCCCGGTGGCCCCGCGAGCACAAACCGAAGCTGCGCGCACTGCATCTGGGCGGAGGTGCATGTTCGATGGCGCGGTACTTCCACGCCGCGTACCCGGAAGCCCGTCAGGTCGTCGTCGAACTCGATGGCAAGCTGGCCGACTACGTCCGCGGCTGGTTCGACCTGCCGAAAGCGCCCTTGCTGCGGATCCGCGTGGGCGAAGCGAGGGAGGTCACAGAGTCCCTCACCCCTGATACCCGCGACCTCATCATCCGCGACGTCTTCGCCGGCGCCTTCACGCCGCGCGCCCTCACAACGCGGGAATTCACGGCCCATGCCGACGCTGTGCTGGCTGCAGACGGGCTGTACGTGGTCAATTCGGGTGACGCTCCGGATCTAAAGAATGCCCGGGCCGATGCCGCCACCATCGCGGACACGTTCGAACACACCATGATCATCGCCGATCCCGCCATGCTCAAGGGGCGTCGTTACGGCAACATGATCATGGCCGGCAGCCACGTCCCGTTCGGTGATGATCCAACGCTTGCGAGGAGGCTGCTGGGCGGGGGCGTGCCCGCCCATATCTGGGACGACGCCAAGGTCCGGGCATTCGCAGCCGGAACCCCCGTCCGCCACGATCCCGCCACCGACTAAACCGCCCCCGCCGGTGGAGTTTTTGTACACATAACGCGCTTATGAGGGGCTTTTAGGCGCATTAACCGTACAAAAACTCCGGGGCTAGGGGGCGCCGAGCAACTCCTTCCGTCGGCTCTCCGTCTCCTCGCGCAGGGCCTGCACGACGGCGGCTACCGCGGGGCGGCGCATGGAGTCGGGGCGGAGGACCATCCAGTAGGGCAGTAGCTCCGCGAAATCCGAGGGCAAAAGCCTCACGAGGTCCGGGTGCCGGTCCGCCATGAAACACGGCAGGAAGCCAACACCGGCCCCGGCACGCGTGGCTTCCACGTGCACGAACACATTCGTGGAGCTCAGGCCGTCACGCATGGTCGGGACCAACCTGCGGGGCGCATCGAGATCGTCCACTTGCAGCATCGAATCCACAAAGTAGACCAGCTGGTGCTGCGTGAGCTCCTCAATGCTGGAGGGAGTCCCGTGGTCCGCCAGATACGCGCGGGAGGCGTACATCCCCAGCCTGTACTCGCCCAGCCGGAGCGCCTCGGCCCGGTGAACCTGCGGCGTCCCCACCACCACCTCGATGTCCAGCCCTGACCGTTGCTGCAGCGCCCGCCGCGTCACCGTCACGATCTCGACGCTGAGGCCAGGATGCTCCCGCCGAAGCCGGGCAACAGCCGGTGCTGCGATATACGCGCTGAAGCCATCGGTCGCGGTCATGCGTACGACGCCGGTAATCGGGTCGGGTGCGCGGTCGCTGGGTCCCAGGGCGCTCACCGCAGCTTCGATGCGTTCGGCGACCAGCACGGCTTCCGCGCCGAGGTCCGTCACTTCCCAACCACCGGCCGCACGCGCGAGGACCCGGCCGCCCAGCGCCTTCTCCAGCGCCGCTATCCGTCGGGAAACGGTGGTGTGGTTCAGCCCCAAGGCTTGGGCCGCCGTCGTGAATTTACCGGAACGTGAGACGGCGAGGAAGATGAGGAGGTCGTCGGGGTTGGGGTTCATATCTGCAATTCTGCACACCTAAGGTGCCTTATTGGTCATTGAGGCATAACGAATCTGCGGCAATACTCAGTGGAGCATTTCGTGTTGTGGTTCACATCACGTTCAAAAAGGGTCGAAGAAGACACTGAGGAGATGGATATGAGCGTAGAGCAGCGCTCCGCATCAAGGGCCGGGAAAGACTCCGGCAAGGGCTCCGGCCTGAAGAAGATCGTCGCGGCCTCGATGGTGGGCACCGTGGTGGAGTGGTACGAGTTCTTCCTGTATGCCACCGCAGCCACGTTGGTTTTCGGCAAGTACTTCTTCCCGAGCACCGGCAACGAACTGGACGGCATCATCCAGGCGTTCATCACCTACGCTGTCGGCTTCGTGGCCCGGCCCCTGGGCGGTATCGTGTTCGGCCAGATCGGCGACAAACTCGGCCGCAAGCCTACGCTTCAGCTGACCATCGTGATCGTGGGTGTCTCCACCTTCCTGATGGGCTGCCTCCCGGGCTTCGTGGACATCGGATACTGGGCGCCGGCCATGCTGGTGGCTCTCCGCTTCATCCAGGGCTTCGCGCTCGGCGGCGAGTGGGGCGGCGCGGTCCTGTTGGTGGCTGAGCACAGCCCTAACAAATCGCGCGGTTTCTGGTCCTCCTGGCCGCAGGCAGCTGTGCCGGTTGGCAACTTGCTGGCCACTCTGGTCCTGTTCGTCATGTCTACTACGCTCAGCAGTGAAGCCTTCCTCGGCTGGGGTTGGCGCGTAGCGTTCTGGCTCTCCGCAGTCATCGTGTTCGTCGGTTACTACATCCGTACGCACGTCACCGAAGCCCCGATCTTCCTTGAAGCCAAGGCACAGGTGGAGGAATCCAAGGCCATCAGCTACGGCGTCGGCGAAGTCATCCGCAAGTACCCCAAGGGCATCCTCCAGGCCATGGGACTCCGTTTTGCCGAGAACATCATGTACTACCTGGTGGTCAGCTTCGCGATCGTCTACCTCAAGAGCGTCCACAAGTACGACACGTCCTCGCTCCTTCTGGCACTCCTGATCGCCCACGTGATCCACTTCCTGGTGATCCCGCAGGTCGGCCGCCTGGTTGACTCCTGGGGACGCAAGCCCGTGTATCTGGTGGGTGCCATCTCAGGTGCGACCTGGCCGTTCTTCGCCTTCCCGATGTTCGACACCAAGAACGCCGTCATCATCGTGCTCGCCGTGACCATCGGCCTGTGCCTGCACGCCTTCATGTACGCCGGACAGCCGGCCATCATGTCCGAGCTCTTCCCCACCCGCATGCGCTACTCCGGGGTTTCGCTGGGCTCCCAGGTGACGTCCATCTTCGCCGGCTCACTCGCACCGCTGCTGGCCACCCAGTGGCTCAAGGACACCGGCTCCTGGGTTCCCACCGCGATCTACCTTGTGGTCGCCTGCGCAATTACCGCCGTCGCAGTCATTTCCTTGAAGGAAACCAAGGGTATTGCGCTTGAGTCCGTGGACGAAGCCGACGCAGAGCGTCACGGACTGACCACCACCGCGAAAGGCTAATGAAATGGACAACTCCTTGAACGGACGCAAAGCGCTGGTGACCGGAGGTGCGAGCGGAATCGGGGCCGCCTGTGCGCGTGCGCTCGCCGCCCGCGGGGCGAAAGTTGTAGTGGCCGACGTCGATGCCTCCGGAGCGGCGGCCCTCGCCGATGAGCTGGGCGGCACGGCCTGGACGGTGGATCTGTTGGATGTTGATGCTTTGGCGGCGCTGAGCCTCGACTGCGACATCCTGGTCAACAATGCCGGCATCCAGAAAGTTGCGCCCATCGAGGAGTTCGATCCCAGCGAGTTCCGTCGGATCCTGGCCCTGATGTTGGAGGCCCCGTTCCTCCTCATCAGGGCTGCCCTCCCGCACATGTACGCCAACGGGTTCGGCCGCATCATCAACGTCTCGTCAGTGCACGGGATTCGGGCCTCGGCCTACAAGAGCGCGTACGTTTCGGCCAAGCATGGGCTTGAAGGGCTCAGCAAAGTCACGGCTTTGGAGGGTGGGGAGCGCGGGGTCACGTCCAACTGCATCAACCCCGGCTACGTCCGCACGCCGCTGGTGGAGAAGCAGATCGCCGACCAGGCCCGGCTCCACGGCATCCCCGAGGCAGAGGTGCTCGCCAAGGTGATGCTTACCGAGTCCGCGGTGAAGCGGCTGGTGGAGCCTTCCGAGGTGGCGTCCCTTGCTGCTTGGCTGGCTTCCGACGACGCCGGCATGGTCACCGGCGCGAGCTACACCATGGACGGTGGGTGGTCGGCGAGGTAGCCCCGCCCGAATACCTTTGGCGCACCCGTTCACGCCCGGCGCACCCAGTGCTACGGGTGCGTCAGGCGGAAACGGGTGCGGCAGCCGTGCCGAAGGGGCGCGTCAGGCGGAAACGGGTGCGGCAGCCGCTGCCGTGAGCGCCTTCTACGACGCCTTCACCACGGGAATCGACGAGGTTTCGTCCACCAACTCGGCGCGGCGGAGGCCGTCACCGCGGACCCACAGCTTGTAGGCCACAAACAGGAGCACCAGCCAGGCCCCGCCCACATACAGGGCGATGCGTGTGTCCTCGAAAACGCCGAGGATCACGATCACCATCGCCATGAATGCCATGGTTAGGATGGACGCCGTCGGCCACAGCGGTGAACCGAATTCCGACGCCGGCAGGCCCTTGCGCTTGATCTCCCGCTTCATCGCAACGTGCGAGGCGAGGATCATCACCCACACCCACACGGTGGCGAAGGTGGCAATGGAAGCGATGACCACGAAGACGTCCTCCGGGATGACGGCATTCAAAACAACGCCCACCAGCAAAATGCCGCCCATCATCACCACGGTCATCCACGGGACGCCATGGCGGGAGACCTTGCCAAAGCTCTTTGGCGCGTGCCCCTGCTGCGCCAGGCCAAACAGGATGCGGCCGGCCCCGAAGATGTCGCTGTTGATCGCGGAAAGCGCGGCGGTGATGACCACGGCGTTGAGGATGTGCGGTGCTGCCGGAATTCCCAGGCCATCGAAAATCTGCACAAACGGACTGCCATTGCTGCCGATTTCATTCCACGGGAAGATGCTCATCAGCACGCCCAGGGTCAGCACGTAGAACAGCAGCACGCGCACGGGCACGGTGTTGACAGCCTGCGGAACGACCCTCTTCGGATCGGCAGCTTCGCCCGCGGTGATACCAATCGTTTCGATGCCGCCAAAGGCAAACATCACGACGGCGAACGCGGCCAAGAGCCCCTCGAAACCGTTAGGGAACAAACCGCCATGGTTCACAAGGTTCCCCAGCCCCGGTGCCACGCCACCGCCGTCGGCTGTTTGGAAACCGAACACGACGATCGCTGCACCGCCGACGATCATGGCGATAATCGCCACCACCTTGATCAGCGAGAACCAGAACTCAAGCTCGCCGAACACCTTCACGCTGAGCAGGTTCATGGCCCCCAGGAACAGGATGATCGCGAGCACCCAGATCCATCTATCCACCTGCGGGAGCCAGAAGCCCATGTAGATACTGAAAGCAGTGACGTCGGCGATCGCCACGATTGCCATCTCGAAGACATACGTCCATCCGGTCACAAAACCGGCGAAAGGGCCGAGGTAGCGGCTGGCGTACTGCCCGAAGGAGCCGGAAACGGGGTGTCGCACTGCCATTTCTCCGAGTGCGCGCATCACCATGAAGACGGCGGCACCGCCGATGATGTAGGCCAGGAGTACGGCCGGGCCGGCTTTTTGGATGGCCGACGCGGAGCCGTAGAAGAGGCCCGTGCCGATCGCTGATCCGAGTGCCATGAAGCGGATGTGTCGGACGTTGAGGCCCCGGCTAAGTGCCGTACCTGCGGCTTGGAGGACAGAGCTCTCCTCAGCCAGCTTGGTTTGTTGCATGGTAAACCTTCTCGTCTTTGGGAGGGGATCGCTATCCAGCAGATCACTTTTGGCGGCTCTGTGATCGGACTCACGGGTGTTTGGTGTCTTTGATCGCAGACACTCCGGATCGCTCCCAGTTCCACGGTGGTAAAAGTCATAGTTCCCGGTCGGATAGGATGACCGCGGACAGGACTTCAACACGGTCAGGCATCCCTCGCACTCGCGTCGCCCCCAATTGAACTCTGTGCTGACTCGCATCTGTTATCTGGGGGACTCATGATTTCCGTAATCCGCGCTACCCGACGCCGTTGGGCCGCTGCCGTTGTTGCCGTCGTTGCCGGGGCTTCCTTGCTCTTCGCTGCTCCTGCCCAGGCCTATGAAATACCGACATTCGAGGTCCCGAACGCGTCCCAGGCGCCCGTGCCGTTTGTGGAGCGGGTGGGTGACGCCGCCGGTGTCGTTGAACTGTGGAAGACCGGCGGTCCGGCGACCCGTACCGCGGCTGCCACAGCCCTGGTGGGTGGCGCTGACGCAATCCAGGCATTTCTCGACGGCGGACAGGATGTCGCGCTCGCCGCGGACCGGAAGCAGTTGGTCACCGAGCTGACGACGCGGGGGAGCGAACACGTACGGGAGAGCGCGGTCCGGGTACTGGCCACTAATGACCCGGCTGTGATCGCGAGCTTCCTCTCAAATGGCTGGGCAAAGTCCTGGGACCTCGATCTGCGCATCACTGCTACGAGGTTCCTTAACTACTCGGGTCCCATCCGCATGGGCGCATCCAAGAGCTTGGATCAAGGCAGTGAAGCCGTGGAGCGGTACGTTCTTTCAGGCTGGCTGGACGCCGCTGAGATAAGCGACCGCCAAGCCGCGTTCCAACTTTTTGACTCACCTTCCGCCGGCGTTCGCGCTGCGGCCAAGGCGGCCGTGATCACCGATGACCGAGACGTAGTCGCTGATTTCCTTCGCTACGGCCAGTTCGTGGCTGCGGCCCAGGACGCTGAGTCGGCGACTGTTGCGGCACTCCTTGATGGGGTCAAGGCAGATATCAGCTCGAACCCCAACGGAACGGCTGCTGTGGCAGAACGTGCGAACGCCGCGGTCGAGAAGGCGCGGAGCGCTGCCGCAGCTGCAAGGAGCGCGCACGGCTCACGGCTCGCATCAGACCGGGACTTCCTCTCATCCCAAGCCACGAAGGGGCAGGTTGCAGACAATGCCCAGGAGTCATCTGAGGAGGATGCGAAGGCGGCCTTTGCCAAGGCCGCCCTGGAGATCCCGGGTCTCCTGAGCAAACTTGAAGCACCCGGAGCTGACCTTGATGCTTTGATCGACGATGCCCGCCAAGCCACTCTTGATCTTTCGCTGGTGGGGACGCCAGCGGTCCGGACGGCCGCTGAAGCGGCTCTCGGGACCGGGGATGCCGCAATCAAGGAATTCATCGCAACCGGTCACCGTGCAGCCAGAGAGCTCAACAGCCGTGAATTCGTCGCAGACCGGCAGCGTGCCTATCAGCTTCTGGCAGTCGGCGGGGAGTTTGTAGAGAAGGCCGCCCAGCGTGCGCTCGAGTCGCTCAGCCACGCTGACGTGCGGTATTTCCTGGAATATGGTTTTGATCAGGCCCGGAACCTGGACAACCGTATCCAGACCACATTTGCATTGGATTCAACGCCCGAGGTCCGCGCGGCCGCGAGCGTGGCCCTCGATGGCAGCCGCGCAGACCGTGAGGGCTTCATCTCCGAAGGTCGGGCCGCAGCCGCTGACCGGGACGCCGCAACTGCCACCCACGTAGCCTCCGTCGACGCCATGATCACCGAGCTCGCCGCTCTGGCGAATCAGGCAACGGTCGACGCCGGCAAGGCGGCAGACGCTGCGAAGGCGGCCGAAGCTGCCGCGGAAGCTGCCCGTCAGGCCGAGGCCGCCCGCCAAGCCGAAGCAGCGCGACAGGCTACCGGAGCGGGGAACTCCCCGTTTGCAGCCGGAAACGTCGACGCATCGCAGGGATTCGCAACCGGAGCAGCCCCGATCGTCGTTCCGTGGCCGCGCGACTCTTCCGCCGCCGTCGTACTGGGTGAAACGGGAGCCGCACCGGCTGCCGCATCAACGCCGTCGGCAGCCCCGAGCATTTCCGTGCCCCCCGCAGCATCTGCCGCGCAGGGTTCCACGTCGGTGGATTCACAGTCACAGGAAGCGGCTGCTCCCTTGGCTGCGTCCTCTCCGGGCATGAATTGGTGGACCATCGGGCTGATTGTGGTGCTGGTCCTGGCAGCGGCCGGAGCCATCACCCTCCTGCTTCGGCGTAAGGGCGCGGCTTCCGCTTAAGGGCATCGCAGCCTGGGCAGCAGTATGCTCAACAGAGGTTTTCTTCATCTTGCACGGTTTTGGGGGTCGATGCATGCGGTTCAGAGCGGGCATAGCTGTGGCTATCGCCGGAGGCATGTTGATGGCTGGTGCTTGCCCAGCCGTGGCAGCCGAGGACGTCGTGGGCATTGGAGGAACGCCTCTCAAGGTGGTCATTGACGCCGAGGGCACTGCTTATGTTGGCAACTACCTGCCTGGCGGTGGGGTTAGCGTCCTTCCTTCGGGGGCTGGCAAACCGTCCAAAACGCTGACGGCGGGGGTCTCCCCTGCGGGAATGGCCCTCTCGGCAGATGGGACTCTGTTCGTCGAGGGCTGGGACTTCGACCAGCAGCAGGAGAAGCTGGTTGTGTTTCCCAAGGGCTCCTCAGAGGTAGCACGAACGATTCCGCTCGCTCCGGGTGCCCACCTCATCGCCGCAGCACCCGACGGGACTGTCTTTGTTCCCAACCCACTCCTGGGCACAGTCTCGGTTATTCCGCCGGGGGCCGACGCCCCGGCCCGCGAGGTGGCCGTGGGCGGCAACCCGAAAGAAGTAGCCGTGGCCCAGGACGGCACGGCCTATGTGACCAACCAGAACGACGGCAGCGTCTCGGTCATCGCCCCGGGGGCCGGCACGGTTTCACGCACCATTGATGTCAGGAAAACGCCTGGGAAGTCCGGTGACCCGCACGGAATAGCCGTAGGCCCCGACGGCGCGGTCTACGTCACCAATATCACCTCAGATGATGTCGCCGTGATCAAGCCCGGCGACTCCGCGGTCTCCTACCGTGTGCCGGTTCCTGGCGGACCGAAGGAAATCGCCGTCGGTCCGGACGGCACTGCTTACGTCCTCTACCAGGCCAACGGACTCTCCGTCATCGCACCGGGTGAAACAAACGTCCGTCGCGGCCAGCCCACGCTCCCGGCTCCGGGACATCTCGCCATCGCTCCCAACGGGTCCGTCCTGGTGACCAACACCGCCGGTGGATCCGTGACAGTTTTCCCGGCCCGGGACCTGACCATACCCCCATTGTCGGAAGTCACCACAGCAGCAGCTCCGACGAAGATCGCAGAAGCAAGCCCTGCGGCCCAGGCCATCCCAGACAATGCCGATACCGGCTTCCTGTCAGGCCTACCGCTCATTGTCGGAGCAGTTGCCTCGGTCATCCTGGTCGGTGCCGCAGCGTTGATCCTTGCCGCCGGAAGGCGCAAACGCCCGGCGGCGGCGGCAATCCCCAACCCGGCAGGGGATCACGAAAGTCTTGAAGTCCTCAGGCGCCACTGAGCGCAGCGGCGAGGTACGGGATCCCAGACACCGATCCTCGCTGGCCCGCTGGTGTTCGCTCCTTAAAGAGGGCACGCTTGAGTACGGGATACCGGACAGCAAGGCGGTAGCCCCCAGGACCACAGCAGCGAGGAACAATGACCAGCACGCCAACCGCGCCCGGCAAAGCCACGTCCAAAGTCCCGGCTGCCGAAAATACCCTGCGCATCCTGAAACTGTTGGCCTCGCGGCGGGGGCCCATGGCGGCGTCGAACATAGCCACCGCGTTGGGCCTGCCGCGGTCCAGCGTCTACCACCTGCTCGGCGTGATGGAGGCGAATGGTTTCGTCCTGCATCTGCACGAGGAACAGCGTTACGGCTTGGGCATCAGCGCCTTCGAGCTCAGCTCCGCGTACTCGCGCCAGGAGCCGCTGTCTCGTTTGGGCCGGCCCATGCTGGCTTCTCTCGTGGACGTGATCGGCGAGAGCGCACACCTGGCGGTGCTCCACGGCCGGGACGTCCTCTACATCGTCGAGGAACGCGCCAAGAACCGCCCGAGTCTGGTGACCGACGTCGGCGTCCGCCTTCCCAGCCACCTCACCGCCAGCGGCCGCGCCATCCTCGCCGCCCTGCCCAAGTCGCAGGTCCGTGCTCTGTACCCGAACGCCGCCGCCTTCACCTCACGCAACGAGGTCGAATTCCCCATCATGAAGTACTCAGCCCTGTCGTCCCATCTCGATCAGGTGCGGCAGCGCGGTTACGCCACCGAAAACGGCGAAATCACGCCTGGATTCGGCTCCATCGCCGTCCCCGTGACGGACCACGTTGGATGGCCGACGGCGGCAGTCGCCGTCACATTCTTGGAGGACAAGGTGCCCTCTGAGCAGTGGCCGGTACTGGCTGCCCGGATCAGGAAGGCTGCGGACGAACTTTCCGTCCGGATCCACGGGCGTCCGACGGCGGGCTGACGCGGCTCGCGGTCTTGACGCCCGCGGCGCGCAGAGCGTTACATGCCATCCGCCCGTGGCGAGTCGCATTCCACCATGGCCCGGAACGTTTCCAGCTCGCCCCGGAAACTGCCCCGGTACGATCCCGTGGCAAACAACCGACCAACCACCGTGGACACGAAACCTCGTGTCTCAAAGACCTGTTGGATGCGCGTGCCCCCACTCTCCGGCGTGAAGGTGACGTCTGATTCGCCCTTGAGGATTGCGTTGCCAAACGTGGTGCGGAGGTGTCGGGGTTTTTCCGCCGCGATCACCTCGGTGGGACTCGCCATTCGGCCGAACCACACCGTATAGCTGCTCCCGGCCTGGCCGGTGGAACCGACGCGATCGGTCACCCGCGTGACGCCGCCAATCCACTCGGTGAACCGGTCCGGGTCGGTCCAGGTGTCGAAAACCCGCTCCGGTGGCGCTGCGACGAACGTGGACACTCGATACGTTGCCATGGGTCCAGCATGCGCGTATTCCCGGCTGAAAGCGAGACCCTGCGCATGTCTGTAATACCGGACAGCACCCATCGAAAAGGCATTCCAGCGGCCTGGCAAAGGGGCTTTAGTAGATGCAGAAGATCTTTCCACCACACACTTTCCCGAGATAAAGGAGCCATCATGGCACCCGCCGATTTCACTACAGGGGCCCGCCCGGTCAAGGCTGCCCGGGGTACTGAGCTCACTGCCAAGTCGTGGCAGACCGAAGCGCCGTTGCGTATGTTGATGAACAATCTTGATCCTGAGGTTGCTGAGCGTCCTGATGACTTGGTGGTTTACGGGGGCACGGGCCGTGCGGTGCGTTCGTGGGCTGCGTTTGATGCGATTACCCGGACGCTGGAGACCATGGAAAAGGACGAGACCCTCCTGGTCCAGTCGGGTAAGCCGGTAGGTGTGTTCCGCACCAACGAGTGGGCGCCCCGGGTGTTGTTGGCGAACTCGAACCTGGTGGGGGACTGGGCGACGTGGCCCGAGTTCCGCCGGCTCGAGGCTGAGGGTCTGACGATGTATGGGCAGATGACGGCTGGGTCGTGGATTTACATCGGCACGCAGGGGATTCTGCAGGGCACCTACGAAACCTTTGCCGCCGTCGGACGCAAGCTGGCTGCTGAGGGCCGGCACCCGGCTCCTGCGCCGGAGGGCTCTGAGGAGGGTTCGCTGGCCGGGACGCTGACGTTGACCGGTGGGTGCGGCGGCATGGGCGGCGCCCAGCCGCTCGCGGTCACGCTGAACGACGGTGCGTGCTTGATCGTGGATGTGGACGAGACCCGCCTGCGTCGCCGTGCCGGGAAGCGGTACCTGGACGAGGTCGAAACCGACCTGGACACGGCGATCGCGAAGGTCAACGCGGCCAAGGCTGAGCGTCGTGGCTGGTCGGTGGGGTATGTGGGTAACGCTGCGGAGGTCTTCCCGGAACTGCTGGCCCGCCACAGGGCTGGCGAGTTGACCATTGATGTGGTCACGGACCAGACCTCCGCGCACGATCCTTTGTCGTATTTGCCCGAGGGCATCACGGTTCAGGAGTGGCACACCGAAGCCGGAGCTGACCCAAAGGGCTTCACAAAGAAGGCCCAGGCCTCGATGGCGAGGCACGTACAGGCGATGGTGGAGTTCCAGGACGCCGGCGCCGAGGTGTTCGATTACGGCAACTCGATCCGGGACGAGGCCCGCAAGGGCGGTTACACCAGGGCGTTTGAGTTCCCCGGGTTCGTCCCGGCGTATATCCGCCCGTTGTTCTGCGAGGGCCTGGGCCCGTTCCGCTGGGTCGCCTTGTCGGGTGATCCGGAAGACATCCGCGTGACCGACGAAGCCATCAAGGAGTTGTTCCCGGAGAACAAGCACCTGCACAAGTGGCTCGATGCCGCTGCGGAGCGGGTGGAGTTCGAGGGCCTGCCGGCGCGTATTTGCTGGCTCGGGTACGGTGAACGCCACCAGGCGGGCCTGTTGTTCAACCGGTTGGTGGCTGAGGGTAAGGTCAAGGCCCCGATCGTGATCGGCCGTGACCACCTCGATTCGGGTTCGGTGGCGTCCCCGTACCGGGAGACCGAGTCGATGAAGGACGGTTCGGACGCGATCGCTGACTGGCCGCTGCTTAACGCCCTCACGGCGGCGTCGTCGGGTGCGACGTGGGTGTCGATCCACCACGGCGGCGGGGTCGGGATCGGCCGGTCCATCCACACCGGCCAGGTCTCCGTCGCTGACGGGACCGAGTTGGCCGCGGCGAAACTGACCGCACTCCTGACCAACGATCCCGGCATGGGCGTGATCCGCCACGCCGACGCCGGCTACGAACGCGCCATCGACGTCGCCCACGAACGCGGCGTCCGCATCCCCATGAACGAGAAGTAGGCAACACAAGTGACTATCACCTCCAACGAACAACTCACCGTCACCCTCGGCTCCAGCGGCGTGACCCCGGAAGACGTCGTCGCCGTCGCACGTCACGACGCCAAGGTGACCATCTCCCAGGAAGCCCTGGACACCGTCGCCAAGGTCCGCGCCCACATCGACGGCCTGGCTACCAGCGAGGTTCCGGCCTACGGCATCTCCACGGGCTTCGGGGCGTTGGCCAACCGCCACATCCCGAACGAACTCCGCACCCAGCTGCAGAAGTCGCTCATCCGCAGCCACGCGGCAGGCATGGGTCCCGCCGTCGAACGCGAAGTCATCCGCGGCATCATGTTCCTCCGTGCCAAGACCCTGGCCTCCGGCCGCACGGGCGTCCGTCCCGTGGTCCTGCAGACCATGGTGGATGTCCTCAACGCGGGCATCACCCCGGTGGTCCGCGAGTTCGGCTCGCTCGGCTGCTCCGGCGACCTTGCGCCGCTGTCCCACTGCGCACTGGTCCTCATGGGCGAGGGCGAAGCAACGGGTCCCGACGGCGAACTGTACGGCACCGCCGGCAACGCATCGGTTGCTGAGCTGCTCGCGCAGCACGGCATCGAACCCGTGACCCTGGCTGAGAAGGAAGGCCTGGCGCTCGTCAACGGCACCGAGGGCATGCTCGGCATGCTGCTCATGGCCATCGCGGACCTTCGCCTGCTGCTGGCGACGGCGGATGTCACCGCCGCGCTCAGCGTGGAGGCCCTCCTCGGCACGGATCAGGTGTTCCTGCCCGAGCTCCACGCGGCCCTGCGTCCGCACCCGGGCCAGGCCGCCAGCGCCGACAACATGCTGCGCGTGCTGTCCAACTCGCCGATCGTTGCATCCCACCGGATCAACGACACCAAGGTCCAGGACGCCTACTCCCTGCGCTGCGCACCCCAGGTTGCTGGCGCCGTACGCGACACCGTGGACCACGCAGCGCTGGTGGCTTCCCGCGAACTCGCCGCAGCCATCGACAACCCGGTGGTCCTGCCCGACGGCCGCGTCACCTCCAACGGCAACTTCCACGGCGCTCCCGTGGCGTATGTGCTGGACTTCCTGGCCATCGCGGTCGCGGACCTCAGCTCCATTGCCGAGCGTCGTACGGACCGCATGCTGGATCCTGCCCGCTCGCACGGACTTCCGGCGTTCCTGGCGGCCGATCCGGGCGTGGACTCTGGCCTCATGATCGCCCAGTACACCCAGGCCGGCCTGGTCTCGGACAACAAGCGCCTCGCGGTTCCGGCGTCGGTGGACTCGATCCCGAGCTCCGCCATGCAGGAAGACCACGTGTCCATGGGCTGGCACGCGGCCCGGAAGCTGCGCAAGGCCGTTGAGAACCTGCGGCGTGTGCTCGCCGTCGAGCTTGTAACCAGCGCCCGCGCCATCGACATGCGCACGCAAATGTCCGACGGC
This sequence comes from Paenarthrobacter sp. NPDC057981, assembly GCF_042886835.1. Lineage (NCBI taxonomy): Bacteria > Bacillati > Actinomycetota > Actinomycetes > Micrococcales > Micrococcaceae > Paenarthrobacter > Paenarthrobacter sp. NPDC057981. The sequence continues at coordinate 49,980 of NZ_JBHVQI010000007.1, forward strand.
GAACTCACCCCGGGTCCTGCCGGCGCGGCGGTGCTTGAGGTGCTTCGTGAAGTGGTCCAGGGGCCGGGTACGGACCGGTTCCTGTCGCCCGAACTCGAAGCGGCTGACCGCTTGGTCGGCTCCGGCGCGGTCCGCACGGCCGCCGAATCCGCCGTCGGGATTTTGGCCTGACGTCGAATAAATGCCTCATTTGAGGTACAAAATTGTCACGCCCCGGTCTTTGTACGCAACGCAGGCACCGGGGCGTGGCAAATGTAGTAGAACTTATGGTGTACGTCACGTCCACGCCGAAGATGTCGTGGGCTTGACGGTCAACCGTCCACAACTCAATACACAACAGAGAACATCCACAAAGGGGTAGAAGTTCAATGAAGGCACGCGGAGCAGTCCTGTCCAGGCGAAACGCTCACTCGGCAACCGTTTCGGACTGGAAGATGCTGAACGTCGGCGACACGGTGGAAGTGGTCAAATATGCCCACGTCATCGCAGCCGGTCGGGTCGAGGAAGTTTCCAGCAGTGGAAACGTGGTGTGGCTTGAACACTCCGGGCCGGGTGTCACCGAAGAGGGCAAGGAACTGTTCATGAAGTCCGACGGCGTGGTTCTCCGCCGCGCCTAAGTACCCAGCTGGGTAAGGCTTAAACAGAAACCGGGGCCCGTTCCCTTCCGCAGGTAGTAGTGGCGGAAGGGAACGGGCCCCGGTTTTTGTCGCTGCCGTGCTCAGGCAGCGAGTGCTTCGTGGGTCTGACCGAAGGGAACGGATTCGTCCAGCGCCACGGTGTAGGTGCCGGGCTCATGCCGGGTCACCAGAATGCCGCAGTTGGCGTCTGCCGCTGCGTTCTTGATCAATGCATCCACGGCTTGCTCGAGTCCGTCGTGGATTTCGTCTGCCCTGGAAAAGGACAGACGGATTTCGCGTTCTGCAGTCATTGCAGGGGTCATTGGGGGCCTCCTAATACTTGCCGCATGCGAGGGCGACCCATCAATCATAGTCGGTGAAGGCCAAAAATTTGTAAGATGACTGGCAGCCCGGTGACCTGGGTCTCATCTGCGGACCATGGCTCGGAGGAGTTTCACGGCTACCGACAGGGCGGCAATGTCCATTGGTCCGGGTTTGATGGCCTCCTGGATTGTTTGTTGGATGCGGGCCAGCTGTTCGATGTTTCCGCGCTCCCAATCCATGATCCGCTCCACGGGATCGCTTGCCGCCGTAGAGAAGCGCGGGCTATGGCGGACCACGGCCTTGGTCATGTCCGCGAGCACCAGATACATGTCATCCCTCAGGGCCGCCCGCGCCAGGGACTCCCAGTGCGTGTCCCTCGACAGCATGGTGATGTGCTCCAGGAGCGGAATGGCGGAGATCCGCTCGAACACCGCGAAATATACCTCGGCCACGGCCTCCACCGGTTCCTGGAGTTCCTCGGCGATCGCGGAGATGTCCAGCAAGCCGTAGCTCACCAGCAGCTCGGAAGCCCTGATGCCCAGATCGTGCGGCAATCCCACCGAATCCGTGTGGGCCAGGCGCTTCAACGAATGCGCCAGGTTGATGCCGTGCAGGAAACCCGTGAAGTTGGCCCGCATCAAGCCCATGGGTTGTTCCAGCCTCGCGAACGCATCGGAAACCGGCTTGTCCCGGAAGTCATGGGTGACGTACCAGCGAACGGAGCGGTCCAGCAGGCGCCGCATGTCCAGGGCCACGGCTGCACCGTGTTCGCTGGGCGTGCTCGCAGGGAGCTGGGCTATGGACTCCATGACTGAATCGAAATCCCAGATCTGCCGCATGACCACGAATGCCCTTGCCACGGCTGTGGCGGAGACCGTGGTTTCCTCCATGGCCCGGAAGGCGAAGGAGATGCCGCCCATGTTGATCATGTCGTTGGCCACCACGGTAGCCACGATCTCGCGGCGCAGTGGGTGTGTGGCCAAATGTTCGCCGAACCGTTCGGACACCTGCTTGGGGAAATAGGAATGCAGGGTCTGCGAAAACCAGGGATCGTCCGCCAGGCCGCCCTCAGTGAGTTCCTTCGCGAGCTCGATCTTGGCGTACGCCGCCAGGACTGCCAGCTCCGGGGTCGTCAGTCCCTTGCCTGTCAGAATCCGCGACCTGAGCTCCTCGTTGCTTGGCAGGCACTCCAGGTCGCGGTCCAAGTCGGTGGCGGACTCCAGCCAGTCCATGGTCCGTTCAAAGCTGGGGCTCCACTGAACGGCAAGTTGCTTGTCAGTGATCAGGAGGGTGTTCTGGTCGTCGTTGGTCTTCAGGACGAGCCGTCCCACTTCGCCTTGGAGTGAGTGGAGGAAATCCGCCCTTTCGGCCACGGACATCCTCCCGGCCGAGATCATCCGGTCCAGGAAGATCTTGATGTTCACCTCGTGGTCCGAGCAATCCACGCCGGCCGAGTTGTCGATGGCGTCCGTGTTCACCAGGATTCCGGCCAAAGCTGCCTCGATCCGGCCACGCTGCGTCACGCCCAGGTTCCCGCCCTCGGCGATGATGTGGGCACGCAGGTCCCGCGCGTCAACGCGGATGGCATCGTTGGACTTGTCGCCTACATCCGCATGTGTTTCCGTGGACGCCTTAACGTAGGTGCCGATGCCGCCGTTGTACAGGAGATCCACGGGGGCAGCGAGGACTGCGCGCAGAAGCTCGGGTGGGCTTGCCGCCGTCGTGCCTTCTTCCATGCCCAAGGCGAGGCGGACCTCATCGGTGATCCACATCGACTTTTCCGAGCGGGAAAACACCCCGCCACCCGGGCTTATTTTCGCGGGGTCGTAGTCGGCCCAGGAGGACCGGGGGAGCCGGAACAGGCGTTCACGCTCCTGATAGGAAACTGCCGGGTCAGGGGTGGGATCAAGGAAGATATGCCGATGGTCGAACGCGGCCACCAGCTTGATGTGGCTGGACAGGAGCATGCCGTTACCGAACACATCGCCGCTCATGTCCCCGATGCCTACCACGGTGAAGTCCTCGGCGCGGGAATCGATGGTGAGTTCGCTGAAGTGGTGCCGGACCGATTCCCAGGCACCGCGGGCAGTGATGCCCATCTGCTTGTGGTCGTACCCCACCGAACCCCCGGAGGCGAAGGCGTCGCCCAGCCAGAAGCCGTACTCCGCCGCCACCGCGTTGGCCAGGTCGGAGAAGGCTGCCGTCCCCTTGTCCGCGGCGACCACAAGGTAGTAGTCGTCGCCGTCGTGGCGAACGACGCGGGGTGGGGCGACGACGGTGCCGTTGGGTCCGCCGTCGGGATCGGCCACGAGGTTGTCAGTGATGTCCAGCAGGCCGCGGATGAATGTGCGGTAGCTTTCCTGACCCTCGGCGAGCCACGCTGCACGGTCCTCCGCGGGGTCCGGAAGCAGCTTGGGGAAGAATCCGCCCTTGGCGCCGGTGGGAACGATCACTGCGTTCTTCACGGTCTGGGCTTTCACTAGCCCGAGAATTTCCGTGCGGAAGTCCTCGCGCCGGTCCGACCACCGCAGGCCGCCACGCGCGATCGGCCCGAACCGCAGATGCACACCCTCCACCCGGGGTGAATAGACCCAGATCTCGAACTTCGGACGCGGAGCGGGAGCGGCCGGGATGCTGGAGGGATTGAGCTTGACGCTGATGTAAGGCTTGTCCAGGTAGAAATTGGTGCGCAGTGTGGCTTCCACCAGGCTCGCAAGTTGCCGCAACAACCGGTCCGCGTCCAGGACAGGCACGGCGTCGATGGCCTCGGCCAGCTTGCTCCGCGCTGTGTGGATGGCCTGTGTCCGGTGGCTGAGTTTGCTGGTGCCTTGCTCGAACACGTCGCCGTCAGCCGTGCGTTGGCCGACGTCCGGCTGCGGGCCGGAGCCCGGCTCAAATAGGTCAGGCGCGACCAGGTCCGGGTTGAACTTGGCGTCGAACAAGTCCAAGAGCGCATGCGTGGCAGCGACGTTGACACGCAGGGTGTCCGCGATGAAACCGTAGGAGTTGGTGCTGCCCAGTTGCCGAAGGTACTTGGCATAAGCCCGGAGGACCGCTACCCGGCGCCAGTCGATGCCCTCCCGGATCACCAGGGCATCGAACGCATCCGATTCGGCGTCCCCGCGCATCGAAGCATTGAAGGAACCGGCCAGCAACCCGGCCGTCGGGAGTGGATCCACGCCGCGCGGGTACTTGAGGCCGAGGTCGTAGAGGAAGAACTGCCGGCCGTCCGCGCGCTGCACGTCGAACGGCCGCTGGTCCAGCACCTTCAGGCCCAGGTTGTGGAAGAACGGCAGGATCTGGGTGAGGCTTTGCGGCCGGGTCAGGTAAAGGCGCACGCGGGCGTCCTCGGTCAGGACCGCGGTGCCGGGGCGTTTGTAGACCGAGAGGATGGGGTCCGGGTCTGTCCCTTGGACCTGGTCGACTCCCGGGAAGCTCTCGAATCTGCCGATGTCCGCAACGGCATCCTCCACCTCATAGTCGGCTTTGTAGCTCGCCGGGAACGCGCTGCCCCACTGCGCCGAGAGGCGGTTGGCTTCCTCGCGCGGATACCTCGCCTGCAGGGCCTCGTGCAGGCCTTGGGCCCACGACCTGGTCGCGGCGATGATGCGCTGCTCAAGGACTGCCGAATCGACGAGCGGTGAATCGACGACGGCGGCAGTCGCCTCTGTTCCGGGGCCTGGCTCTCTGGTGCCCGGCAGCAGGATCCGGAAGAACACGCGCGCCATGGCCGACTCGCCCAGCCGGAGTTCGAACTCGATCTGCTCCGAACCGAACGCTTCCCGCAGCTCCCGCTCGATGTTGAGCCGAACGGCAGTGCTGTACCGGTGTCGTGGCAGGAATACGAGCGCAGTCATGAAACGGCCGTAAGAGTCCGGGCGGAGGAAGAGCCGGGGGCTGTGCCGCTCCTGCAAGCGAAGGATTTCGCGGGCATGCAACGCCAACTGCCCGGCATCGATGTGGAACAATTCGTCGCGGGGGTAGGCGTCCACGACGGCCAGCAGTTCCTTGCCATGATGCGATGACGGTGGATACCCGAACGTCCGGAGCGCTTCGGACACGGTGTCCCGGATGACGGGAATTTGCAGCGCCGAGTGTGCCGAAGAACTGGGCGAGAACAGGCCAACGAAGGTGTGCGCTCCTGCGTTGTCGGCCCGCACGCTCATTTCATCGAGGTACGCGTGGCGCAGTACAGTGGAGCGCCGGGTGGACTTGGTGAGCGTGAGGATCGGCGCATCTACTCTGTCGTCGTCGACTTCGGCTTCGCCGCGCAGGATCCCCAGGTGCGTCCCATCCGGCCCCCGGTACCCCAGGAATACGAAATTCCCATCATCCAGCCAGCGCAGCAGCTCTTGGGCCTCGCCGGCGGCCAGGCCGGACCTGCCAGGCCCGGTTGCGCCCTCAAGCCCGCGTACCACCCAGTCCAGCTGCACCTGCATGGCTGCAGTATCTTCAGCGGCGGCCCGGACATCGCCAAGCACAGCCTGTAGCCGGCCAACGAGCCGCTCCGCGCTCGCCTCATCCGCCAAGCGCGGGATGTCCAGCGCCAGCCACGCTTCGGTGAGGTGGCCGTCGTCGTGCGTTTCCGGTGACCGTTCGACGCCGGTGGACAGCCCCGTGCGGTGCGGTCCGCGGTGGATTCCGGTGAGGCGGTGGGTCGCCGGGTCGCGCTCGATGCTGAAAGTGGGGTGGACCAGGAGCCGGATGGAGCTCGTGTCGCGGGCGATCTCGGCGGTGACGGACGGAAGGAGATAGGGGAGCTCGTCTGTGACGATGGCGACCAGGCTGGCATCGGGCTCGTTCAGGATTCCGATGACCGACTGCCCGGGTTCGCGGCGTTCGGCCAGCGTCCGGTGATAGCGTGCCCGCTCCAGGAGGGTCTCGGGCGGGTAGCTTCGGACGTCGTCATCGGCCACGTGCTCGTAGTAGTCCGTCAGGAAACCGTCCGCGGGCTCGATGCCTGGTGACATGCCACTGCGCCTCCGCTGCCTCCGGCTGACCAGGGAGCGGCCGTATTGGTGCGGCTTGGAGAGTCCCTGCGCCTCCCTCTATCATCGCCGCGAGTTGGGAATTAACACCCAAGGTTTTGGCCAACAATGGTGTTTAATTCAAAAACGGGCGGGGGGAAGGGGCAAGGAACCCCACAGACCGG
>NZ_JBHVQI010000007.1:56082-142596 GCF_042886835.1 Paenarthrobacter sp. NPDC057981
CTATCCTCGCCGCGTGTTGGCTTTAAACACCATTTTTGGCCCAAAACATTGGTTAAAACGCCCAACTCGGCGGGGGTGAGGGGCAAAGTACCGCAGCAGACGTGGTGGCGGGATTCGAACCCGCGTCCGCTGCTTTGCAGGCAGCTCCCTGGCCTCTCGGGCACACCACGTGCAAATGACACTAGGCGCCTGGCCACGGCAGGTTCAATGTTCATTTCCCAGGCTTTCGCAGGGCTACGCGGTGTTGCTTTTGGTTGCGGCTGGTGACGCATGCCGGCCCAAGGACACGCGTCGGGCTACCTTTGAGACGCCCGCCGCCGCGACGAGAGTGAGAATGGCTGCCGTAGTGTGCGTGTAGAGCATGATGTGTGGCGACCCCCCGCTCGAGGCCACCCCCGCGGGCACGTCCCCGAGGACCTGCGCCCCGTGGAGGTGCTCAAACCATCCATTGCCGGGGAAGTAGCCCCCAAGGGCGGCAAAACCAAAGTGCAACAGTTGCTGGGCCACGCCGGAGGCCAGCAGCAGGACCAGGGGTCCATGCACCCAGCGCGCCAGGAGTTCCGCGGCCAGGCAACACAATGCGGTGAAGCCGAGGAGCACGGGGAAGGCCGGCGAACTGCCGCCAGCCAGCATATGGGCTGCCAGGCCCAGGCCAACCGCGATCAGCCCGGATACCCAGGCCCACTTGTCCTGCACAGGAACTGCGCGCATCGCCATCCTTCCCTCCACACAGGCTAAGCGGAGGATGGCCCCAAAAACAGGGCTACGCGAGCAATGTGTTGACCAAGCGGGCTGCAACTTTGGCGGTCCGGGAATCGATGTCGAATTCCGGGTTCAGTTCGGCCACGTCCAGATGCAGCAGCTTTCCACTGGCCGCAACTTGGCGGCACACTGCGCTGATCACGGGCAATGGCACGCCATACGCCGCGGGTGCACTGACTCCCGGAGCCACCGAAGCAGGCATCACGTCAAGGTCGATGGTCAGATAGAGCACGTCGATGCCGGCCAGGAAGTCCGCAACGAATGCCTCGACGGCTTCGGAGGAGCAGTCCTCGTCCAGCAGGTACTTCACGCCTAGGCGGTGCGCGGTGTCGAACAGCGTGCGCGTATTGTTCGGTTGCGAAATTCCGACGACGGCGTACTGCAGTTCACGCCCAGCCTCGGCTTCCGCTTGGGCCATCTGGAGGAACGGCGTGCCCGAGCTCGGTACCGGCTCATCCCTCAGGTCAAAGTGGGCATCCAGGTTCAGCACACCAAGTCGCTTGCCGCTTTGCACGGCCTCCGATCCCGCCACCCCCAGGTAGCTGGCAAAGGCGGTCTCGTGTCCGCCGCCCAGCACCACGGTGAGATTACCGGCGTCGAGCAATTCTGAAATGGCGCGGCCGGCACGCTCCTGGCCCGCTTCCAGTGAGTCGTCCTCCACAACCACGTCACCGGCGTCGAACACGTCACGGTCGAGGTGATAAGCCAGCGGACCAAGGGCCGAGCGGATGGCGGCCGGAGCCGCGGCGGCACCCACGCGTCCCTTGTTGCGGAGGACGCCGGCGTCGCTGCAGAAGCCAAGTACGACGGCGGGACGCGAGGCTGCGTCGGCAGCTTCAGGCGTGTGCGGGGTGATGGCCTGCCACCAGCGGCGATGTTCCGCGTCGTCCCCGTCGAAACGACCGGTCCACGGAGTGGGGCTGACATCTACGGTGATGTGGCTGGTTTGCATGGTTAAAGCACACCGGACCCGGACTGCCAAAAACAGCAGTTCCGGGTCCGGAGTGTCTGAAATACCGGAATACGCCACGCGAGTTGGCAGTTAATGACAATGTCAGAGCCCCGGACTGTCATCAAATGCCAACTCGGTGAGGGGTCTATTTGACGCCCAACAACTCCTCCACAGTTCCAATGCCGAAGAACAGCAGGAACGCCGCAGCCACAGCCCACATCAGGGGGTGGACTTCGCGGGCACGGCCCTGGAAGGTGCGGATCAGGACGAAGGAGATAAAGCCGGCGCCGAGGCCATTTGCGATGGAGTAGGTGAACGGCATCAGGGCGATGGTCAGGAACGCGGGAATGCCGACGCCCCAGTCCTGCCAATCGATCTTGCCCACCTGGGACACCATCATGAAGCCCACCACCACCAGGGCGGGAGCTACGGCTTCGAAGGGCACCAGGTTGATCAGCGGCGTGAAGAACATGGCAATGAGGAAAAGGACGCCGGTGACGATCGAGGCGAGACCGGTCCGCGCGCCTTCGCCGATGCCCGCGCCGGACTCCACGAAGATCTGGTTGGAGGAAACCGACGCTCCACCCCCCACAATGGCACCGAGGGCATCCACCTGGAGTACCCGGTCCACATTGGGGATGTTGCCGTCCTTGTCCACGGTCCCGGCCTCGTTTGCCAGGCCCACCATGGTGCCCATGGCATCAAAGAAGATGCTGAGCAGGATCACAAAGGCCAGCAGCGCAGCGGCGATAAAGCCGAGGTGTTGGAACGCGCCGAACGGGTTGGCCTTGCCGATCAGGGAGAGGTCCGGGGCGCCCCATTCGGACAGGGTGGGCGCCACAAGGGACCAACCGCGCGGGTTAACGTTCTTGCCGTCGAAGCTGGGCCCGATGTGCAGGGTGAACTCGAGGATGGCAGCCAGCGCCGTGGAGACGACGATGCCGATCAGGATCGCGCCGCGGACCTTGCGGACCACCAGGGCGATGGTCAGGATCAAACCGACGGCGAACACCAGCGTGGGCCACCCCATGAGTTTGCCGTCAACGCCGAGGCCCAGCGGAACAGTGGTGCCTGCGGCGTCCGGGATGCGGCGGACGAAGCCGGCGTTCACCAGGCCGATCAGGGCAATGAACAGGCCGATGCCCACCACGATTGCTGTTTTGAGGGCTTCGGGCACCGCCTTGAACACAGCGGTCCGGAATCCAGTGAGGACCAGGATCAGCATGGTGACGCCGGAGAGCACCACCAGGCCCATCATGTCCGGCCAGGTCAGCTGCGGGTGGGAGGCAACGGTGACCGCTACGAAGGCGTTGACACCCAACCCGGTTGCCACGGCGAAGGGGTGCTTGGCCCAAGCGCCCATGAGGATGGTCAGGATGCCGGCAACGAACGCCGTGGTGGCCGCCACCGCGGTGAAGCCCAGGGACGCGCCACTGGAATCGGCGCCCGAGAGGATCAGCGGGTTCAGCACCACGATGTAGCTCATGGCGAAGAATGTTGCGAAACCGCCGCGGATTTCCCTTGAGTACGTGGAACCACGTTCGGAAATCTTGAAGTAGCGGTCCACTGCAGAACCTTGTTTAAGCATGAAGGTCTCCGGGTTTTGGGGGGAGTGTGCTATCAAATCCTATGCCGTGGAATGTGGGGGCTGCGGACCATTCCCCTAGTCTGTAAGGAAGCCAACACTAGGAGAAACCGCCCCATGCGTACCATCCGCCCGCTTCTGGCCGCCGTCGTCGCCGCCTTTGCCTTCGCCTCTGCCCTGCTGTTTTCCGCGGCACCGGCGTCCGCGCACGACGTCGCGGAATCCACGGCGCCGGCGAATGGTGCCACCGTGGCTGAAGTACCGGCGTCGGTTTCCATTACGTTCAACAACCGGCCCCTGGCCATCGGTTCGGGCGTCACCGTAACCGCCGGCGGCGAAAACTGGGCCGACGGACCCGTGGAAATCATCGACAGCCAAGCTGTGCAGAAGCTGCGCCCGGGCGCGCCGGCGGGGGAGTACACCGTTGTTTGGCGCGTCGTCAGCTCCGATTCGCACCCGATCGAGGGGACCTTTAAGTTCACGGCGACCGCAGGAAGCACGACGGCGGCGAGCGGCACTGCGGCTGCCTCACCGTCCGGGTCGGCGACGTCGGCCACGGTCCCGTCGGTGGGTTCGGCACCTCCCGGAACGGGTAGCAGCGCGCCCGCAGCGGACGCGTCCCAGCCGTTCCCATGGAGCATCGTGATCATTGCAGCAGTGGCTGTGGCGCTCGTGATCTTCCTCGCTGTGACAGCCCGGAAGAAACTCGCTGCACCCGATGACCCTGAAGGTCCCGCATCCGCGGAATGACGGGGTTTTCTACATAGCTGCGAATATCTCGGTTCGGTTACTGCGACACGCCAAAGCAACGGTTCCCGTTACTTAAATGTGACTTCGTGGCGATCATCGCGTACGGTGGTACCTGTGCCTGTTCCACGCAGCAGGCACTTCCGGCCTGATTGCCTAGCTCTGCCGCAGTCCGGAATCCGTTCGCAGACAAACCTACGGCAGAGACGGGGAACCCAATTTGGGCCGCTTACGAGCGCGCCTTGGGGTGAAGTCACGAAGCTTCCGCTCAGCGGGAGATAGTGGCCGGGTGACTCCCATCCGAATCCGACAGCTAACCTCGCAGGCATCGGGAGAGGCTCTTTCATGTCTTCACGCATTCTTCGCGGCCGTCGTAAGGCGGACAGCGTACGTCCTAATCCGTTCATCTCCATCTCCAAGGCAGTTGCCAGCAACGCTTCCGGCGCTGGCCGCCAGGCAGCCGTTATCGCAGCAGCTTCCGGACTCGTACTGACCGGCTCCGTAGCTGCCCACGCAGCCGAAGCTCCGGCACAGCGCGACTCCAGCCCCGCCACGGTCGCCGAGACCGCATCCGAGGCTCCCACCAAGGTTGTTACCGCCCTTTCGACGGCGACCATCAACTTTGAGCGTCCCGCAGTTGCCTCAGTTGCAGCTCCGGTCATCGAAAAGCCGGCTCCGGTCGTTGAGGCCCCTGCGCCCAAGACCGCTACCGTCGCTGCGGCTCCTGTTGCCGCCAAGGCCGCAGTTGCTGCTTCGGCCGCTGTTGCTCCTGCTGCCGCTCCGGTAGCTGCGGCTCCTGCCGCTGGTGGCGTCAACGCTGCCATGGTTGCCTCGGCTTACGCCCAGATCGGCATCATGCAGGACTGCACCGCCATGGTTGAGCGGGCCCTCGGCTCCGCCGGCATCCCTGTTGGCGACCTGGCACCCATGCAGTTCCTGAACTACGGCAAGGTTGTCAGCGACCCCCAGCCGGGCGACATGATCGTCCAGTCCGGCCACGTTGCCATCTACATCGGCAACGGCCAGGCCATCAGCGGTGGCATCAACGGCAACCAGACGGGCATCCACCCGATCAGCTGGCTGACCGCAACGGGACCCATCACCTACGTACGCGCTGGCGCATAAGCCTCACGCTTCAACGCAAAGGCCGGTGTCTTCCGAAGATTGATTCTTCGAAAGACACCGGCCTTTGGGCTTTAAAGATCGGCTTGCATCTTGTTGATGGCTAGGCGATGGCGACCCCGGGGCCGCCCGGCAGCGCAACCTTTGAGGAGATCGCCTGGCCAACGGCCTTGGCCTGGCGGAGCACTTCCTTGGGGGTCGGTGTGATTAATTCGCCCACGCCCACCAGGTGCATCCCCAGGGCCCGCATGGCAGCCACGAGGTTCTGGCCCACGGCGATCCCGAGTTCGGCCAGCATCCGTCGCAGTTGGCTTTGGGCGCAGCGCGTCACCACCACGTGGTCTGCCAGGAGGATCCCATGGGCTGTGTGGACTGCCCATTGACGAGGTGCTGATTCAAGAGGGCCCGCTGCGCGAAGCCCGTTAAGGGTCATGCTCGCGGCTAGCCCGTGGCCGATGTGCTGGGATGTGTCTGCGCCCAGAAAATCCAGACGCACGGCCCTCGTCGTGTTGCGTACATCCAGATGGTGGCTGGCCGCGTAATTGCGCAGATGGCGCAGAATCTCGTTGCGTTCCTTGATGGAGGCGGGATCGGTCACCTCGCAGCGCTGCAGCATGCCCGTGTGGACGGCCGGGCCGGTGGCCGACAGTGCGCCAAAGCCATCCACCACAATGGAGCCCACTCCATAGCGGCTCAGTTCACTGGCAACTGCCAAGCCGGACAGGCCGGCACCTATAACCACGGTGGTGGTGCGTTCCGTGCCGGAATCAGGCGCGTCTGACACTGCTTGGTTCCTCCTTGACGTGTGTGCCTTGCGGCCTCGCGTGGGATCGCGTCCGAGTTCCCCAAGCGGCCGCAAACAAATGGCCGGATTGTGTTGTAGGACACCTTTGCCGGCCATTCGGTGACTCGAACACTACCGAACTTTTTCGCCCATGGATAGCCTCTCGCGGCAGCGTGTTCCGGTGGTTGGTTGCGCGCACAAAATTGGGCTCACGGAACCGAACCCGGACTGTTATACACATAGCGCCAACCCGCCTTGATTCGTCTCTGCCGACCGAGAATAGTGGGCATTGGACGGAGAAATTTCACATTAATCCAGCCCCGGCCATTGACAATGGAGCCATGAGGGATTCCGAAGCGGAAAACCTCTGGCAGAATGGCCGGAACATCAAGCAGTAGGTGGAGAGGCGGGCCCCAAATGGACCAGCACGGCAGACACAGTGAAGAGCCACAGGACGGCGAGGGCCTGACGGTAGCACCGGGCGGCATCGTCGTTGGGGTGGACGGTTCGGAACACGGGCAGTGTGCCTTGGTCTGGGCCGCACGCGAGGCAGAACGCAGGCAGCTCCCACTACACATCGTCACCGCCTACTCGGTGCCGATCTTCGCCGCCTCAGGGCTCGACGGCGGATACGCCACCGTGGACGATTCGGTCATACGCGAGGGCGCGGAAGCCATTGTCCGGCAGGCCATGGACAAAGTGGCCAGGTACTCCGTCGACGTCGATGCTTCGGTCGAAAACGGCGACGCCGCCGGCGTGCTGCTGGATCTCTCGGCGGACGCCGCACTCCTGGTTTTCGGCAGTCGCGGCCGCGGTGGTTTTGTTGGGCGGTTGCTGGGATCTGTCAGCAGCGCTTTGCCTGCCCACGCCAAATGCCCCACGGTTACTGTCCCCCTCTACTGCGCCGACCGGCTGGGCGAGAATACCGAAGACAAGCACATCAAGGCCGAGCACGCCAAGGCCGGTCCCCGTACCGTGGAAAACGTCATCGCAGTGGGCGTGGACGGCTCCGAGCAGGCGCGTGTTGCTGTGCTCGAAGCAGCCGAACAGGCACAGCGCATGGGAGCCAAGCTCCGCGTCATTTGTGCCGTCCCCCAGTACAGCGGTTCGCTGGCCTGGGTGCCCGCCCCGTTGGACCGGGACGCCCTGTTTGCCGATATCAAGGTCCAGCTTGAAGCAGGCGTCGCGTGGTTGAGGAGCCATTTCCCACAGCTGCCCATCGAAACGGACCTCAGGGACGGCTCGCCCGTCGACGTCCTGGTGGAAGCAAGCCGCAGCGTGGAGTTGGTGGTGTTGGGTACACGCGGACGCGGTGGGTTTGCGGGCATGCTGCTCGGCTCTACCTCCGACGGCGTCCTTCACCACGCCAAGGGACCGGTGCTGGTAGTTCCGGACCGTGAGGATCCCCGGCTGGGGGACCGCGACAAGTTTGGCCCGATGCTCGGCGCGGCTTAGGAAACGGGCCGTCGGTGTTCACGCTGGACCTCAGGGATATTCGTGGACCCATGCTTCCCGACGTGGGCGGCAAAGCAGCCAATCTGGGGGAATTGGCAAGCGCCGGCCTGCCCGTACCGCCGGGCTTTTGCCTGACCACAGAGGCCTACCGGCGGGCCCTCTCCGCCAGCGGCCTCGATGAGGTCTGCGAGGCTCTGAAGTCCACCAGCACGGCCGACCTCCCGGGGTTGAACCTGCTCGCCGGAAGGGCCCGTTCACTGGTGCTCGAGGCGGGACTGCCATCCGATATTGCTGCCGCGGTGCGGTCGGCCTACCAAGGGCTGGGGAACGAAGCCCCCGTGGCCGTCAGATCATCGGCCACCGCCGAGGATCTGCCCTTCGCCAGTTTCGCCGGTCAACAGGACACATACCTGAACGTAGTGGGCGTGGACTCGGTTCTCGACGCCGTGGGCCGCTGCTGGGCTTCCCTCTGGACTGACCGCGCCGTGACATACCGGGCCACCAACGGCATCGACCACGCATCTGCGGCCCTGGCTGTCGTGGTCCAGGTGATGGTGGATTCCGTCGCGGCGGGAGTAATGTTCACAGCCAATCCGGTGACGGGCAAGAGGTCCGAGGCAGTGATCGATGGCAGCCCGGGTTTAGGGGAAGCGGTGGTGTCCGGGGCCGTGAACCCGGATCAGTACGTTGTGGACCTGGCCAGCAGTGCCATTCTGAAACGAACCCTGGGTGACCGGCAGGTGGAGATCCGTTCCGTCCCGGGCGGTGGAACTGAGAGGAGGGAACGGGCCCACCAGGAACGGTTCGCTAATGACGGCATTCAACCTTGCCTCAGTGACCGGCAGATCAGGGAGCTGGCGGGGCTGGGCCGCTTGGTGGAGCAACACTACGGAGCTCCGCAGGATACCGAGTGGGCGCTCGATGCCAACGGGAAACTGTGGTTGACGCAGGCACGCCCCATCACCACCTTGTACCCCTTGACAACCCGTACCCCTCCGGTGCCCGGTGTCCATGCGTTCCTGAACTTCAGCCTCGCGCAAGGGCTCACCCGGCCACTGACGCCCGGGGGCCTGGCCGGAATCCGTCTCATAGCTTCGTGTGTTGCCGGAACTGCGGGTTTCGCCATTCCGGATCCCCGATCAGGCCCGCCGCCCTATTACGAAGCCGGCCAGCGCATCTTCTTCGATCTGACCTCGGTGCTGAGAAGCCGGGTCGGGAGGAAGATTGTGCCCCGCGTCTTTGATGTCATGGAAGCCCGGTCCGCCACACTGATGCGGGGCTTGTTTGAAGACCCACGCTTTTCAGTAACCATCAAAACTCCGCTGAAACTCATCCGCCACGTTGCCCCTGTGGCGGCCAAGTACCGAGTTCCGGAGTTGATTCTCCGGGGTTTATTCAGTCCGGATGCCGCGATGCAAAGGGTGGAGCGCCTCAACTCGGACCTTCGGAAAGCCTTGGCCGTCCCCGCCCAAGCAACGGCACATCAGCGGATCGCGCACGTCCAGAGAATTCTCGGACGGGAACTCTTTGCCACAGTGCCCCAGCTGTTGCCGCTTCCCCTTCTCGGCTTCGCGCTGCTGGCATTGGTGGGACGGATGCTGGGCGAACAAGCGTCCTACGACGAACTACAAACCGTGATCCGTGGCCTGCCAAACAATGTCACCACTGAGATGGACCTGGCATTATGGCACCTCGCCTCGCAGATCCTGGAAGATCCCGACGCCGCCGCCTCCATGGCGGGCCAAACGGCAGAAGCGTTGGCTGCTCAATACCGGGACGCCGAACTGCCTGCCGTGGCCCAAAGCGGCATGGACGCGTTCCTGCACACCTACGGGCATCGGGCCGTTGCGGAGATCGATCTTGGCATGCCCCGTTGGCGCGATGATCCAACCCACATTCTCGGAGTCCTTGCCAACTATCTGAGGCTTCAGCCCGGTGCCGGCGCCCCCGACGAGCAGTTCCGGAAAGCAGCCGCAGACGCTGACCAGCAGGTGGCAAAGTTCGTGGCGCGGGCCCGAGCAATCAGCCCGCTCCACGCATTGGTGGTGCGCGTAGCCCTGGACCGTACGCGGAGATTTGCTGGTCTACGGGAGTCGCCCAAATACAACTTGGTCCTTGGGCTCGCCGCGGCGCGGGAGCAGTTGCTGCTGGTCGGGAACGAACTGGCAGCATCGCATCGGATCGAGCGGCCCGGGGATATTTTCTTCCTGGACTTGGACGCGGTGGAAAACGCGCTGGCAGGCGAGGATCTGCGTGGCGCTGTGGCTGAACACAGGGCTGCTTACGAACAGGAACTTCGCCGGAGGCACATTCCCCGGATGCTCCTGTCCGACGGCACGGAACCCGAGGCCACGGCCGCAGCCCGCGCGGGGCAGCGCCCGGGCACTTTGTCCGGGAGTCCGGCGTCGTCGGGTCTCATCACCGCGCCCGCGCGGGTCATCATGGATCCTGTTGGAGCCCACCTGGAACCCGGGGAGATCCTCGTTGCGCCATCCACAGATCCGGGCTGGACGCCGCTTTTCCTCACGGCCGGAGGCCTGGTCATGGAGATGGGCGGACCCAACTCGCATGGCGCCGTGGTGGCCCGTGAATATGGAATCCCGGCTGTGGTGGGCGTTCCGGACGCGACCACGAGGCTACGTACCGGCCAGCTCATCACTGTGGACGGCGCGGCGGGGACAGTCAGCGCGGAAAGGGAACCCGACTAGGCGTGCTGGTGGGATTCGTGCTCGGAATGGCTGACGGGCTCCAACTGGAACGTGCAGTGCTCGGTGTCGAAGTGCCGGCCAAGGCAGGAACCCAACTGGTCCAGGATGCTGTCGGCCCCCGTGGCGTTCAGGACGTCGTCCTCCACCACCACGTGGGCTGAGAACACGGGCACGCCTGAGGTGATGGTCCAGATGTGGATGTCGTGGGCTTCCACCACGCCCTCAACGGCCATGATGTGTTCGCGGATCATGTTCACGTCCACGCCCTTGGGAGTCGCCTCAAGGAGCACGTCCACTACGTCGCGGAGCAGGTGCCATGCGCGGGGAATGATCATCAGGGCGATGAGGACAGAGGCGATGGGGTCGGCAGCGGAGAAGCCGGTGGTCATGATCACGACGGCGGCCACAATGACGGCGATGGATCCCAGAAGGTCGCCCAGGACCTCAAGGTAGGCGCCGCGGACGTTGAGGCTCTCCTTTTGCGCTCCTTGCAGGATCAGCAGGGAAACCAGGTTGGCCACCGCGCCCAGGATGGCGGCCCACAGCATCACGTCGGTATGGATCTCGGTGGTTTCGCCGAATCGCCGAATGGCCTCGATCATGATCACGACGGCGATCACAATGAGGATCAGCGCGTTGGCCAAGGCAGCGAGCACCTCTGCGCGCTGGTACCCGTAGGTCCGCTGGTCGCTGGCCGGCCGGGTGGCAATCCAGGCCGCCATCAGCGCAATGAAGACGCCCGCGGCGTCGGAAAGCATATGTCCCGCGTCCGCCAGCAGTGCGAGGGAACCGGAAACGACGGCGCCAATCACCTGGATGCCCACCACGCCCAAGGTGATGCCCAGGACAGCGATCAGGCGTTTCCGGTGCTTGCCGGTTGCAGTGACGCCGTGCGAATGGTTGTGATCATGCCCCATGCTTATAAGGCTAGCCCCAGCCGAGCTCGTGCAGGCGATCGTCATCTATCCCGAAGTGGTGCGCGATCTCGTGGACAACGGTGATGGCCACTTCGTCTATGACCTCTTGGCGACTGGTGCAGATATCCAGGATGGGCTGGCGGAAGATCGTGATCCGATCCGGCAGCGACCCTGCATCCCACCACGAGTCGCGCTCCGTCAACGGCACGCCCTCATAAAGACCCAGCAGAACGGTGTCCGGGTCTTCGCCCGGCTGCGGCGTGTAATCGTCCTCGATGAAGATGGCCACGTTGTCCATGGCGCGGGCGGCCTTCGCGGGAATCAGCTGCAAGGCATCGCTGACGGCTTCCTCGAAATCCTCGGGCGACATCTCGAAGGGCGGCCGGTGCGCAGCGCTTCGGTCCGGCAACGGCGAAAACGGGCGCTCGCCGTCGGGAATTATGGGAAGTCCGGGAGGAAGATTCGCGGGCATGACTCGACTTTAGTCTGCTGTGACAGTATTGGGGCCCCGTCTGTGATGAGGGATACTGAACTCAGTCCCTTCCGCATAGACACAGGAACCGCATGACTTCCACCGCCTCCCCCATGTCTGAACCCCTCGACGTCGTCGTGGTGGGTGAGGCGCTGATCGATATCGTGCAGTCGCCCGACGGGCAGGCCGAGTACCCCGGCGGATCGCCCACCAACGTCGCCTATGGCTTGGGCCGGCTGGACGTAAAAGCTGGCCTGCTGACGGCAATCGGCCGGGACCAGCGCGGAGACGCCATCGCCGCCCACCTGCAAAGCGCTGGCGTGGTGCTGCTGCCCGGGTCCCAGTCGATGGGAAAAACCGCGACGGCGACAGCCCGGATAGCTGCCGACGGCTCGGCAGCCTACACCTTCGACATCGAGTGGGCCCTGGCTCCACTTGCCCTGCCGTATGCTCCGAGGATTTTGCACACAGGGTCCATCGCGACGTTCCTGGAACCAGGAGCGGGGTCGGTCCGTAGCTTGTTGGAGCAGGCGCAGGGCGGGTGCATGGTCACCTACGATCCCAACATCCGCACTGATCTGCTGGGCAGCCACCACGAGGCACTGACCACGTTCGAAGAGATTGTTCCACTGACCGATGTTGTCAGGATGAGTGCCTCCGACGCCCATTGGCTCTATCCGGGGAAGGCGTTGGAAGACATAGCGAGCCATCTCTTGGCGCTTGGCACCACGTTGGCAGTGATGACCGAGGGCGCAAAGGGTTCCTTGATGGCAACCCGCCACATACAGATCCGGGTCCGCGCCGTGCCGTCCACCGTGGCCGACACCATTGGTGCCGGTGATTCCTACATGTCAGCACTGATCATGGGGTTGTTGCTTCGAGGCAGCGACGGACTCGCGCCTACCGTGCTCGAGCGGATCGGCAACATCGCGTCGATGGCGGCGGCCATTACCGTGGGCCGTGGGGGAGCCAACCCTCCCACGCACCGGGAGCTGCTGGCGGAGATGGCCCGCTAGCTCTTGCCCCCTGGGCGGGTGCCCCGTCAGCCCGAACGGCGCCGGGTCAGCCCGACGCCCACCAGGCAGACCACGCCACCAATCAATCCCCAGATGGTGGGAACTTCCTGGAGGACAGCCCAGGAAATCAGAATCGTTGTGCCGGGGACCAGGTACGTAGTGGCTGCGAGCTTTCCGGCCGAGATCAGCGAGAGCGCGTAGGCCCACGTGGTGAAGGCGATGGCCGTGGGGAATACGCCCAGGTAGACCAGACCGAGCGTGGCCGGCAGCGGTGCCGCCTGAACCTCGGCGACCAGTTGGCCGGCCCATGGCAGGCAGCACAGGGCACCAATCATGATGCCGAACCAGGTTGCCTGGCCTGCGGAGAACTTCCGGAGCACAGGCTTCTGCAGGATCGCGCTCACCGAGGCGAGCACAGCGGCCAGGAGACACAACAACACCCCGGCGACATCCGCCGTCGAACGCTGTCCCGAACCCAGGGCGATCATCGCGACGCCGCAGAACGCCACCGCGCTGCCGATCAGCAGCCAGCGGGGGAAGCCCTCCTTGAGGACGACGCCGGCGAGGATGGCGATGAGGATGGGCGAGACGTTGATCAGCATGGCGCTGGTGCCGGCGTCGAGCATGTGTTCGGCGGCGTTCAGGGCCACGTTGTAGCCGCCGAACCACATCACCCCGTAAGCCACGATGGGCAGCCACTCCCGGCCGCGCGGCCAGACTTTCAGGGTCGGCAGGACGACGATGCCAAGCACGACGGCGGCAACCGCCAAACGTCCCAGGGTCAAGGATCCGGGGGAGAAGCTTGGGCCGACCGCCCGGATGCCGACGAAGGCCGAAGCCCAGAGCACGACCGTGACGACGACGGCTGCGATGCCGGCTTTGCTGATGGCTGCTCCTGGCGCGGGGGTGGTGCGCGGAGGCAAGCCCGGGGACGGCTGGCCGGGTTCGGCCGGGGAAGTGGTTGTCATGAGCCAAATCTATCCGGGCATTGCCTTGGCAGGCTGGCGGTTTTCGGACGCGTCAGGGCAAGATCCTGCCAAAGTTTGTCCGGGGCCTTCCGGTGCCTGCGCGAGGGGCGGGATCTCGACTCTTTGAAGGCCTCGATGGGGCGGAATCTCACCTCTCGGTGTCGGGTCCAGGTGCGCCCGCAGACCTCGATTTGGGAATATCGGTATCTATGCTCTAAAGTTTTAGAGTCCAGTTCGGACGAGCGAGACACGGAAAGAACGCATAAAGCGTCCCTTTTCTTTGCAAAATCCGAATTGAGTTCAGGCCCCCATCGTCTAGCGGCCTAGGACACCGCCCTTTCACGGCGGCGGCACGGGTTCGAATCCCGTTGGGGGTACGCAAGGAAGTGGTAAATCGGACGAAAAAAGTCTGGTAAGCTAGAAGCCTTGAAAAAAACGCAGTAGAGATACTGCAAACGCAAGGCCCTGTAGCGCAGTTGGTTAGCGCGCCGCCCTGTCACGGCGGAGGTCGCGGGTTCAAGTCCCGTCAGGGTCGCTCTGAGCGCCGAAGCAATTCGGTTCTCAAGGTGACAAGTCACCTAGGCTCTGTAGCTCAGTTGGTAGAGCGTTCGACTGAAAATCGAAAGGTCACCGGATCGACGCCGGTCGGAGCCACCACTGGGAAGCATCAGTTCTTCGGAACTGGTGCTTTTCTTCTTTTAACCCTTTGTTCGCGTGTTCACGTGTGCCGCCACCACCCACTTTGGAACTGTGATGAAGCCAACATGCCGTTGTTGGGGTGTGTCGTGTGGGTGTGCGCGTCCAAAGTTGGTGGTGGCGGCACGGGTCTGGACCTCGTGTGGCTTCCTGACCTAGCTTGAGGCCGTTGAGCGTGATTTTCCGGCGGTTTCCAGCTGGTTCGGGTTTAGACGGGTCAGGAAGCTGCGGTGCTCAGGCCTTAGTGCGTTGGTTCGGTGCCGGGGCAGCCCCAGGATTGGGGGTTTTGTTGGCAGGTGTCGGCGACGAGGGCTCGTTCTGTTTTCCAGACTTGGATGGTGATGGCCGGGGTGGTGAGGTTCATGGTTCCGTTGATGGGCAGGGGTGGGCCGTTGTTGACCGAATAGGTGCCGGTGAAGGTAGTGGTGACGGTGGCGGGGTAGTTGCCGGTGTTTGTGTAGGTGTGGCTGGTGCGCGTTGGGGTGGTCAGCCACTCATCCTGGGGGATGGAGTATCCGGTGGCCGGTGTTGGTCCGAGGGTGGTGCCGTCGCCGAAGGTGTAGGTGTAGTCGGCGGGGGTGGCGGTGAGGTGGACTGCTTGGCCGAGGATGGTGATGTCGAAGGTTTGTGCGGTTGTGCTGGTGTAGAAGTTGGTGGGTGCGCCTTTGAGGGTGTGGGGGAAGGGCTGGGCTTGGAGGGTTCCGGGGTTGACGGGGAGTTGTCGGAAGTCGGTGAGGATCCGGGCAGCGATGTCGGCCAGGACGTTCCCGGGTTGGGGGCCGTATAAGCAGGTGGGTCCGCTGACGGCGGGGTAGTCCGTCCACACCGGGTTCGTGATCGACTTCGGAGCTTGCCGCCAAATCACGGGGGTGCCCGCTTCGCCTCCGGGTGTTTTCGGCGGGCAGTCCAACGTGAGGCAGCCACGGTCCGGTGTGTCGGACCCGCCTGAACGGCAATGAACATCGGCCATGTACTGATTCGGGTCTTCAGACGTGCCTCCGTCTACCTTCGGGCTGAAAACGCCGGTAACAGGGTCTCTTGTCCACTGAGTTGCAGTTAGCTTAAGCCCGTTATCCACGTAACCGATGTCGATCTTTGGGTCTTTTGCGTGAGCGGCACCTGCCAGAATAGTCGTGGAAAGGCACGCAGCAGCCAGAGATAGTGGTATCCATCGTTGAAGCTTCCGCACGGGTTATCGGATCAGACCAAGATCGACGATTACCCAGCCATCGACCCCATGACGGAGGGCGGCTCGACTGGCGGAATTCGATGCGGCTGTTGGCTCTTGATATAGCGACCCATTGGGTTCCCAGATTTCTATAGCTTCCTGAAGCACCTGCACCACGGCAGATTGCGTTGTCGCTGTGGGATCAAATTCGGACTGAATCGCCACGGACTTGGTACCTGCGCCTGCAATCCAGCGCCCGTCTTGCCAGCCAGCCTCTATGCCTTGTTGTAGAGAGGCGCACAAAAGACAGCTGGGGCTGCTGAGTGTTTTGAGCTGCGATGTGTTCCCTGTCTCGTAGGCGTAGCTGAGTTGCGCGTACCAGTACCCAATAAACGCCTCCAACCCCGCCTTCGAGTTCTCCTTCGCCAGTTCCGGCATCACGGGAACTGGCACATTCTCGGCTTTCCCCTTCGCATCCGCCGGCTTGTAAACCCCCGCATCCGCCGTAGCAGTAGCCGAGGCCGCCGGAACCGAGACGCTCAAGGTGGGCGCCGGCGTCGTGCCCGGTCCTGAAGGCGAAGCGCTGGGACCGGGCCCGCCCTGGCAGCCGCTGAGAAGCACGGCGGCCGCGACTAACAAAGCAGCAAACGTAACGCGTGACATGACGAGCTCCCCAACAGCTGTACGACGGTGTGGCGGCCAGTCTATGCAGGGCCTTCCGTCGGCTCCCAGCCGAAAACTGATGCCTGTGGATAACGTCTTTGGCCCCCGTTGCATCTCCGACGTATTCTTAGCCCATCGAATTGTCTTTTTCATCATCCTTGGGGGAAATCATGGAACGTTCACGCCTGTCTGTTTCCGGTCGCTTCGTCGCCGCTACCGGTCTCATCGCAATGCTGACGCTCAGCGCTTGCTCTTCTCCGGCGCCAGCCGCTCAAAGCACGCCTTCGGCATCAAATGCAGCATCGTCCAAGGGGCCGGCCGCGGAAGATGGGTCAAGCTCCGCTTCGGCCAGCCCCAGCACATCCACGGGAACCGGCGGCGCCTACGGCCAGTACGCGTCCATGTCCGAGGCCTGTCTGGCCGTGAGCGCCTCCCTGCTCAGTGTCACCATCCTCCCCATGGCTGCCATGACCGGCGGCAACCCTGAGGACATCCAAAAAGCGAAAGACGAGTTGTCCAAGGCGCAGGGCAAAGTGCCCGAAGAGTTGAAGCCTGCCTTCGAAAAGCTCAGGAACTTCACGGAGTCAGCGGGATCGGATCTCACCAAGTACGGCGACGGGCAGTTCGAGGAACTGATGAAGCCCATCCCGGCGTGGGTGGAGAAGAACTGCTCCTAGCCAACGCCGCGCGCAAACCCTTTGTCTCCAAAGCGTCGCAGCTAGACGCTAGGGTGGTACTCAAGAGAAGGGGAGTGCTCCATGGAAGTCCAGAACGTGCAGCCGGATCCTGTGCCCGGGGGCGAAATTCCCGGGACGGGACGCACCATCATCTCCGAAGCGGCCGTGGCGAAAGTGGCGGGCATCGCCGCCCGGGCAGTGCCGGGAGTCTACTCCCTCGGATCAGGTCCTTCCCGTGCTCTTGGCGCGATCCGTGACGCCGTAGGAAGTTCAGACCACGCAGCGGGTGTCCGCGCCGAGGTGGGCGAAACCCAAGTTGCCGTGGACATCACACTGGTGGCCCTCTACGGTCATCCCTTGCATGGAGTCGCCAACCAGGTCAGAGCCGCGGTATACCGCGCTGTCGAGGAACTTGTTGGCCTCCAAGTGATCGAAGTGAACATAGAGATCACTGATGTCTTCATAGCGCCGCCGGCAAAACAGGCCGGAGCCAAGACCGTCGTGGTGGAAAGGGAGTCACTCCAGTGAGCATGACCGTAGTCGGAATCGCAATTGGAGCCTTCGTGGCGTTCATGTCGTTCTCGTTCGGGCTGTGGGGCTTCGTGATCTCACTGCTTTTCATGGGCATCGGAGCGCTCCTGGGCCGGGCCGCCGACGGGAAACTGGATCTGCGAAGCGTCCTCGACGCCATTACGGGCCGGCGCTCCTCATCATGAGCGTGGCTGAGGCTGTGGAACACACCACCAGCCTGGCCGGCCACAACCGGATCAGTACCCAGGCTTTGACTTCCCTGGCCCGCGCCGCCGCCGCTGAGGCGCTCGGTGTCGAGGCCAGCGACATCCGCGCTGATTGGACGGACGACGGCGGCCTGCTGGCTTTGTCGATCGTGGCACCCATCAGCATCCCGGCTCTGACGGAAGTACTCCGGGATCCCCGACGCGTTCAGGGTTTCGGTGGCTCCATCTGGGATCGGGCCGTAGCTGCCAAAGCTGTTGTCCTTGAGTCGGTGACCCGGCTGAGCGGATCCCAATTAAGCAGAGTCGACATCAGGATCAGTGGGGCCCACGTCAGGGAGGGAGGCCGCGTTCAATGACGCAGGATCAGGAAACGGAGAAGTTCCTGGCTGTCGGCCCGGACCAAAACCACGGTGCTACCCGTGTAGCAGGGGAAGACCCTGAAATGAGTCGTATTTTGCGCCGGGAAACCCATTCGTCCCGGGCAGCTGCAGCAGTCATTGCAGCGGTGCTCGTCATCGTCCTCTGCGTGTACGCGTTGCTGGAAGCAGGAGTCCGTGCCGTCGGCCAGCCGCCTTGGCTGGTTGACCCCACAACTGCAGCTGAACGGATCATCGCCCTTCCGGAGGGCATTTCGCCTCTCCTACTGGGAGCGAGCGGGGCCGTGATCGCCATGGTGGGCCTCTTCTTCCTGCTCCAGGCAGTGCTGCCCGGGCGGCGGGCGCGCCATTTGCTCCGCGACCCGCGTACCGCCGTCGTGGTTGATGACGAGGTGTTGGCATCGGCGCTGGCCCGTCGAGCACGGACGGCCGCCAACGTTACCCAGGAACAGGTCATGGTGGTGGTTTCCCGCCAAACGGTGCTGGTCAATGTCCGGCCCACGTCGGGGAGCAGGGTGAGCCGGGAGGCTGTGCTCGCCGCGGTCCAGTCTGAGCTTGAGGAGATGTCGCCGGTGCCAATGCCGACTGTGCGGGTCAACCTGGCGTCTTCGGGGGTGATCGGAGCTTGAACGGGACACCTCGGGCACTGAACCGCGTACTGCTGTTCATCATCGGGATCAAACTTCTGGCTGTCGGCCTGCTGCTCGTGCTGCTGGCTACCGTTCCCGCAGTGGCTGGTTGGTGGCATGGTTGGTCTGCGGGGGGTTGGGCCGGCGCTGAGAATGCCTTCCGCCAGACCCGTTTCCCGGGCCGCGATGAGAGCTGGCTCTGGATCGTGGCCGGTGTGGTCCTGGTGGTTATCATCGTCGCCATGATTGCGTGGCTGTCCCAGCAGGGCAAGGGACGGGCCAACCTGCTGGTGGCCAGCAGCGATGACAGCGATGTCGACGGTGAAGTGAGGATTGGCGGTGGAGTCGCTGAGCAAGCCCTCCGGTCTGCCCTGGCGGAGAGGACCGACCTTGCAGGTGCATCGGTTGCAACGTACGAGTTCAGGGGTCGGCCAGGCCTTCGCATACGGATTCAACCCCGGCAAGGCGTGGCACCGCATCTCTTGGCCGAGGAAGTCTCGCAACTGGTTGAAGCCTTGGATCTTGTCATCGGGCAAAAGACGCCCGTTTTGGTGCACATGGTTTCCGGGACAAGGTCACGGTTTACCAAGGCCGAACGGGTGCGCTGACATTGGAAACCGTTAATGTGCTGCAAGCATCAGTGGCCGACATCCTGGCGGAGCTTGCTGCGCTGGAGGATCCCCGTGCCCGCGAAATAAACGAAAAGCACGGCGACGATCACGGTGTAAACCTCGGCAAGCTGCGCGCCATAGCCAAGCGACTCAAGGTACAGCCGGATTTGGCGCGCGAACTGTGGGCCACGGGTGACACCGCCGCCCGGCTGCTTTCTCTCCTGATCTGCCGCCCCAAGGCCTTTGTACACAACGAGCTGGATGCCATGTTGCGGGAGGCCGGCACACCCAAAGTGCACGACTGGCTGGTGAATTATGTGGTCAAGAAGAGTCAGTTCGCCGAGGATTTGAGGGTGGTGTGGTTTTCGGACGCCGACCCTGTGGTGGCGAGTGCGGGCTGGGCGCTGACCGCGGAACGCGTAATCAAGAATCCCGAAGGGCTGAATTTCGGGGAACTGCTGGACATTATTGAATCGGAAATGAAGGAAGCTCCGGAGCGTTTACAGTGGGCGATGAACAATTGCCTGGCGCAAATCGGCATTGAGCACCCGGAGCATCGCGCCCGTGCATTGGATATTGGTGAGCGTTTGGAAGTGCTGAAGGATTATCCAACGCCGCCGAACTGTACTTCCCCGTTTGCCCCAGCCTGGATCAATGAAATGGTTAAGCGCCAAGCCGGCGCCTAGCTCATCAGTCTCTGTTGCGCTGCATCATCCGGTACGTGAGCTCGGCCAGGAGTTCTTCGTCGGAGAGGTGCGAAGCCCGGGCTATGGGAGCCGCGGGAAGGGCAATGTGGGCGGACACTTGCCGCGTAACGTCGCTTGAGCGCATGTCGTCCGGCGTGATCATGTCGGGTGCGAAATTCGATTTGCCCTTGAGTACCTCGGAGACGGACCCTGCCCGCCAACCCAGGGCGTGCTCAAGCTTGCGCTGGTTGATTTCCTGGGTGCGCCGCGTACCGGATTCCAGGGTCCGTACGGTCTTGATGGCAGTACCAGCCTGTTTGGCCAACTGCACCTGACTCAGACCTTGGGCGAGGCGTTCCTCTTTGATGAGTCGTCCGATGGTCTGTAATGCTTCGAGTTCATCCACACTTCCCACTGTTCCATAGGCAATAGTGGGCAATCAAATCGAAGTAACCTCCACGAGCCTGGGAAAGGGCCTTCCGCCCCGTATGACCCAGACGGGGGAACATGTGAGCGGCTTGCCTCGAAGGCTCCACCCTCAGGGCCCTCCACGGCAAATAATCAGACTACTTTGTATCGTTGTGATTACGGCGCGTGTAAGCGCTTGCATTTTCGGCAATCACATGACTATTGTGAGCCTCACCACATCAACCGCACCGCGGAAAAACCTGGTCCACTCACCGAGGAGTTCCCAGCATGAAATCCAAAAAGTTCCTGCTTCCGGCAGCTGTCGCCGGAGTCCTGGCTCTGTCCCTTACCGCCTGTGGTGGCGGTGGGGGCGGCGGCGGCACCAGTTCCGGAGGTGCCAGCGGCGATGCAGCCAACAACCTTGACGGCCGCGGGCCGATCACCTACGTCCAAGGCAAGGACAACAGCAACGTTGTCCGGCCGCTTATTGAAAAGTGGAATGCTGCGCACCCAAACGAGAAGGTGACGTTCAAGGAGCAGTCCGACCAGGCCGACCAGCAGCACGATGACCTGGTGCAGAACTTCCAGGCCAAGAACGCCAACTACGACGTCATGAGCGTGGACCTCATCTGGGTGGCGGAATTCGCCGCCAAGGGCTGGCTGCAGCCGCTCAAGGACAAGACAGCGATCTCCACGGACGGCATGCTTGAGTCCACCGTCAAGAGCGCCACGTACAACAACACCCTCTACGCAGCTCCGCAGAGCTCGGACGGTGGCATCCTCTACTACCGCGGCGACTTGGTGCCCAACCCGCCCAAGACGTGGGACGAGATGATGAAGATGTGTGACATCGCCAAGCAGAACAACATCGGCTGCTACGCAGGCCAGTTCCAGAAGTATGAAGGCCTCACGGTCAACGCGGCCGAAGCCATCAACTCCGCGGGCGGCAAGATTGTTGATGATTCCGGCAAGGCTGCCGTGAACTCCAGTGAAGCCAAGGCCGGCCTTACCAATTTGGTCAACGCCTACAAGGATGGCAACATCCCGACCGAGGCAATCACCTTCCAGGAAGAGCAGGGACGCCAGGCCTTCGAAGCCGGCAAGCTCCTCTTCCACCGCAACTGGCCGTACGTATACAACCTGGCCAAGACCGATGGCTCGTCCACTGTGAAGGACACCTTCAAGATGGCTCCCCTCCCGGGCAAGGATGGCCCCGGCGCCTCCTCGCTGGGTGGCCACAACATCGCCATGAGCGTGTACTCCAAGAACAAGGCAACGGTTGCGGACTTCATCAAGTTCATCACCAGCGAGGAAACCCAGCGCTTCTACGCTACCCAGGGTTCGCTGGCCCCTGTCCTGACCAAGCTCTATGACGATCAGGAACTCGTGACCAAGCTGCCGTACCTCCCGGTGCTGAAGACGTCCATCGAGAACGCGGTTCCGCGCCCCGTGACGCCGTTCTACCCCGCCGTCACCAAGGCTGTGCAGGATAACGCCTACGCCGCCCTCAAGGGAGAGAAGACCGTCGACTCGGCAATCTCCGACATGCAAGCGGCCATTGAGTCGGCCGGAGCTAAGTAACCACCCGGGCTAAAGTCCGGCTGCCTGACCCTGACGGGCGGGCAGCCGGACTCCGGCCACGGCCATCTCCCTGACAGGAGTCTTGACATGTCAACAGAACTACAAAAACCAGACGCGGCGGCGGCTTCCAAACACACGATGCCAAGCCGCGAAAGCGCCGACCGGAAGCAACTCACGCAAGGACGCTGGGCTTATACCCTCCTGGCGCCGTCGCTCGTCCTTCTGGCCATCGTCATCATCTACCCGGTGCTCAACGCAATCATCATGTCCTTCCAGAAGGACTCAGGCCTTGACCCCGCAACCGGTTTCTTCTCGGAGGGCGGCCCGGCCGGCTTCGAAAACTACACGCACTGGCTGCTGCAGCAATGCACGGCCCCCGGCGGCGGATCTGTAGCCTGCCCCCCGGGAACACTCGGAGCCCAGTTCTGGGATTCCATGGGCACGACATTCTTCTTCACGGCAGTCACGGTCGCCTTTGAGACCATCCTTGGTTTCTGGATGGCGATCATCATGGCCCGTGCCTTCCGTGGCCGCAGCCTGATCCGCGCAGCCGTTCTGGTGCCGTGGGCCATCCCAACGGCCGTCACCGCCAAGCTCTGGTTCTTCATCTTCGCCTTCGAAGGCATCGCCAACAAGCTGTTCGGGACCCAGATCCTCTGGACAGGTTCGGAATGGCCGGCCAAGTGGGCCATCATCATTGCCGACGTGTGGAAGACGACGCCTTTCATGGCGCTCTTGATCCTCGCAGGCCTGCAACTGATTCCCGATGAAGTTTACGAAGCAGCCAAAGTTGACGGCGCGTCCACGTGGCAGCGCTTCCGGTTGATCACGCTTCCGTTGGTCAAACCGGCACTGATGGTAGCTATCCTGTTCCGCGTGCTGGACGCGCTGCGCATGTACGACCTTCCCGCCATCATGACCCAGGGCGCGAACGGCACCACCACGTTGTCCATCCTTGTGGTCCAACAAATCAGACAAGGGTTCAATACGGCGGCGGCGCTATCGACCATTACATTCCTGGTGATCTTCCTTGTGGCCTTTATCTTCGTCCGATTCCTTGGGGCGAATGCAGTAGATGCAGCCACATCTTCCGGAAAGGCCAAGTGAGATGAGCACAGCTACAGCTTCGAGGACGTCAACCGGCCAGGTTGAACGGCCCAAACGCGCCTTCAACTGGGGGTCGCTGCGTACTTACATCAGTGCCGTGATCATCCTTATCTGGTGCCTGGCACCCTTCTACTGGATGGTTGTTACGGCCTTCCGCGATGTCGGATATACGTTCGACACCACGCCGTTCTTTACCCACATCACGTGGGACAACTTTGCCACGGTGTTCGACGAGAGCCTGGGCAACCACTTCGGCAGAAACCTGTTGAACAGCCTCATCGTTGGCGCTGTCACTACAGTGGTGGCGCTCCTGGTTGGCGTCTTCGCCGCCTACGCGTTGGCCCGGCTGAACTTCCGGTTCAAGTTTGTAGTCCTCGGCTTCATCCTGGGCGCTTCAATGTTCCCGGGCGTCGCCTTGGTAACCCCGCTGTTCCAGCTGTTCACCAACATCGGTTGGTTCGGCACCTACCAAGCGCTGATCATCCCGAACATCTCCTTCGTTCTTCCGCTCACGGTTTACACGTTGACCTCGTTCTTCCGCGAGATGCCGTGGGAGCTCGAGGAAGCGGCACGGATTGATGGCTGCACGCAGGGACAGGCCTTCCGGAAAGTGATCCTTCCGCTGGCCGCGCCGGCAACGTTCACCACGGCGATCCTGGCCTTCATTGCCTCCTGGAATGAATTCCTTATCGCCAGCCAGTTGTCGAATGATTCAACCAAAACGGTTACTGTAGCCATCGCTTACTTTGCCGGTGCACAGCCTCACCAGGAACCGTACACGGCCGTTATGGCCGCGGGCACCGTGGTCACCATTCCTTTGGTGATTCTGGTATTGGTCTTCCAGCGCAAGATCGTTGCGGGCCTTACGGCGGGCGCCGTCAAGTGACAAGTTACGGTGATCGACGGCGGTCCTCTCCCACAAAGCCTGATGCGGGCAACAAACGGGTGCGTTCCGCGGAGGATTTCGACATCATCATCGGCTTCCTGGCTTTCTGGGGCCTGGTGCTCCTGATCGCCACTGTCTCGATGGAACTCACGGGACAGTCGGCGTGGGGCTGGGCCTTGGGGCTTCTGGCCGTTGTTTTGGCCCTCTGGGGCATGCTCCGTCTACGCAGCAAGTTGCCTCGGCGCACCACGCGGCGGCTTGGTTAGGAGAAGACCAGTAACTGACCGACGTCGAAACAAGCTACGCGAAGTCGGCGATCGGCACGCAAGCGGAATAGGCTGGAAGGTGCCGTCCGGGAACGAGCCCTCGGCTTTCGGCATGCACCAAAAAGGGGGCTTCAGTGGCAAAGACGAACGAGCGGTCCCAACGCGGCGGCCATGCCGGCGTCAGTATTGAGGACGTTGCCGTGGCGGCCGGAGTCTCAACGGCGACTGTCTCGCGTGCAGTGCGTGGCTTGCCACGGGTTTCTCCGGCAACGCGGGAGAAAATCCTCAGGGTCGCTGGAGAGTTGGGTTATGTGGCGTCGTCGTCGGCCTCGGGGCTGGCGACGGGCCGCACCCGCACCATTGGCGTCCTTGCTCCCTTCGTAAGTCGATGGTTTTTCTCCAAAGCCATTGAGGGCGCAGACCGTGAACTCCATTCAAGGAAGTACAACCTCTCCTTGTTTAACCTTGGGGGACACGGCAGCAACCGCGAGCGGCTCTTCAGCTCCACCATGGTCTACAAACAAATCGATGCCCTGTTGGTGCTCTGCATGTCCTTGACAGAGGATGAATTGGAGCACCTCCACAAGATCGACATCCCCTTGGTGGTGGTGGGCGGCCACGTCGAGGATTGCGCCTACATTGGCATCAACGACTACGACGCCGCGTCCACCGCCGTGAAACACCTGCTGGATTTGGGACACAAGGACATCGCCCTGCTACATGGCGACGACGAAACGGACTTGAACTTCGACGTTCCCCGCGTGCGTATCCGCGCCTTCCAGGAAGTCATGTCAGACGCCGGCTTGGAAGTGCGCCCTGAATGGGACCAATGGGGCGATTTCACCGTGGCGAGTGGGCAGCGGGCCTTCAATCGCCTGTGGAGCCAGCCCGGGCGCAAGCCGACCGCGATTTTCTGTTCGTCGGACGAGATGGCCATGGGCGTGATTTTTGAGGCCGGACGGCACGGGGTCAAAGTGCCAGAGGATCTGTCGGTCATCGGCATTGATGACCACGACTTTTCGTCCTCGCTCGGCCTGACCACTGTTGGCCAACGTCCCGACAACCAAGCGGAACTGGCCACCAGGATGCTGCTGGACGAACTCGACGGCAACCCCGGCGCCGTGCACTCGGAGGTGGCGCCGCACCATTTGATCATCCGCGAGACCACCGCCCCGCCCTACAGTTCAAACTAGGAAGCGCGCGCCAGCTGCCGGATGGGAATCCAGCGGGAGGCAAGCCGCCTGTAGGCCGCCGCGGCGCCGGTCATGTCGCCCTCGGCCAGGCACTCGATGCCCAGCCGGACGTCCATGGGGGAATCGTCCGGATACACTTTGTCAGCCACGGCGCCGTAATCCAGCTCCACCATGGACTGCGCATGGAACAGCTCGAGCCATTCGGTGAGCTGGGTCAGGTCGTCCAGCATGTCCAGGTCCGGGGCTGCCAGCGCCAGGTGCGCGACGGAAAACCGTGCTCTTTCCAAAGCCTCGGTCAACGGCGTCCACACCCGCACGGTGAGGATCCGTCCCTCGGATTCCACCACGTCCTTGCGGTCCGACTCGGCAAAAAGCGAGAACCAGCTGAACGGGATTCCCCAGGTGGAGGCCCGCGTGTGGACCCGTTTGGCATCTTCCCGGGCATTGATCCGGTCGATACGCATCTGGTGTTTGTCCCGCTGCGAGACCGGGATGAGCAGGTCGGCCAGCGGGCTGTGCACCCCGTCCATGAGCGCGTTGGCCGCCAAGCCGGCCCGAATCACCAGTTGGCTGGGGCAGTAAAGCACCCGCCCGGCGTCGTCCTCTTCATTGGACGGCGCGGCGTGCCGCCCAACCGGGACGCGCGTCATGCGCACCAGGTCGGTGCGGCCTGTGGGGAAGGGGTCACCGCCGGAACGCGTGATGCGTCCCAACGAGGCTTGGAGTTCCGCATTTTCGACGGCGGCCCGGGAACCTGCCCGGCTGCTCTCCGCCACCAACTGGCGCTGCTGTTCGGGAGGGAACGCCTCAAGGGGCTCGTAAACGCGTAACGACGAAGAAAAGGGCAGGCCGGCCTGGCCCCTGTACAGGTTTCCACTCATGTCCGGCCAGCCCCTTTCATTACGAGTCAGTGGTGCCTAGTCTGCGAGCTCCACAATCACTGGAGCGTGGTCGGATGCGCCCTTGCCCTTGCGCTCCTCGCGGTCAATCGACGCGCCCGTGACCCTTGCGGCGAGAGGGGCCGATGCCAGGCAGAAGTCGATCCTCATGCCTTCCTTCTTCGGGAAGCGCAGCTGCGTGTAGTCCCAGTACGTGTAGACGCCGGGACCCGGCGTGTAAGGACGCACGACGTCGGTGAATCCGGCGGTTTCGAACGCATGGAACGCTGCCCGCTCGGGTTCGCTGACGTGGGTGAAGTTGTTGTTGCGGAAGAGCTCGATGTCCCAGACGTCGTCGTCGTAGGGGGCGATGTTCCAGTCACCCATGAGGGCAATCTGGGCGTTGGGGTCGGCCTGGACCCACTCGGCGGCCTGGCCGCGAAGGACTTCGAGCCACTTGATCTTGTACGGCATGTGTTCGTCGTCCAGGGACCGGCCGTTGGGAACGTAGAGGCTCCAGACGCGGATACCGCCGCAGGTGGCTGCGATGGCGCGCGCTTCCTGGGCGGGGTCTTTGCCAGCCTTGCCGAAAGCGGGCTGGTCAACGAATGTGCGTTCCACGTCTTCGAGGCCCACGCGGGAGGCGATGGCAACGCCGTTCCACTGGTTCACGCCGAAGTGCGCTACCTCGTACCCCATGCGCTCAAACAGTTCCCAGGGGAAGTTTTCGTCCTTGCACTTGGTCTCCTGGATCGCCAGGACATCGCAGTCGCTGCGCTCAAGCCAGGCCTCCACGCGGTCGGCTCGGGCGCGGAGGGAGTTCACATTCCAGGTAGCTATCTTCACAGCCACTAACTTACCGAACTTGGCGCTGAGCGCATCCCCCCGCGGCTTTTTACCGTCCCCGCGAGTGCCGGCACTAGTGCCCGTACAACGTCCGGGTGGAGGCCAGCTTGCGGAGCCCGATGCCGGATGCGATCAGCAGCAGCCCCGTCACAATGGCAAAGGCGGCCAGCATTGCCGTGAGTCCCAGCAGCCCAACACCGGGGTTGACCAGGACGACAATCCCGAAGACCGCGGTGATGAGGCCGGTCAGCAGCCACAGGCCCCAGCTGCGGATGAAGCTGCGGGCGGCCAGCGCCAGGATGATCTGCGAGATTCCCAGCATCAAGGCCCATAGTCCGATGAGGATGCCAATCGCGGCGGCGGTAATACCGGGCCATGCGATGGCCAGGATGCCGGCGGCGATGGAGACGAATCCGCCCACAAGGCTCCAGACGGAGCGTCCTGCGGGATCGTAGAAGTAGTGGGCGACGCTGGTGACGCCGTCGATGATCGCGAAGAACCCGAACACCACCACCACAGCGAACACCGCGGCATTTGGCAACACCAGCACCAAGAGCCCAAAAAGTATGGCGAGGACTCCCCGGACCAACAAAGCCGTCCCCGGAGTAGTGAACATTCTGCGACCCGTTGTGTCCGACATACGGTCAGCGTAACCAACGGCTGCCTTTACCGCATCCCCTCGCGGCGGATGGCTGTGGCGATGGCTGCCGCCCGCGTCTCGACCCCGAGCTTGGCGTAGATGTGTGCCAGGTGTGTTTTGACCGTGGCTTCGGAGATGAAGAGGCGTTTGCCGAGGTCCCGGTTGCTGAGGCCCTGGGTCAGGAGGCTGAGCAGTTCCGCCTCCCTGGGTGTGAGCACTTCGTCAGGGTTCCGCAGGTGCTGGAACAGCCTCGAAGCCACGGGGGCGCTCATGACGCTCTTGCCTTGGACGGCGCCGCGAACGGCCGCGAAGATCTCTTCGGGCGCGGCGTCCTTGAGCAAGTACCCCATGGCTCCGGCGTCCACCGCCCGGACGATGTCGGCGTCGGAGTCGTAGGTAGTGAAGACGATCACCGCCTGCTTCGGGTTGCGCTGGCGCAGCTGTTTGATGGCCTCGATCCCGTCCATCCCGGCGCCCATGGACAGGTCCATCAGCACCACTGCGGGCGCATGTTCCTGGACGGCTTCCAGCGCTTCCTCACCCGAGGAGACGTCACCGACGACGGCGATGTCGGCCTGGGTGCCCAGCAGCGCCTTGAGTCCGCTGCGGACCACGGTGTGGTCATCCACAAGCAGAACGGAAATGGTGGTCACGGGCCCTCCTTGGACGACCGGGCAGGCTGGTTGAGCGGCAGCTGGGCCGCGATGATGGTGCCTTCACCCGGCGAGCTCTCCACCGACAATTCTCCACCCAGCTGCTTCACCCGTTGCCGCATGGCCCGCAGGCCGTACCCTCCGGTGGGCGACGGTGAAGGTACCGCTGCGGGATGGAAGCCGCGGCCGTCGTCGTACACGTCCAAGGTGACCGACTCCGGGAGGTACCCGAGGGTCACGCTGGCGTGGTCCGCGTGCGCGTGGAGCTTGATGTTGGCGGCCGCACTCTGGGTCACGCGGAGCAAGGCATGGCGGACCTCGGCGGGGACGGGCCGCTCTTGCCCGGTGACGTGGACGTCGATGGACTCCACGTACTGCCGCGCGGCGTGCTGCAGCGCCTCGGGAAGGGGGCCGGATTCCAGGCCCGGCGCAGACAGTTCGTGCACCAGGGTGCGGGTGTCGGCGAGGTTCCGCCTCAGCAGTTCCGACGCCTTGACTACGTCCCGTTGGGCTGAACCCTCAGGCCAGGAACGTTGCGCGGCTTCAAGGAGGAGCAGGCTGCTGGCGAGGCCTTGGGTGACGGTGTCGTGGATTTCCCGCGACACGCGCTCGCGTTCGGCAACGATTCCGGCTTCCCGTTCGGTGGCGGCCAACTGCTCCTGATCGCGCTCGATCTTGTCGTAGATCAGGGTGAGCAGGGCACCGGCGGCCAGCGGGCCGAGCAACATGGCTACGTCGGTCCAGCCGCTCATCCGGAACAGCCCGACGGCGGTGGCAGCTGCGGTCACGCCGCTGGCGGTGTAGCCCGCCCAGCCGCTGAAAGCCCTGCGCGTCAGGAAGAAGATGGCGAAAGAGCACCACGCGAAGCTCGGGGCAACGATGACAAGGGCTGACCACGCTGCCACCAGGGCGATCATCCACGGAATCCACAGGTTCCGGCGGGGCAGGTTCCGGCGTTGCTGGCGGGGCCCGTTCCAACGCGGCGTACGGGGCGTGGCCGTCATGGACCGGGCCGCCTTTGGCCGGGCCAGTGCGGCCGTCACGGCATAAAGCACGCACAATGCGGCGGCCAAGGCCACGGTCCAGAGGTTGTCGGCAGGGGAGTGGCGCATGATGTACCGGACGCCCGATGCGACCATGAGCACCGCGAAGCCGAGGTGCACCACCACGTCGATGCGGCCGTCTTTCTGACCGTCGGCTGGCGGCCTGGTGCCTGCTGTCATGGATGGTTCCCGTTCGGTTGATGGCGCTCTTTCCATGCTAGGTCCCGGGTCGCTGCAAATCTCTCCACCTTTTGGCTGATACGACCACCGGAAAGGCTGAGGTTGGGCGCTGCGTTGGGTCGATGTGCTTTGTAGTGGCCCGCGGAAGCATGGAGTTGTACCCCGGAACATCCAAGGAGAACCCATGAAGAAGCCCAACAAGATGCTTGCCGCCGCCGCTGCCGGAGCACTGTTGCTCACCGGCGGGATCACAGCCGTGGCCAACGCTGTTGCCCCGTCAGCAGTGCCTGAGGCTGCTGCTGCCAAGATTCCGGCGGACGTCCAGCCGGCACCGGAGAACGTCGTAGCCCAGAACCGCATCACGGTGGGCGCATCCAGCAAGGCTGTCAATGCCGCGCTCGCCAAGTGCCAGGCCGACAAGCTGCCGTTCGTGACCGTTGCCCTGGTTGACCGCTTCGGCACCGTCCAGGCACTTCTTCGCGGAGACAACGCCGCTGAGCACACCATTGAAGCCGCAAAGCAGAAGGCCTACACCGCTGCGGCCTTCGGTGCCCCCACCAGCGAGTTGGCCAAGCGCATCAACGGCAACGGCCCATCCATCGCCGACCTCCCCGGCACCTTGTTCCTCTCCGGTGGCGTGCCGCTGAAGGTGAACGGTGTATCGGTGGCGGGTATCGGCGTCGGCGGCGCCCCCGACGGTGCACTCGACGAAGCCTGCGCAACCGCCGGAGCCGACGCCCTGGCCGCGGCGAAGTAGCCGTGCCTCCTCTCGGAGTTTTTGTGCAGATAATGCCCTTAAGGAAGCGTTTTGGGAGCGTTATGTGTACAAAAACTCTCGGGTTGGTGGTGGTGCTTGGGGTGCTGGCGGGATGTTCGACGGCGGTGCCGTCGCCTCCCAGCGCGGCCACGACTTCCGTAGCTCCCAGCCCAACCGCAGCATCCAACGCGATCCCGAGCCCGGCGTCGTCGTCCCCTGCTGCGGTGACCCCAACCCCACTGTCTCCGGAGGCACAAATGGAAACCGACCGGCTCCTGATCCTTGCCGCCAAAGCCAACGATCCCGCCCGGGTCCGGGAGCTGATCGCCGCTGGAGGGAACGTGAACGCCAAGGACGCCATTCAGGACTCCGCGTTCCTCTATGCAGGGGCTGAAGGATTCAACGAAGTCCTGCAGCTGACGTTGGAAGCCGGGGCCGATGTCCGTAGCATCAACCGGTACGGCGGCACAGCGCTGATTCCGGCGAGTGAGCATGGGCACACGGACACGGTGCGGATACTCATTGCCGCCGGTGTGCCCGTGAACCATGTGAACAACCTGGGCTGGACCGCCATGCAGGAAGCGATCCTGCTCAACAACGGCGGACCGAATCAGCAGGACGTGGTGCGGCAGTTGCTCGCGGCCGGGGCTGATCCGGACATCCGCGACCCCGAAGGCCGAACCGCCCTGCAGAACGCAGAGCGGCTCGGATTTACGGAGATCGCGGCCCTGATCCGGAACCGCTGAGCCCCGCCTACCCAACTAGGGGACAGCACTTGTTCCACTGAGCGCTCAGTGGAACGTTATCTGTCCCCTAGTTGGGTACCTAGAGGGATTCGAGGATGCTCACGTAATTCGCGATGCCCACGCCGCCCATGTTCTGGACCGCTCCGCGCCGGGCGTTGGGGAGCTGCATGTCCCCGGCTGTCCCGCTCAGTTGCATGGCCGCGATGACGTGCTGCGACACGCCCGTGGCGCCAACAGGGTGGCCCTTTGCCTTCAAGCCGCCGGACACGTTGACGGGCAGCTTTCCGTCCTTGTATACCCAGCCTTCCTTGATCGCCCGGGAACCCTCGCCGCGCGGCGCCAGGCCCATGGCTTCGTACATGATGAGTTCGGCGATCGTGAAGCAGTCGTGCACCTCCGCGAAGTCCAGGTCGCCTACCTCAACGCCAGCCATGCCGAACGCCCGCTCCCACGAAGCCCGCGTGGCGGCGAACTCGGTGGGGTCGCGCTTCTCCGCGGGGAAGAAATCGTTCGCGTGGCCAAATCCGGCAAGGCGCACGGCTGCGGTTGCGCCGTTGGTCGCTTGGGTGGACAGTACGACGGCGGCAGCACCGTCGGAGACCGGCGAACAGTCTGTGCGGCGCAAGGGCTCGGCCACCATGGGGTTCTTGTCTGAAATGGTGCGGCAGAACTCCTCGCCGATGTCACGGTGCATCTGGGCGTACGGGTTGTCCATCCCGTTGCGGTGGTTCTTGGCCGAGATGGAGCCCAAGACATCTCCGAGGCCAGCCTCGTATCCCGGGCTGCTGATCGATGAGCCGTAGCGCTTGTCGTAGTGCTGGGCAACCTCCGCGAAAAGGCCCGTGAAACCGGTGGTCGAGGGCTTGCCGGCCATCTCATAGGACGCGCCCAGGAGGGCCGCGCCAACTACGTCGGCACCGGCGTCGGTCATCTTTTCCGCCCCGATCACCAGGACATTCCGGGCCGTGCCCGCGAGGAGTGCCTTCACTCCCTGCTGGAACGCCGCAGAACCTGAAGCGCAAGCATTCTCGGTGCGCGTGGCTGGAACGTTGGCCAGATCCGCAGACAGCTGCAACGCCAGCGAAGACGTGAAACCCAGGGGCTGCATGCCGGAATTGAACTGCCCAAGGTAGATCTCGTCGATGTCCTTGGGGTCCAGCCCGGAGTTGTTGATGGCTTCGCCGGCTACCTCGACGATCAGCGTCTCCAGGGTGTCGTCCGTGAGCTTGCCGAACTTGCTGTGGCCCCAGCCTGTGAGCAGGATGTCCTTGCCGAATTGGTCCTTGAGGCTCATGCCGTGGCTCCTTCCAGTGCTTCTGCTTCTGCAGCCGCGCTGTCCTCCAGGGCGACATCGAACGCGGCCTCGGTCTTGTCCCGGATCTCCTCCACGGTGACGCCAGGAGCGAGCCGGGTCAGCAGCAGGCGCGTGCCGCCGTCGTGCGATTCATCCGGCTCGACGTCGAATACGGCGAGATCCGTGATGATCCGGTCCACGCACTTCAGGCCCGTAAGGGGCAGCGTGCATTCAGTGACGATCTTGGCTGAACCATCCTTGGCGTTGTGCTCGGTCAGGACCACCACGCGGGGTGTACCGGCGACGAGGTCCATGGCCCCACCCATGCCCTTGACCATCTTGCCGGGGATGGTCC
Organism: Paenarthrobacter sp. NPDC057981; assembly: GCF_042886835.1. Taxonomy (NCBI): domain Bacteria; kingdom Bacillati; phylum Actinomycetota; class Actinomycetes; order Micrococcales; family Micrococcaceae; genus Paenarthrobacter; species Paenarthrobacter sp. NPDC057981. The sequence goes on from NZ_JBHVQI010000007.1 coordinate 88,648, forward strand.
AGTTGGCGAGGTCCCCGCTGCCGGAGACCTGCATGGCGCCGAGGATGGCGACCTTGACGTGGCCGCCGCGGATCATCCCGAACGACGTAGCCGAGTCGAAGATGCTGCCGCCCGGGGTGATGGTGACAGTCTGCTTGCCGGCGTTGATGAGGTCGGCGTCTTCCTCGCCCTCGTACGGGAACGGGCCCATCCCGAGCAGGCCGTTCTCGCTCTGGAGGACCACCCGCACGCCGTCGGGCAGGTTGTTGGCGACAAGGGTCGGGATGCCGATGCCGAGGTTGACGTAGTCGCCGTCGTTGAGTTCTTCGGCCGCAATGGCAGCCATCTGGTCACGTGTCCATGCCATGGTGTGTGCTCCTTTTCTCTGCTTGGAGGGCGGCTTAGACGGCCACGGTTTCGAGGCGCTGGCGGACCGTGCGCTGTTCGATGTCCTTGACGCGGTCGGTGGCCTGCACCAGCCGCTGGACGTAGACGCCAGGGGTGACGATGCGGTTCGGGTCCAGTTGGCCGGGCTCCACGATGACTTCCGCCTCGGCGATGGTCACGTCGCCTGCCGTTGCCACCACAGGGTTGAAGTTCCGCGCCGTATAGCGGTAGATCAGGTTGCCATCGGTGTCCGCGGTGTGCGCGTGGACCAAGGCGATATCGGCGGTGATGGCGCGCTCGCGGACGTAAGTCACGCCGTCGAACTCTTCCAGGGGCTTGCCTTCGGCCACCAGGGTGCCCACCCCGGTGCGGGTGTAGAAGGCCGGGATGCCGGCGCCGCCTGCGCGGAGGCGTTCAGCGAGGGTGCCCTGCGGCGTGAACTCGACCTCCAGCTGGCCCGCGAGGTACTGCTCAGCGAACAGTTTGTTCTCGCCGACGTATGAGGCGATGACCTTGCGTACCTGGCCCGCCTCGATGAGGACTCCCAAGCCCTTGCCGTCGATGCCCATGTTGTTCGAGACGATGGTGAGATCCTTGACGCCCGACTCGCGGACGGCATCGATCAGGTCGGCGGGGATGCCGCTGAGGCCGAAACCCCCGACGGCGATGGTCTGGCCGTCTGCCAAAAGGTCATGGAGCGCTTGGGCTGCGCTCGCGTGGAGTTTGGACATGCTTGGCTCCTCATTGAGTGTGTTCCACTTTGTGGACGTTCTTCGTGTCTGTTTTGGAGCCTAGGTTTTGCGGGGCGGGGCGTCAATGGGCTGTTCCTTGGGCTACTCACGGTGTGGACGGTACGCTGGGACTTGTCCATATTGTGGATGAATTCTTGTTGGAAGGAGTGTTATGTCGGTGCAGGGAGCCCAAGTAGTCGGCCGCGTTGCGTTGCTGCTGCGCCTGGTGGGCCGCAAGCCGGAAGGAACCTCGTTGGCCGGTTTGGTGCGGGAATCCGGATTGACCAGGCCCACGGTTCACCGGCTCCTGAGCTCCCTTGCCGCCGAAGGCCTGCTGGAACACGACTCCGGCACTGGAAAGTGGGTGCTGGGCCCCGAGGTCTTCCTGCTGGGCTCGGTAGCCGCCGCGCGTTTTCCCATGGAGGACATTGCCCGGCCGTCCCTGCGACGCTTGGCTGCTGAGACAGGGGAGAGCGCCTTCTTTTCCATCCGCCGCGGCAATGAGACTGTCTGCGTGTTGCGAGAGGAGGGATCGTTTCCGGTGCGCTCCTTCGTGCTGCACGAAGGGGTCCGGTTCCCTTTGGGGATAGCCTCCGCGGGCACTGCGATCATGGCGTTCTTGCCGGAGGAGGAACAGGAGTCCCTGCTGGGGAACTGGGGTGCCCACGCTGGCGACTTCGCTGCGGGGCACACTGCCGACGTCGTCCGGGGCAACCTGGAGAAGACCCGGTTAGCAGGCTACTCCGTGAATCCCGGGTTGATCCTGGAAGGCAGCTGGGGGATGGGGGCGGCAGTGTTCGACACCCAGGGACGGCCGGCGTGGGCTCTTTCGCTTACAGGAATCGAACCCCGCTTCCGTCCGGACCGGCAGGAGTTCCTCGGCAAGCTGTTACTCGAGGAAGCGCACCGGATGACGGCCCGCTTGCAGTCCCCCTGACCCAACTAGGGGACAGATAACGTTCCACTGAGGGCTCGGTGGAACGTTATGTGTCCCCTAGTTGGGTGGGTTAGCCGAGGTTCAGGCGCATCAGTACTCGGGGGAATCCGTTGAGCACGGACGTGGTCTCGGCGACCTTCGTGAAGCCGGCCTTCTCAAAGAGCCTCCGTGTGCCCACGTACGCCATGGTCAGGTCGACCTTCCCGCCCTTGTTGTCCACGGGATAGCCCTCGATGGCCGGGGCGCCGTGGCTCCTGGCGAACTCTATGGCGCCTTGCAGGAGTGCGTGCGAAATCCCCTTTCCACGGTGCCCAGGCCGCACGCGGATGCACCACACGGACCAGACCTCGGAGTCGTCCGCATGCGGGATCTTTCGGTTCGTTGCGAAGCTTGTATCCGCACGCGGGTGGACGGCCGCCCACCCGACTACTTCGTCGCCGTCGTACGCCAAAACACCGGGAGGCGGGTCCTCGGCGACCAGCTTCTCGACGTACTTTCCGCGCTCCTGGCGTTGGAGGCTCAGGTTCAGCTTGGACGGAATCCTGTAGCTCAGGCACCAGCACACGTTGGAATCGGGGCGCTTGGGTCCCACCATGGTTTTGACGTCGTCGAACTCTGTGGCGGGACGGACTTCGATAGCCATCAGCCCATCCTGTCACCGGCGCACACGCTCCGCTAGACTGTCCAGCGTGATGACCGGATCGGGCCTCGGCCCTGCACGGATCGGCTACCCGGCCGACCACTGACGCGCTTCGCGGGTGCTGCGCGCGCACCTCCTTGTGGATCGATGAACCCATCAGACATTCCACTGAACACAGGAGACCTGCATGCCCGCACTTTTCAACCACACCATCATCGCCTCGCGTGACCGCACCGTGTCCGCAGAGTTCTACCGTTCCATCCTCGAAGCCGACGAAGCCCCCGCCTGGGGTCCGTTCAGCAACCTCTCGCTTGCCGGTGGCGTGATGCTTCAGTTTGCCGAACCGCCGGTGGAGATCCAGATGCAGCACTACGCCTTCCTGGTGGAGGAGGCCCACTTTGACCGCGCCTACCAGCAGCTGGTGAGTGCCGGCGTCGAACATTGGGCGGATCCGCAGATGACCCGGCCAGGTGAGACCAATACGGAGCATGGCGGCCGCGGGGTCTACTTCAAGGATCCTTCCGGCCATGCGCTCGAGCTGATCACCAAGCCGTACTTCTAGAACAACGCGGGGTCACTTATGGCCCGTAAATACGCCCTCAATGGGCCATAAGTGACCCCGCGTTGCACGGAGTTCAAAAAAGTTTTTCAATCTGCACCCATCCACCCCGTCCCATCCTCCGAATAGCTGGTGAGACACAAACCGGAGGTACAGCAAAAGAGGTACTTGCGGCCCGTGTCCCACCACCCGATGGATCCAACGCCCTGGTTCCGAAAACAAGGAGAATGACATGTTGTCCACAAAGCGCCCCGCCCTCGCCTTCGTTGGCCTCACTGCAGCCACCCTTCTCGGGCTCACTGCCTGTGGTGGCTCCAGCACCTCCAGCTCACCTTCTTCTTCCTCCGCCCCCGCTCCGATGAGCTCGTCGGCGGCTCCTTCGTCGATGGCGCCGTCGCCGTCGGCGTCCTCCTCGGCAAGCACCGCCATGGACCCTGCCCGTGACCTCGTGGGCCCCGGCTGCGCCGGGTACGCCTCGCAGGTTCCCAGCGGCGCAGGTTCCGTCACGGGCATGGCCCAGGATCCCGTAGCTGTAGCGGCCTCCAACAACCCGCTGCTGAAGACCCTTACCGCCGCTGTTTCCGGCAAGCTCAACCCCAAGGTGGACCTGGTCTCCACCCTGAACGGCAGCGAGTTCACGGTATTCGCGCCGGTTGACGACGCGTTCGCCAAGATCGACCCCGCCACCATCGAGGCGCTGAAGACCGATGACGCTACCCTCAGCAAGATCCTGACTTACCACGTGGTACCCGGTCAGATCACTCCGGACAAGATCGTCGGCACCCACAAGACTGTCCAGGGTGGCGAAGTGACGGTTGCGGGTACCAAGGATGCCCTCACGGTCGACGGAGCAAACGTCATCTGCGGCGGCGTTCACACGGCCAACGCCACGGTCTACCTGATCGACTCCGTGCTGATGCCCAAGTAGGCCTTGGCCTCACGCAGCAGCCTCTCGCAGAACACACAAAAGCAGGCGCCGGGATTCCGGCGCCTGCTTTGTTGTAGAAGGACTAGCTGTTCAGCTCGCTGTCGACGTACGAGCCGGGGCGGCTATGTTCGGATCCGCAGGGGCAGTGATCGAGCTGGATGCGGACCGTCATGGGTTTGGAAGCGTCCAAAGTGAGGGTCACATCGTTTGACTGGCTGCTGAGCCGGACGGTTCCTTCGGTGGTGACGTAGGACATGGGGGACCTAACTGTGTGGGGGGAAATTGGGACTGTTGTGTGGCCGGCTATTTGCTGCCGGAGTTCAGCGGAGGTTCGCCCACCAGCGGGATGGTTCCGGTAGCCGTTCCGCCGGGACAATCCGATTCGTTGCACTTCCCGGCACACTCGTGCCTGGTGACAAGGTCGAATTGCACGCCGCCGTGTTGTTCCACGCCGGTCCGGATGGCACGGTCCACCACCGACGTGGCCAGGCGCCTGTGCAGCGACAACGGATCGCGCCGGAGGTCCTTGGTCAGGGCGAAGCAGAGCAGCAGCATCACGATGACGAACGGCAGCGCCGCAACAATGGTGACTCTTTGCAACCCGGCCAGGGCTTCGGATGGTTCATCGCCACCAGCCAAAAGCATGACGGCGGCAACGGCACCTGTGAGGCTTCCCCAGAAGATGACGACGGCGCGGCGCGGGTGTTCTGCCCCGTTGGAGCTGAGCGATCCCATGACGATGGACGCCGCGTCGGCACCGGTGATGAAGAAGATTGCCACGAGCACCATGGCCAGTACGATGACAGCGGCCGTAGCCCATCCGGGCATGCCCAGATTCTTGACCAGATCGAAGAGCGCGCCGTCGAAGTTAACGGACGGTACGCCATTGGTGGTGGTCACCAGGCCGGGGGTGCCTGCCTTGTCAGCTTCCTGCTGGACGTTGAAAGCGGCTCCGCCGAAGATTCCGAACCAGATCACGCTGACAATGCTGGGCACCAGCAGGACGCCGGTGACGAACTGGCGGATGGTGCGTCCGCGGCTGATGCGGGCGATGAAGAGGCCTACGAAGGGCGTCCAGGAAATCCACCAGGCCCAGTAGAAGATGGTCCAGCTGGTCATCCAGCTGCGCAATGCCTCGTCGCCCACGGCTTCCGTCCGGGATGACATCTCAGCGAGGTCGCGGGCGTAGTCGCCGATCGCGGAGGGGATCAGGTTGAGGATGAACAGGGTGGGACCTGCAACGAACACGATGAGCGCCAGCACCACGGCAAGCACCATGTTGATGTTGGAGAGCCACTGGATTCCCCGGCTGATGCCGGAGACGGCCGACGCCACGAAGCAGAAGGTCAAGATGGCGACGATGACCACAAGCACGGGAGTGCCGACCTCACCGAGCCATCCATTCGACGTCATGCCGCTGCCGATCTGGAGGGCACCAAGACCCAGGGAAGCGGCAGTGCCAAAGAGCGTGGCGAAGATGGCCAGGATGTTGATGAACTTGCCAACGGGGCCTTCAACCATGCGGATACCGAACAGGGAAGTGAACGCCGCGGACACCAACTGCCTGCGGCCCAGGCGGTACGTTCCGTAGGCCATGGCGATGCCGACCACGGCGTACATGGCCCAGGGGTGGAGGGTCCAGTGGAAGATCGAGGTGGCCATTGCTGTCTGGATGGCGGCAGGTGTGCGGCCGTCAACTGTCCCCGGCGGGGGAGAGATGTAGTGGTACAGCGGCTCGGCCACACCGTAGAACATGAGGCCGATGCCCATGCCTGCCGCGAACATCATGGCTACCCAGGAAACAGTGCGGAATTCGGGCTTCTCCCCGTCCTTGCCAAGCGGGATATTGCCGAATTTGCCCAATGCCAACCACAGGACGAAGACGACGAACAACGAGGCGAGGACCATGAACAGCCAGCCTGTGTATTCCATAACCCAGTTCAGGGCATCTTTGGATGTTTCGGACAGGCTGTCGCGTCCGACAAAGCCCCAGACCACGAAGGCGACGGCGATGGCGCCCGTGATCCCGAAAGTGACTTTGTCGAGGGTAAGTTTCTGGTTCCGGCGGGCCGTGACGGCCTGCTCGGTCTTGGCGTGGCGCAGTTCCACCAGGATCTGTTCGTATTCTTCAGCATCGGGGAGGGTTCCTGCGCCCCCGACCTCGTCGTTGAGGGCTGTTGCCTTGCTTGCGTCGGGGGAGGCGCTGATGATTTCCTCAGAAACCTCCACGTGGACGGGGTGGGCCGCTGAATTACCTGCCGGACGATCGTCAGCTGGTAACTCCTCCGGTGTTAAGGGTTTTGTGTCACTGTTTGTAGCCATGAGCGGGTCCTTTGCTCGGCGAGTCATGGTTTTTCTTGGATGAATGCCCTAACGGCCTGCATTCGAAGGGAGATTGTGTCGTTCCGCATGAATCAACAAGATTCGCGCTAAGCAACAGAGTGCGCCGCGTCACACGGGAAAGTCAAGGCTTTTCGGCTCTTTGACGGCAACTTGATATATCAATTGGCCTTGACATGGGGCGTTGCATATCATGAGAGCTGTTGCGGAGGGCGGGGCGGTGCCGCTTAGCGGTGCCTGTACCCCATCCGGGCGCTGATGGTCAGCCCGGCCTCACGCAGTCCGTCGATAAGCCCCGGCTGGTCCTCGGGCGAAAAACGGAACGCAGGTCCGGAGATGCTCACTGAAGCGATAACAGTGCCTGTGTGGTTGTAGATGGGCACAGCGACAGCAGTAAGCCCTATTTCAAACTCTTCGTGGACAACGGCGTACCCGTTGCGCGCCACATCCAGCAGCTGCTTCTCCAGCTCCCCGCGGTTCGTCACGGTCCGTGGTGTCCGGGCCGGCAGGCCGACCGCCTTGAAGACCTGGGTTCTTTCGTCGGCCGTCAGGGCGGCCAGGAGGACCTTGCCGCTGGAGGTTGCGTGCAGTGGCGTCAGGCTGCCCACCCAGTCATAGGTTGCCAGTGTTGAGGGCCCCATGGCCTGGTCCACGTTGACCGCGTAATTGGACCTCAAAACGGCGAGGTTGACCGTTTCCTTGTAGTCGTGGGCCAGGGCCTCCAGGACTTCCCGGGCCTCATGCACAACACTGAGCCTGCCCGGAATGGATGAGGCCAGCCGGAGGATGCCGAAACCCAGCTGGTACTTGCCGCGCTCGCTGTTCTGCCGGACCAGGTCACGGGCCACAAGGGAGCCGACCAGCCGGGATACGGTGGATTTGTGGATGCCCATCTCGTCAGCGATTTCGCTGACTCCGGCATCGCCTTCACGGGCCAGGATCTCGAGGATCTGCAGGGCACGGTCCACCGACTGGACGCCTCCGCCCTGGGAGTCCGCGTCCTTGTCCAAGTCCGGGTTGCTGCGTGCGGCCATGGTGCCTCGTGTGTCGTTGTCCAGGCAGGCAGCCCGGGGCCTGCTACCCACGGACGGTCTGCACCCTCGTCTTCCCTCATCCTAGACGGAGTTCCGGGACTGCCTGGGCGTTGTCCACGGCAGGGGCAGGACGGGAACCGGTTCGCCGGCGGCTGCTCCTTCCGGCGGCACCGCCATGTACCCGTCGGCCCACGCGAGCCCGCGCATCATCCCGGAGCCTGTGTGGGAGGCGGGAAACACGAGGCCGTGGACAATGCTGCACGGCATCAGACGTGTTTTTCCGGGGACGGGCTCTATGTCGGTGCCGGAGAGCATGGGAGTTGCTTCCCGGAAGGGTCGGTTTCCCAGGGCAGCAAGCAGCGGCTCTCCGAGGGTCATGAGTGCCAGCATGGCCGCCAGCGGATTGCCCGGCAGCCCAATAATGAAGCGGCCATCGGGAAGTTCGGCCATCACCGCAGGGTGGCCCGGACGCATGGCGACGCCGTCCAGCAGGAGCCGCCCGCCGAGGGCTTCGACGGCCGCACGGAAGTGGTCCGTCCCGGATTTTCCGGTTCCGCCGGTGGTGATCGTTACGTCGGGCCGCTGCCCGGCTCCGGCGCCGGCCAGCGCTGCCAGCCATTCGTCGTACGAGTCACCGATCCGTGTCTGCCCCAGCGCAATCCCTCCGAGCTGTGGAATGACGGCATTGAGCTGCGGGCCAAAGGCGTCGCGCACCTGTCCGGGCGCTGGCTCACCTGAGGTGATGACTTCCGAACCAGTCAGTACGACGGCGACCCCCGGCTTGCGCTGCACCAGGACCTGGTCGTGTCCCGCCACAGCGGCGAGGGCAAGGTGTGCCGGATTGAGTACCGTTCCGGCAGGGATGAGGATGTCCCCGGCGGTGGCTTCTTCGCCGGCCGGACGGATGTGCCGCCCGGGGCGTATTTCGCCTGGTTGTGCGTCGGGCAGCAGGGTGAGGACTCCGCCGTCGTCTATCCGTCCGCTTTCCTTGCGAAGCACGCTGGTGGCGCCTGCAGGAATGAGGCCGCCGGTGGCGATGACACTGGCTTCGCCGGCAGACAAACGGCGTCCGGACCGGACGACGGTCCAGGGGCCGGTGCCATTGATGGCCCAGCCGTCCATGGCCGACGACGCGTAGTGGGGGAGGTCCATGCGCGCAATGACATCCTGGGCCACGGCACAGCCGACGGCCATATCCAGGCTTGTTGTCGCGGAAGGCAGCGGAACGGCGCAGCGGTAGGCGAGTTGCCGCGCTTCTTCCCATGTAGTGGCGTGGTCCGACCGGACCGGTAACTCCTTGTGTGCAAGCATGGGTGTCCGCTTCCTGGGTGGTGCTTTGTGGTGGGGGCACAGATGCCGGGGACTGCACGGCCTTCCCGTAATTCTGCCGCGCCGTCCCCGGCATCTGTTGGTACGTACTTAAACCCGGTGTACTAGTTCTTCACGTAGCCGTTGGGGTTCAGTACGAACTTAGTTGCCGCTCCAGCGTCGAACTCTGCGTAACCGCGGGGTGCGTCTTCGAGCGGAATCGCCTTGGCGTTCACTGCCTTGGCGATCTGGACCTTGTCGTGGAGGATCGCCATCATGAGCTGGCGGTTGTACTTCATCACCGGGCATTGTCCGGTGGTGAAGGACAGGGACTTGGCCCAGCCGGTGCCCAGGGACAGCGAGAGGGATCCGTGCTTGGCGGCGTCGTCGATTCCACCCGGGTCGCCCGTGACGTACAGGCCGGGGATGCCCAGGGCGCCACCGGCTGCAGTGATGTCCATCAGGGAGTTCAGCACGGTGGCCGGAGCCTCGTGGGAGGCATCCTTGCCGTGACCGCGGGCTTCGAAGCCCACGGCGTCAACGCCGCAGTCCACCTCGGGCACGCCGAGGATCTGCTCGATCTGGTCCTTGGGATCGCCCTGCGAAACGTTGACGGTTTCGCAACCGAAGGATCGTGCCTGGGCGAGGCGGTCTTCGTTCATGTCGCCCACAATCACGACGGCGGCCCCCAACAGTTGGGCGCCGACGGCGGCGGCGATACCCACGGGACCGGCTCCGGCCACGTACACGGTGGAACCGACTCCGACGCCGGCGGTGACAGCGCCGTGGAAGCCGGTGGGGAAAATGTCCGAGAGCATGGTCAGGTCCATGATCTTCTCAAGGGCCTGGTCGCGGTCCGGGAAGCGCAGGAGGTTCCAGTCGGCGTAGGGGACCAGTACGTATTCTGCCTGGCCACCCACCCAGCCGCCCATGTCGACGTAGCCGTAGGCACTGCCGGGGCGGTCGGGGTTGACGTTGAGGCAGATGCCGGTCTTCTGCTCCTTGCAGTTCCGGCAGCGTCCACAGGAGATGTTGAACGGCACCGAGACGATGTCACCTACTTTGATGAATTCGACGTCGGGTCCCACCTCCACTACTTCACCGGTGATTTCGTGGCCGAGGACCAGGTTCTTGGGCGCAGTGGTGCGCCCGCGGACCATGTGCTGGTCCGAACCGCAGATATTGGTGGTGACTGTCCGCAGAATGACACCGTGCGGGACTTTCCTGCCGACGTTGGCAGGGTTGACGCCGGGCCCATCCTTGAGCTCAAACGTTGGGTAGTCGGTGTCGATGATTTCAACGACACCGGGTTCCTTGTAGGCGACTGCTTTGTTTCCTGACATGGTTACTCCCTGTTCCTTGCTGTTGTTGAACTGCCCGCCCAACAGTCCGAAAGCGGTGCTTCGATGAGAAATACCTCCCCAGGTTTCAGGTCACCGAAGCACCATTCACGGACCGTTGGACGGTTGGTTATGCGGACAAACGGACGCTTCTTTTATGCATTCAGGCCCTCTCCAGCCGGATGATCACGGATTTCGAGGTAGGTGTGCCGCTGGTGTCAGCGACGGAGTCCAGGGGCACCAGGACGTTGGTCTCGGGGTAGTACGCAGCGGCGCAACCCTTCGGCGTCGAGTACGAGACAATGCGGAAGTCCTCGGCGCGGCGATCGACCCCTTGGAACTCGGAGATCAGATGGACCATGTCTCCATCGGCAAAGCCGAGTTCCTTGATGTCCTCGGCGTTGATGAGCACTACACGCCGGCCACCGTGGATTCCCCGGTAGCGGTCGTCCTTGCCGTAGATGGTGGTGTTGTACTGGTCGTGGGAGCGCAGCGTCTGAAGGACCAGCCTGCCGGGCGGGACCTGGATGTACTCAAGCTCATTGCCGGTGAAGTGGGCCTTCCCGGAGGCGGTGTGGAACGTCCTGGCGTCGCGCGGGGGGTGCGGCAGGACGAAGCCGCCGGGGTGCTGGATCCGGGCCTCGAAATCCTCGAAGCCGTCAAACACCGCCTCGATGTGTTTCCTGATCAACGTGTAGTCGTCCCTCATGGCCAACCAGGAGGCGTTGGGGGTGTTGGGCAGCCGGCCGTGACCGTCGGTAAACAACCTGTCTGCGAGGTTGCAGACGATCGCGACTTCGGAGTGGAGGTGATCACTTGCGGGCTTGAGCCTGCCCCGTGAGGCGTGGACTGCACTCATGGAGTCCTCGACAGTGACCCGCTGGTCCCCCGTGCGCTGGGTGTCCTTCTCGGTCCGTCCAAGGGTCGGCAGGATCAGAGCACGTCGGCCCGTGGACAGGTGGGAGTGGTTGAGCTTGGTGGAGATCTGCACCGTCAACCGGGTGTTGGCAAGGGCCTGTTCGGTAACCTCCGAATCGGGGGCAGCCCGGACGAAGTTGCCGCCCATTCCCATGAAGAAGCGGACGTTTCCGTCCCGCATCGCACGGATGGCGGCCACTGTGTCAAAGCCGTGTTCCCGGGGTGAGCGGAACTCGAATTCCTGGTCCAGACGGTCGTGGAAGGTCTCCGGCATCTTCTCGAAGATACCCATGGTGCGGTCGCCCTGGACGTTCGAGTGGCCGCGAACCGGACACACGCCGGCACCGGGCTTGCCGATGTTGCCTTGGAGCAGCAGCACGTTCACAACGTCCCTGAGCGTGGGGACGGAGTGCTTGTGCTGGGTCAGTCCCATGGCCCAGCACACGATCGTGGCATTGGAGGCCAGAAGGCGTTCGCCGGTCGCGTGCAGCTGCTCGAGTGTGAGCCCGGTGGCTTCGACGATGTCGTCCCACTCCACCTTCTCCAGGTAGCGCAGGTATTCGTCGATGCCCACTGTGTGGTCATTAATGAACGCGTGGTCCAGCACTGTCTCCAGGCCAGGAGTCTTGCGGCCTTCGGCCTCGGCTTCCAGCAGGTATTTGCCCAAGCCCTGGAAGAGGGCCTGGTCGCCGCCGGCACGGATCTGCAGGAAGTCGTCGGTGAGCTTAACGCCGGAAACTACGCCCTGAACATGCTGCGGGTTTTCGAAGTGCAGGAGCCCGGCCTCAGGGAGGGGATTCACGGACACGATGACAGCGCCGTTCTTCTTGGCTTTCTCCAGTGCACTGAGCATCCGGGGGTGGTTGGTTCCCGGGTTCTGCCCCGCAACAAAGATCAGCGACGCCGTTTCCAGGTCAGTGAGGCTGACGGAACCTTTTCCGATGCCTATGGTTTCCACCAGGGCCGAGCCGGAGGACTCGTGGCACATGTTGGAGCAGTCCGGCAGGTTGTTCGTGCCGAGGCCACGGACCAGGAGCTGGTAAACGAAAGCGGCTTCGTTGGAGGTGCGGCCCGAGGTGTAGAAGACGGCCTGGTCAGGGCTTTCCAGGCTGCGCAGTTCCTCAGCCATCAGCTCGTATGCGGCGTCCCATTCAATCGGGGTGTAATGGGTGGCGCCCTCTTCCAAGACCATGGGGTGGGTCAGGCGTCCCTGCTGTCCCAGCCAGTAGTCGTCGCGGGTTTTCAGGTCTGCGATGGAGTACTTGGCGAAGAATTCGGGAGTGACACGGCGGCGGGTGGCTTCCTCCGCGACGGCTTTGGCCCCGTTCTCGCAGAACTCCGCGGCGTTGCGCTTTTCATGCTCGGGCCAGGCACAGCCCATGCAGTCGAAGCCGTCCAGCTGGTTGACGGCGAGCAGGGTCTGAACGCTGCGGACCGGACCCATCTGTTCCAGGGAGATCTTCAGCGCGTTCGCGACAGCCGGGATACCCACGGCTTTGGTCTTGGGTTTGGTGACGGTCAGCTTTGACTCGTCGATGTTTCCGTTGGGGGCTTTCGTAGCCATGCGGTTTCCCTTCAGATCCGGGTCGCGGATGCGGCAGCGGCCAGTTGGGCGGGTTCCTGCTGGCTCGCGGCTTCCACGGTGTGCAGGAGCAAGAGGGCGGTGGTGACGGAACCAACGCCGCCGGGAACAGGGGTCAAGGCAGCGGCGACGCCGGTGACGCTGGCTTCGTCAACGTCCCCCACCAGTGAGCCGTCGGGCAGGACGTTGGTTCCGACGTCGACTACTACCGTCTTTTCCGTGACGTGACTGCCGGTCAACAGCCCGGTTCGGCCGGCGGCCACCACCACGACGTCGGCGGGCCGCGTAAACTGCTCCAGCGCACCTGAACGGGAGTGGCAGACGGTGACGGTGGCATCCTTGGCGAGCAGCAGCAGGGACAGCGGCTTGCCCACCACCGCGGAACGTCCGACGACGACGACGTTGCGTCCCGCTACCGGCACCTCATAGTGATCCAGGATCTCCACAACCGAGCGTGCGGTGGCCGGGGCGAACGCGGGCTGGCCGACGGCCAGGCGGCCGAGGCTGAGGGGGTTGGCGCCGTCGATGTCCTTTTCGGGGGCGATAAGGCCCACCAAGGAATCCGCCTTCACCCCGGCAGGCAGGGGAGTCTGGAGGATGATGCCGTGGACCGAAGACTCCACGCTGAGGTCGCTGAGGACCGAGGCCAGGACCTGCTCGGTGGCGTCGCGGCCAAGATCCACGATCCTGCAACCGATGCCGGCCCGTTCGGCGGCGCGTTCGATGGACCGGACGTACCAGAGGGTCGATTCGTCGTCCGTGGCCACCACTACGGCAACCGTGGGGCGGATGCCCTGGCTGTCCAGCGCGTGGGCCTGTTCCTGGGCGCGTTGCTTGATCAAGCCCGCCAGCGGCTTTCCGGACAGCACTTCTGCGCTCATGCGAGGATCCTTTCGCGGACGCGGCGGGAGAGGGTGTCAGCGGCCAGGACCACTTTCTCTTCCAGCCCGTCGGTCTGCCCGGCAAGTCCGGTCCGGACAGCATCGTCCTTAATGGCAACGAGGTTGATGTCGATGTTGATCCGCGCGGTAGTGGCAGCCGCCCGGGCCGCGTCAGCGGCAGCAGCGACGTCGCTGATGACGTTGGGGTTGGCGGCGCCAAAAAGTTCGGAAGCGAGGTCCACGATGTCGCCGGCAACCCTGATGAGCTGGGCCGGTGTTTGTGCGGCCTGGACCAAGGCAGCGTCGATCGCCGCCTTCTTCGCGGCCTTGAGCTCGGCGGTGTCGGAAGGAAGTTTGTAGGAGTCGATGACGCCCTGGAAGGCCTGCTCATCGGCGTCGGCAAGGCCCAAAGCCTCCGCTACCAGCCGGTCGGCTGCGCTGGTGATACGGGCAACCAGTCCTGCATGCTCTGCGTACTTTTCGCCGGTGGTGTACCGGGCAACCATGGCAACCAGTGCTGCACCCTGGGCTGCATGCAACGCCGCCGCCGCTCCGCCGCCTGGTGTGGGTTGGCGGGCGGCGAGCCTGGCCAGATAATCGTTGACTGTTTCTGAACTGATCATGTGTCTTCCTGGGCTGGAGAAAGATAAGGGAAAGACAACGGCCCGGACCCGGTTGCGAGGGAAAGGGGGCCCGGGCCGTGTGTCTTGGACGCCGCGGTTGCGGCAGCAGGACTGACTAGCCCCGGAGGCGGCTCATGGTGGGGTCGTACAGCGGATCCTCGGTGACGGTCGCCTGGATACGGCGGCCGAAGTACTCGATTTCCACGGAGTCTCCCAGTGAGACAGCTGAGGGCAAGTAGGCGTAGGCGATGGGCTTGCGGACCGTGTAACCGTAGGCCGCGCTGGTGACGTAACCCACCGCCTGGTCCTTGTAGAACACCGGTTCCTTGCCCAGCACGAGGCTCCTGCCGTCGTCGACCGTCAAGCAGCGCAGGCGGCGCTTGGAGGTTTCCTCGCTGCGGCCCTCCAGCGCTGCCTTCCCAACGAAGTTCTCCTTGGTCATCTTCACCGCGAAAGCAAGGCCGGATTCGTAGGGGTCGTGCTCCGTGGTCATGTCCGTGCCCCAGGAGCGGTAGCCCTTTTCGAGGCGAAGCGAGCTGAAGGCTGCGCGGCCGGCGGCGATGACACCGAACGGCTGGCCGGCCTTCCACAGTGCATCCCACAGGCGCTGGCCGTTGTCGGCGCTCGTGTAGAGCTCCCAGCCGAGTTCGCCCACGTAGGAAAGGCGCATGGCCGTGACCGGAATTCCGCCGATCACTACTTCCTTGGAACGGAAGTACTTGAGGCCGTCATTGGTGAAATCGTCATTGCTGATGGTGCTGACGAGATCGCGGGCCAGGGGACCCCAGAGGCCGATGCAGCAGGTGCCGCCCGTGGTGTCGCGGACCTGGACCCAGTCCTCGGCGCCGCCGTTGGCGGTCTGGTGGCGGGCAGCCCGGTCAAAGTAGGCGGTGTCGATGTTGCCGTTCGCGCCGAGCTGGAAGGTATCCTCGCTCAGGCGTGCCACGGTGATGTCGCTTCGGATGCCACCGGCTTCGTCCAAGAGCAGGGTGTAGGTGACAGCGCCGGGCTTCTTGGCGAGATCACCGGTGGTCAATTCCTGCAGGAGCTTCAACGCGCCGGGGCCGGAGACTTCCAGTCGCTTGAGCGGGGTCATGTCGTACATGGCCACTGCCGTACGGGTCTTCCAGGCTTCGGCTGCCGCGATGGGGGAGCTGAACATTCCGGACCAGGAGTCGCGGGCCGGTGGCTGCCACTCGTCCGGCATTTCCTTCAGAAGTTCGGCGTTCGCTTCGAACCAGTACGGACGCTCCCAACCGGCACCTTCAAGGAAGTAGCCACCCAGCTGCTTGTGGCGGGCGTGGAACGGGCTGACGCGAAGGTTCCGCGGGGACAGCTTGGGCTGGAGCGGGTGCAGGACATCGTAGATTTCCACGAAGTTCTGCTGGGAAGTTTCGCTGACGTACTCGGGGGTCAGCTGGACCTCTTCGAAGCGGTGGATGTCGCAGTCGCCAAGATCAATCTTGGACTTGCCGTCCACCAGAAGCTCGGCCACGGCACGGGCGATGCCTGCGGAGTGGGTCACCCACACGGCCTCGGCAACGACGAACCCGTCTACCTCCTTGGACTCGCCCACCAGGGAGCCGCCGTCCGGGGTGAAGGAGAAGATGCCGTTGAAGCCGTCTTCGATTTCGCTTTCGCGCAGTGCCGGGAGGATCTGCTTGGTGGCCTCCCATGCCGGCAGGAAGTCCTCCAGAGTGAAGTCGAGGCGGGACGGCATGTTGTGTTCGCTGATGCTCTCCGGCTTGAAGGTGCCGAGCTCGTCGAGGTCAACGGGCATGGGGCGGTGGGCGTACGAGCCGATGCCGTAGCGCTCGCCGTGTTCGCGGTAGTACAGGTCCTGGTCCTGGTGGCGCAGGATGGGCAGCCGGGCGCCGTTGGGCAGTTCGTTCTTGCCCTTCTGCGCGGGAACCGGCGTGGTCTTGACGTACTGGTGCGCCAGCGGGAGCAGCGGAACGGACATGCCGATCAGCTCGCCCACCTTTGCGCCCCAGAAGCCGGCGCAGGACACCACGATGTCCGCGGGGATCACGCCGTCGGCAGTTTCGACGCCGGTGACGCGGCGGTTGGATTGCTCGATACCGGTCACCTCGGTGTTGCCGATGTACTTCACGCCGGCAGCTTCAGTGCGCTTGATGAGCAGCTGGACGGCACGCGCGGCCAAGGCCAGGCCATCGGTGGGTACGTGGAGGCCGCCGAGGATGTCTTCCTCGTTGATGAGCGGGTAGAGCTCCTTGCACTCTTCCCGGGAGAGGATCTTGCCATCGATGCCCCACGCCTGGGCGTAGCCAAGCTTGCGCTTGAGGTCTGCCAGACGGGTTTCCGTGGTGGCAACTTCAAGGCCGCCCACCTGGTTGAAGCAGCTCTGGCCGTCCTCGGTCAGGGACAGGAGCTTCTCCACCGTGTACTTGGCGAAGAGGGCCATGGACTTGGAGGGGTTGGTCTGGAACACCAGTCCGGGTGCGTGCGAGGTGGAACCACCAGGCATGTTCAGGGGACCCTGGTCCAGGACGGTGATGTTGTTCCAGCCACGGGTGACCAGTTCGTCGGCGAGGTTGGTGCCGACGATCCCGGCTCCGATGATGACAATGCGGGGCGTGGATGCCATGAAAGTTTCTCCTGCGTGATTCGGGCGGGGCTTGTGCGGGGCGCTTAGCGGAAGACGACGGTGCTGGTCTGGTCCAGCAGGACGCGGTGTTCGCAGTGCCAGCGGACGGCTCGGGACAGGGCGAGGGCTTCCGCGTCCTGGCCAACGGTGGAAAGGGCCGTGGGACCGTAGCTGTGGTCCACGCGGATGACTTCCTGCTCGATGATCGGGCCCTCGTCCAGGTCTGCCGTGACGTAATGGGCCGTTGCGCCTACCTGCTTCACGCCGCGGTCGTAGGCCTGGTGGTAGGGGCGGGCGCCCTTGAATCCGGGAAGGAAGGAGTGGTGGATGTTGATGGCGCGGCCTTCGAGCTTGCGGCACAGGTCGTCCGAGAGGACCTGCATGTAGCGGGCCAGGACCACCAGGTCCGCCTGGTATTCGTCCACCAGGTCCAGGAGCTTCTGCTCTGCATCGGCCTTGGTGTCCGGGGTGACCGGAACGTGGATGAAGGGCAGCCCGGCAGCCTCTGCCATGGCACGGTGGGTCTCGTGGTTGGAAACCACGGCCACCAGTTCGCCGCCGAGGCTTCCGCCGCGCCAGCGGAAGATGAGGTCGTTGAGGCAGTGCCCGAACTTGGAGACCATCACCAGGACGCGCGGCTTGGTCTCGTCGTGGAAGCTGAACTTCATGTCGAAGCGTTCTGCGATCGAAGCGAACTCGTCCTCCAGCCGCTCCGGGGAGAAGCTCTGGGAACCTGAAAATGCGGTGCGCAGGTGCAGCGTCTGGCGCAGACTGTCGTCGAACTGCTGGTGTTCTTCGATGTTGAAGCCTCGGTCGAAGAGGAAGGTGGTGACTGCCTGCACGATGCCCGGCTGTTCGACGCACGACAATGTGAGTACGAACTTCTGCGCCTGCTCGCCATTGAGCTGGCCGCGTTCAGCTGGAAGAGTGCTGAGGTGTGAGTCTGAAGCCACGAGGGTCATGTGTCCTCCTTAGAAGTTTGCCTAGATATATTCCTGGGATATGAACTGATATATTAGGATTGGAAATCAGCGTATACTGGTGTCCCGGGCAGGTCAATAGATTTCCCGGTTTTGAAGAAGGAGTTGGCGCTGTGGCTACTGGAACTCTTGCAAACATCGGCGATGCCACCAGGAAATCTCTGGCTGACGTGGCCTACGAACGCTTGCGCGACCGGCTCCTCATGCTTGACATCAAGCCCGGCGACATCCTCAATGACGATCAGCTTGCCAAGGAACTGGAGGTCGGGCGGACGCCTGTCCGCGAGGCGCTGAAGCGCTTGGAACTCGATCGTCTGGTCATTACCTATCCGCGGCGCGGGACGTTCGCTACCCGGGTGGAAGTGACTGATCTGGCCTTTATCTCCGAAATCCGGGCCCAGCTGGAGCCACTTGCGGCCGCACGTGCCGCGAGGGTCGCTTCCGCTGACACCAGGGAACACCTGCGAAGCGTGATGAGGGCTGTTGAGGGCTTCGATGTCAACGCGGCCTCGGTTGTTGAGACGTTGCGCCTCGATGCAAGCGTCCATCAGGGTATCTACGCCGCGGCCGCAAATCCGCATCTGGAGGACGTTCTGATTCGCTACGACAACCTGGCTACGCGTATCTGGTGCATGGTGCTGGATCGCTTGCCGAACCTGGAACACCATGTGCGCGAGCACTTGGACCTGCTGCGTGCAGTCATCGACGGCAATGAAGAAGAGGCTGCGGAGCTTGCCCGGGTTCACGTCAGTGGATTCGAGCAGGCGGTTCGTCAGGCGCTGTTCGCGGCCTAGGTATTACACCTGCCGCCAGAAGCCGCAGGATCGCAGAGCTGGGGTGGTTGACGCCGGCGCGGGGCGATTGCATACTTGACCTCACTAATATATCACCCGGATATCAGGGCTTCTCTGGCAGCATGCCTGCGTCCGATCCGGCGATTTTGATGCGATCACCCCCAAGTCTCCGGAGTATCACGTGACTACACGACACCCTCTTTTCGAACACATTCCGCTCACGGGCAGCAGCCGTGTGAAGCGGGGCATGGCGGAGATGCTCAAGGGCGGCGTCATCATGGACGTCGTTAACGTCGAGCAGGCCCGCATCGCCGAGGACGCCGGTGCCGTGGCTGTCATGGCGCTGGAGCGTGTTCCGGCTGATATCCGCGCCCAGGGTGGCGTGTCCCGCATGTCCGATCCCGACATGATCGATCAGATCATTGCCGCGGTGTCCATTCCGGTGATGGCCAAGGCCCGTATCGGCCACTTTGTCGAGGCCCAGGTCCTGCAGTCGTTGGGTGTGGACTACATCGATGAGTCCGAGGTGTTGACCCCGGCGGATTACATCAACCACATCGACAAGTGGAACTTCACTGTTCCGTTCGTTTGTGGTGCCACCAACCTGGGTGAGGCGCTGCGCCGCATCAACGAAGGTGCTGCGATGATCCGTTCCAAGGGCGAAGCCGGTACCGGGGATGTGTCCAACGCGACCGGTCACATGCGTAAGATCCGTGCTGAGATCGCGAAGCTTTCGGCTCTTCCCGAGGACGAGCTGTATGTTGCGGCCAAGGAGTTGCAGGCCCCGTACGAGTTGGTGAAGGAAGTTGCTGCCACGGGCAAGCTTCCGGTGGTGTTGTTCACCGCTGGTGGCATCGCGACTCCGGCTGATGCTGCGATGATGATGCAGCTCGGCGCTGATGGTGTGTTCGTCGGTTCCGGTATCTTCAAGTCCGGCAACCCCGCAGAGCGTGCGGCCGCCGTCGTCAAGGCCACTGCCTACTACGACGATCCTGACGTGATCGCCAAGGTCTCCCGCGGCCTGGGCGAAGCCATGGTCGGCATCAACGTCGACGAAATCCCCGAACCCCACCGCCTCGCAGAGCGCGGGTGGTAGCCGTGCTCGGACAGACAAAGCCGGCCAGGACCGTAGAGGGACGGGCCTTGCGCAAGGACTGGGCCCAGTTGACGGGCCACGTGGTCGAAGTGTGGTTGAAGGGCGATCGCGTCATGACCGGGGTGGTGGAGCAGGCGGCGGCCGATGACTCCGTCCTCTGGATCGCGGCTCACGGGGCGGACCGGCGGAAGCTTTTCGATCAGTCCACGGGGTACGAGGTGTGGGCGTAGCCCCGCGCACGTGCCAAACTCAGGCCTCGTCCTCCGGCCTGGCAGTGAGGATGCGTTGGGCCCTCTTCTGCAGGATTTCCAATGACTCCTTGATAAGGGGCGAAGCGATGCTGCCCCTGCGTACGGCCGCCACGATACGGCGGGCCGGTTTTCCTTTGCCGGTTATGCGCAACCGGACCACATTTTCGGCGTTGTGCAGCGGCGCCAACCGCGGCAGCAGGCCGACGCCGAGCCCTGCCCCCACGAAGGCGATCTGGGTTTCCCACTCAACGGCCTCATGCGCGATCCGGGGTGTGACGCCGACGGCGGTGAAGGCCGCGGTGAACAGTGAGTGGTAGGTGGACCCTGCGGCCTCCGTGATCCAGGGCTCCGATGCCAACTCTTCAAGCGTCACGGTTTGGCGCGCTGCCAAGGGGTGGTCGCCGGGAATGATGACGTCCAAAGGGTCGTCGAGCAGGACGGTTTGTTCGAACCGGGGGTCGTCTTCGCCGTATGTGTCGGACTGCATGGCAACTATGACGGCGAGGTCGATGCGCTCTGCCACCAGCAAGTCGAAGCACCGTGATGGATTTGCCTCCAGAACCTGCACCTCCAGAAGGGGGCGGCTGGAGCGCAGCGTAGCGGCGAGGGGCGCGAGCAGCTGTGCCGCCGCCGTCGAGAATCCACCCAGGCCGAAGTGCGACTGCACCTGGTCGCCGGCTTCCATGGCCGCTGCGCGCAGGCTCTCCCATTCGGCGATCAGGCTGTCTGAACCGTTGACCAGAAAGCGTCCCGTGGCAGTCAGCCGCACGCCCCGGCCGTCCTTGGTGAGCAGCTGCATTCCCAGCACGCGCTGGAGTTCACGAAGCTGCGCGGAGACGGCGGAAGGGGAATATCCCGTGAGTTCGGCTGTGGCCCCGACAGTGCCGCAGCGGGCGAACACGCGGAGGGTAATAAGCCTCTGATCGATCATGAGAACATCATGCACCTAATGTGCAGGGTTATCTCCTAAATATTGCGCTTTTGTTGCAGTTCAATCGTCCCTAATCTCTTACTACGAAGACTTCGATAACGCCGCTTGCGATGATGCATCCGCGGTCCCCAAGAATCAGACATTTACCCAGCCTCCCGGGAGGAAACCCATGACTGCTCAAGTGAACGCGCCCCTGAATTCACGCGGAAAACTCGCCTCGACATTGCCTGCGGAGCAGCTGGCCGAGATCAGCGCACTGTTCGAGTTCCGGCGCGCCGGCTACTCCCTCGACGCCCCTTTCTACACCGATCCCACGATCTTCAAGATCGACATGGAAGCCATCTTCGGCCAGCACTGGATTTTTGCCGGTAGCGTCGCCGAACTGCCGGAGCCGGGCGACTACATCACGGTGGATTACGGGCCGTACTCGCTGATCGTCCTCCGCAACGACGACGGCGAAGTCAACGTTCTGCACAACGTATGCCGCCACCGCGGTGCACGCGTCCTTACCGAAGCTGCCGGTTCCACCGGAAACCTGGTTTGTGGCTACCACTCCTGGACCTACTCGCCGGAGGGCAACCTGATCCACGCCTCCGCCCCCGGAGAGGCCAAGTTCGACAAGAACTGCTTCGCCCTCAAGCGTGCCCACAGCCGTGAGGTTGCCGGCCTCATCTTCGTTTGCATCGCGAATGAGCCGCCCGCGGATTTCGACGAGACCTCCAAGATCTTCGAGCCCTACCTGGCACCCCACGATCTCGCCAAGACGAAGATTGCCTACCAGCAGAACATCATCGAAGAGGGCAACTGGAAGCTCGTCATGGAGAACAACCGTGAGTGCTACCACTGCGACGGACACCCGGAGCTCGCCTGTTCCCTTTTCCCCACCTGGGGCCTGACTGAGGGACTGATCCCGACCCACCTTGAAGAGGTATGGGACCGCAACAAGGAAGCCCAGTCCTCCCTGGAAGAGCGCTGCCGCCGTTACGGACTGCCCTACGAGGTAGTCGAAGAGCTGGACACCCGTATTGCAGGTATCCGCATTTCGCGCGAATCCCTGGACGGCGAAGGCGAATCCTTCTCCCCTGATGGGCGCAGGCTCTCCAAGAAGCTGCTCGGCGACCTGCCCGACTTCCGCCTTGGTCGGTGCTCCATGCACCTGCAGCCCAACAGCTGGTTCCACTTCCTGGGTGACCACGTCATCACGTTCGGCGTTTTCCCCATCAACGAACACCAGTCCCTGGTCCGCACCACCTGGCTCGTTGCCGATGACGCGGTTGAAGGCGTGGACTACGACCTCGACAAGCTCACCTACACCTGGAAGCAGACCAACATCCAGGACAAGGCATTCGTCGAACTGTGCCAGACCGGTGCAGGAAGCCCCGCCTACGAGCCCGGCCCCTACATGAAGAGCGAATACCAGGTTGAAGCCTTCATCAACTGGTACGTGCAGCGCGTGCAGGAGCACTTGGCATGATTGAACTCCTCACTGAAACGGCCATCCAGGAGCCACAGCGGATCCGCGGCCTTGAGATGCCATGGAACCGTGTCATGGGCAGCACCGAGGCACCCGCCCGCGCTGCCCGCGCCCTGGGGCCATGGCACCCGCAGGAGTTCATGGCCGAGTGCGTGGAGACCGTGCCCGAAGCAGGCGGGCTGATGACGTTCGTCTTCCGCCGCTGCGACGGCGCACCCCTTGCCTTCCGTGCAGGGCAGTATGTCAACATCGCCTTCCCCGTGAACGGCGAGGACCAGGATCCGGTGGACCGCAGCTATTCGCTGTCCAGTTCACCCACTGAACCCTGGACCTTCAGCATCAGCGTCAAGCGCGACGCCGGCGGCCTGGTGTCGCCTTGGGTGCATGAAAACGTCAAGCCCGGTACGGTCCTGGAGATGCTCGGTCCGGTGGGAGCATTCCACCTGCCCGACGCCGACCGGCGCGCGCGGTACCTCCTGCTGGCTGCCGGCGCGGGCATCACGCCCATCATGTCCATGGTGCGGACCATCCACTCACTGCCCGGGCACGCCGACGTCGTAGTCCTCTACCACGGGGCGGAGGCAGGCGGCTTCGCCTTCCACCGCGAGCTGGCCTACATCGCCTCCGTGGATTCGCGCATCCGGGTGTTCTACTCCCTGGGTGACCGCAACAAGCCCGAAGGCTGGGAAGGTCTCAGCGGCCGTCTGACCGCGGCCATGATCGATGAAGTGGCGCCGGACGCCAACGGACGCCAGGTATATGCCTGCGGTCCCGAGGGATATCTGAATACGGCCACCGAGCTCCTGAAGAAGGTAGGGGTGGACGACACCTCGATCTACATGGAGTTCTTCTCGGGTGACCGCCAGACTCTCCTCGAATACGCGGCCGAGGTGGCCCTGGCCGCCGACATTGCCGAAGAAATCGCTGAAGAGATTGCCGATTCGGCCGAGGACTACTTCGAAAGCCAGCCCGCGGCCTTCGGGCTGTACGAGCCCGGCTACGACGCCGACGGAACCTTGGAAGCCACAGGACTGCCGCTCGAAGCGCTCGACGCCGAACCGTCAGGTTCCGCTGCCGACGCCGGTCCGGTTGCCTCGCCGGAGCCAGAGGCCGCAACTCCTGATGCCTCGAGTTTCGACACCGTGGGAACCGGTAGCCTCACCCTGTCCTTCCTGCGCACCGGCGTCAACGTGCGGATCGACCCCAGCGAGCACATCCTGGAGGTGGCCCAGCGGGCCGGCGTCCGGATCGGTGCCAATTGCAAGGAAGGAATGTGCGGTTCCTGCAAGGTGGTCAAGCTGTCAGGCGAGGTTGAGATGAACCACCAGGGTGGTATCCGGAAAAGGGAAATCGACGCCGGCAAGTTCCTGCCGTGCTGCTCCACGGCAACCACGGACATGGTGATCGACGCCTAACCCCACCCAACCAAGTAGCAGAAGAGCGCGTTTTGATTCCTCAAAACGCGCTCTTCTGCTGTTCGGTCGGCTTAGCGGAGGCCCGCGCTGTGGGCCAGCGCAATGGCCTCCGTGCGGGACCGGACATCCAGCTTTCGGAAGAGGTTCCGGAGATGGAATTTCACGGTGTTTTCGCTGATGTTCAGTTCCGCGGCGATGGCACGGTTGCGCTGCCCTGCCGCCAGGGACTGCAGGACTTCCAGTTCCCTTGAGGCCAGACCCCACGCCGCAACGTCCCCTGCAGGCGCAGATGGTGGATCCAGCGGCAATGACACGGAGATGTCGGCTCCCCACCCTTGCATGACGTCCACGCTCATCCTGCCGTTGAGCGCCTGCACCTTCTGGCGGAGCCGCTCCATGTTGGTGGCATCGGGCGACAGCTCGCCCCGCCCGTCGTCCCGGACATTGATCAGCAGGTTCTCCCCGTCGCAGTCCCATTGGGCCCGGACCCGGTGCACGTCCGGTTGCTCGGCGATCGCCAGGACCAGGCCGCGCACCACGGCCCTGGCTGCGTGGGCCACTTCTCCCGGGAGGGCCCGTCCGTTGGCTGGCGGCTCAATGAACTGGATATCGATGTTGCTGAAGTGCATCAGCGGGCGGAGGTCCTCACGAAGCCTTTCGAACGCTGAGCTCACAGGTTCTTCCACCAGGTCGCTTGTACGGTCGTTCAGGGTCCGGAGGCTGATCAGCGCCTTGACAGTCAGGTCCGTCACGAACGTCCGGGCAGCATGGTCATCCATGGAGTTGGAACGCAATGCTGCCAGTACTGTTTCGAGGGTGGTGGAGTGTTGGTCCACCAGTTCCGCCGTCACGCGGATCCGTTCCGCTGACGCGGCCCGGGACTCCAAAAGATACGACGGCGGTGCGTCACTGACCTTCTCCTGGATGCGGGCCGCTGTGAGTTCCCAAAGGTAGGTGAGGACCCGCAGCGCTTCGTTGTCCTCTGCCAGAACTGGATCAGTCAAAACCAGGAGGGCGTTGCTGGGCGGGTAGGCGAGGGCCAGGATGTCGCGGTCCCGTCCCGCGATCACGGCGCGGGAGCGCCACGGCCCTTTCCCGTCCATGACCGCCCGGACATCGTCCATTTCGGGGATGGAGACCCTGCTGACGATTTCTTCGGCGCCGGCCTTCTTTTGAGGCCGGCCCGTGCAGTCTTCGGTGAAGATCACCAGTGCGCTGGTGCTGGCGTATGGCGAAAGAGCAGTCCGCAGGCTGTCGGCTATTCGTGACAGTGGTGCTTGGGAGAGGTCCGCGATGGCGTCCAGAAGTTGCCAAGGGATGGCGGAGGGCAGCGACATGCATCCAACCCTACGGGGAAAACACCACCGCCGCCTACCCAAAAGGATGGTGAAGACTGTTCTTTTTCGGCGTTACACCCACCCTTCCCGGTCGGAAGAATTGCTGTATGCCGCAGAGGCCCGAACCACCTACCGCAAAGGAGTGAGAGTTGCACGTCATCGCAGAACCAGCCACCACCTCAAGCGAAAGCGTTGCTGACAACGCTTCCATGATCCTCGACGAGCTTGCCCGGGTCGCTTCCGGTCTGGACTACGGACAGCTCTCACGCCTTGCAGACAAAGTCGCAGGGGCGGAACGGGTCTTCCTGGCAGGAGCCGGCCGGAGCGGGCTTGTGCTCCGCATGGCGGCGATGCGGCTGATGCACCTGGGTCTGACGGTCCACGTGGCCGGCGACACCACAACACCGGCCATTACTGAGGGCGACGTGCTTGTGGTGGCCTCGGGTTCAGGGGCCACGTCCGGCGTGGTCAAGGCAGCCGAAACAGCACTCGCCGCCGGGGCAGGGGTTGCTGCGGTGACCACCAACCCTTCGTCCGCCCTGGCGGGCCTGGCCGACGCGCTGGTGGTCATTCCGGCGGCGCAGAAGACAGATCACGGTTCCGCTGTCTCCCGCCAATACTCCGGCAGCCTCTTTGAACAATCCCTTTTCCTGGTGACCGAGTCGGTTTTCCAGACGCTGTGGGAAGCCACAGCCGAACCGGCCGAGAAGCTTTGGTTGCGGCACGCCAACCTCGAGTAGGCGCCGCGATCTTTTCCCCTGCACCAAAGACCACAGCAAGAAACAGACCACCCCAAAAAAGAAAGTAGAACACCATGAAACTGCAGGTTGCACTGGATCTCCTCACCATCGACGATGCCTTGGAACTCGCCGGCAAGGTAGCCGAGCACGTGGACATCATCGAGCTGGGTACGCCCCTGATCAAGGCTGAGGGTCTTGCCGCCGTCACTGCCATCAAGGAAGCCCACCCCGGCAAGATTGTGTTCGCAGACATGAAGACCATGGACGCCGGCGAACTCGAAGCGGACATAGCCTTCAAGGCCGGCGCCGATCTGGTGTCTGTCCTGGGAACTGCGGATGACTCCACGATCGCCGGTGCCATCAAGGCCGCACAGGCCCACAACAAGGGCATCGTGGTGGATCTGATCGGCGTGTCCGACAAGGTCTCCCGCGCCAAGGAAGCCAGGGCCCTGGGTGCCAAGTTCATCGAATTCCACGCGGGCCTGGATGAGCAGGCACAGCCGGGTTACGACCTCCGCGGACTCCTCAACGCCGGGGAAGAGGCCCGCGTGCCGTTCTCCGTTGCGGGCGGCGTCAACGCATCCACCATTTCCGCGGTGCAGTTGGCCGGGGCTGATGTAGCTGTGGCAGGCAGCGCAATTTACGGTGCTTCGGATCCCGAACTGGCAGCAAAGGAACTCAAGGCCGCCATCCAGTAACTGCCGGCTCCCGACTCAACTGCGGGCTCCCAACGCCAGATGGCCCGGGAAAGCGTCCTCATCAGGGCGTTTTCCCGGGCTCCTTGCTGTGATGCGCCCGCTCAACCAACTCCGACATCCACGGACGTTGCCCGTGGTGGACAGTCAAGCCGTCGGGGATGCCCTGCACTGAGGCTTCGGTGCCGGAGGCGTCAATCGTGATCCGGGCACTGCCCATGGGCGCGTTGCGGATGTGCAGGTCCCCGAACGACGCCGGCAGCACGGGATCAAGCCAGATGCCGCCCAGGGAGATATGGGTGTCATAGCGCATCAGGCTCATGACCAGGTGGATGGGTGTGGTGGCAGCCCATGCCTGGGGCGAACAGGCCGTGGGATAGGGGACTGGCTCGCGGAACTGTGAGCGGTCAAAGCCGCAGAAGAGCTCCGGTAAGCGGTCGCCTGAGATCTCTGCTGCTTCAAGCATCGCCGTGGCAATCCGCTGTGCTTCCTCCACGAAGCCGTACCGCAGCAGCCCGGAAACTATCAGGGCGTTGTCGTGCGGCCATACCGATCCGTTGTGGTAGCTGGCGGGGTTGTAGGCGCCCATGTCCTTGGCAAGGGTGCGGACGCCCCAGCCGCTGAACATTTCGGGGGACATCAGCCGCTCCACCACTGCAGGCGCCTTGTCCTCGTCGATCAACCCAAACCACAGGCAGTGGCCCATGTTGGAGGCACACGCGTCCACTGGTCTTTTGTCGCGGTCAAGGGCCACGGCGTAGTAGCCCTTGTCCGGCAACCAGAACTGCTCGTTGAACTTCGTTTTCAGGTCTTCCGCGCGTTGGCGCAGGCTTTCCGCCAAGGCGAGGTCGCCGTCGTCGTATGCCATCCAGGCGCGCGCCACATAGGCGCCGTGCACGTAGGCCTGGACCTCGCAGAGCGCCAGCGGTGGCTGGGCAAGCGTGCCGTCCGCGAAGTTGATGCCGTCCCAGGAGTCCTTCCAGCCTTGGTTGATGAGCCCGTGTTCGTTGGGCCGGCCGTATTCCACAAAACCGTCGCCGTCGCGGTCCCCGTAGTCCTGGATCCACTGCAGGGCGCGGTCGGCGTGGGGAAGGAGGGATGCGATGGCGTCCTTGCCGAAGCCCCAACGACTGACCGAGCCCAGGACCACTACAAACAGCGGTGTGGCGTCCACGCTGCCGTAATATGCTGACTTGCCGCCCAAGGCCAGGCCTCCGGAGACCCCGAGCCGGACTTCGTGCAGGATCTTGCCGGGTTCTTCTTCAGTGGCCTCATCCACCACGGTGCCCTGGCGATCGGCCAAGGTGCGCAAGGTGCCCAAGGCCAGGGAAGGGTCCACAGGCAGTGCCATTTCCGAGGCCCACAGGGAATCGCGGCCGAACAACGTCATGAACCACGGCGCACCTGCGGCTACAACCACTCGCTCGGGATGGTCCGGGTCTTGGATGCGGAGCGCACCCAGGTCCTCGTAACTGCGGCGCAAGGTGTCTTCGATCGACCGGTTGCTGAGCTGAACAGCAGGGATCCGGGCTACCCAGTCCTGCCGTCGCTGGTCGCTGGGCGAGAGGCCGCCCTGGTCCTGGTGGGTAAACGTGGCCCCCGCTCCGGTGCCCTGCGGTTTCGGAACGACGCTGGCGCGGGTACTCCAGCTCCCGTAGGGAGGAATTTTCGCCGTGAAACCCAATGCTTTTGCCCCGGCCCCGGCCCCATCGGCACGAATGACAACGCTTTTCCGGATGTCCTCCCATTTTCCCCGGATTTCGATGGAGTCGCCGTCGGGCAGGTGCGTTTCGGTCCATTGACGCGTAATCCGGGCTTCCTTGACTTCAAAAAGGTCGGCAAAATCCGAGTCTGCGGAGAGCAGTATGCGGCATTGAGCCATTTGGTTCGAGTAATTTCGCACGGTAATTTCTTCGCGGATCCCATTTCCCACTTCCCGCAGCCTCTCCACCAGTAAAGGGCTGTCCGCATGGCCGTCGGGGCGGGGTACCCGGCCCACAAAGAAGGCGCGGTAGGGCTCCCTGGTTTCTGCTGCCAGGGGTTCGATGACTTGTCCATTTACGGTGAGTTCCCAGGTGGACAGGATCCGGGTGTCGAGGTGGAAGACACCGTGGGGTACATCGGAATGAATATCCCCGTTTGCGGCGGAAATACAGAAGGATGAGCCTTCAACCAAAGTCACCGTGCCTGAGCCGAGGGGGCCGGCTGCTGTGTCAGCATTCCATCCAGCCACGTGATGCTCCTTATCCGTGAGCCTGAGCCGTGCCGGACGGCCGGCGTCCGTCCACTTGTGGGGATTGATACGACGGTACGCCCGCGGGGATACGGACGCCATACCCGCGCATGCGCAACCGCCTGCGTTGGAAGTTAACCTTGGTTTCGCTTCCGGTGGCCCCAAAGGGGACTATAGTGAGTAAATAGGACATTCGCTGATGCAGCCCGGCGGCCCTAACTTCTGTAAGAAGAGGCCCCAAAAAATGACCGACACCCAAATCAGCTCTTTTCTGCGTGACTCCGTGGTGTTTGAGGACGATACTGAGAAGGGCCTGGACTTTGACACTCTCTATGGCCTGTACATCAGTTGGTGCGTTCTTGGCCGCAAAGTCCCAGTCCCCGATTCTGCTTTTAAAACTGCACTGACCTTGCACGGACTGAAACCCAGCAAGGAAAACGGCCAGCGGATCTATCCCGGTATGGCCATGGTGGGTCCGGCCGCCAGGGACTACGTTGTCAACAACGTCCCGATGTGGACTGGATCCACCAACGCCACGGGCTCGGTAGCCTTGGGCGATGACGAGGAATCAGTCGCAGCCATCGCTTGACCCAAGTGCTCGTTGATCCGGCTCTGCCAATAACAGCTTTTCAGCCCATGCCCCTAGGATTCGAAGAGGGGCATGGGCTGTTCCTGTTTTCGGGGGTTGTCGTCTGAGAGGGGTTACGTGAAGCCGTCCATTGTGTGGTTCCGGGATGATCTGAGGGTCGCCGACAACCCTGCCTTGCGTGCCGCGGTGGACGACGGCGCCGCCGTTGCCTTATACGTCCTGGACGAGGAATCGCCCGGGATCCGCCCCCACGGCGGAGCTTCCCGCTGGTGGCTGCACCATTCGTTGGCCGCGCTGCGCGAGGACCTCGCCGCGCTCGGCATCCCCCTGCTGCTGCGCCGCGGTGATGCCGGGTCCGTTGTCCGGAAGACCACGACGACGCTCGGTGCCGGCGCGCTGTACTGGAACCGGCGGTACGGTGCGGCTGAACGGACGGTCGACGCCGGGATCAAGGCCTGGGCGGGCGAGGCCGGTTTGCACGTTGCCAGTTACCAGGCGTCCCTGCTGCACGAACCCTGGGAAGTCACCACCAAGACCGGCGGCCAGTACAAGGTGTTCACGCCCTTCTGGCGGGCGGTATCAGCGCAGGAATTTCGCGAACCTCTGGCCGTGCCGGAAAAGGGGCATGGCTTCACCGGCAAGCTGCCGGCCTACGATGAGCTGGCCTCCTGGGATCTGCTGCCCAGCAAGCCGGACTGGTCCGGGGGATTGGCGGAGAGCTGGACTCCGGGCGCAGCGGCAGGCCACAAGGTGCTGGCGAAGTTCGTGTCGGACGGACTGTCCAATTACAGCGAGGGCAGGAACCGGCCGGACACCGAGGGCAGCAGCCGGCTGTCTCCATATCTTCGGTGGGGAGAGCTGAGCC
Organism: Paenarthrobacter sp. NPDC057981; assembly: GCF_042886835.1. Taxonomy (NCBI): domain Bacteria; kingdom Bacillati; phylum Actinomycetota; class Actinomycetes; order Micrococcales; family Micrococcaceae; genus Paenarthrobacter; species Paenarthrobacter sp. NPDC057981. The sequence continues at coordinate 118,843 of NZ_JBHVQI010000007.1, forward strand.
CGTTCGAGGTATGGCATGCGTTGGGGTCCAAACGGTCTGAAAGCGTCTCGATATTCGCGTCCGAGTTGGGGTGGCGGGAGTTTTGCTGGCACCAGTACTTCCATAATCCCGACTTGGCCACAGCCAACCTCCGTCCGGAGTTCGACCGGTTCCCGTGGGCATGGCCCGGCGGCGACGGGAGCCGTGGCCAGCATCCGGGCCACGAATCTGCCCCCGACGAACTCCGTGCCTGGCAGAAGGGCAACACCGGGTTCCCCATGGTGGACGCGGGTCAGCGGCAACTGTGGCATTCAGGTTGGATGCACAACCGTGTGCGCATGGTTGCAGCCAGTTTCCTCGTAAAGAACCTTGGCATCCATTGGCAACTCGGGGAGCAATGGTTCTGGGACACTCTCGTGGACGCTGATCCGGCGTCGAACCCCGCCAATTGGCAGTGGGTGGCCGGGTCCGGCGCGGATGCCTCGCCCTTCTTCAGGATCTTCAACCCGGAAGCCCAGCGCGTGAAGTTCGATCCGCAGGGGAAATACATCGCCCACTGGATTCCGGAGTTCGGCACCCCCGATTACCCGGAGGAGATCGTTGACCTCAAGACGACGCGCGCCGAGGCATTGGAAGCGTACAAGGGGATGAAAGAGGTTCACTGACACCCCTCTGGAAATTAGTAGGAAGTCCGAGTATATTCGGGTCTAGAGATGACCTGGATCACAGTTCCTTACGTGTTCCCGCCGATTCCCAGCACTCCGGGAAGGTCAGTCATTCACGATGCAAAGGAGCATTTCCACCATGGTGCGCGAGCTTTCACACTACGTAGACGGCCAGAGGGTTGAGGGTACCTCCGGCCGCTTCAGCGACGTCTACGATCCCTGCACGGGAGAAGTCCAGGCCCGGCTTCCGCTGGCCAGCGCGGACGAGGTCCGCAACGCCGTCGCCAATGCTGAGAAGGGGCAGCTCGAATGGGCCGCCATGAACCCGCAAAGGCGAGCCAGGATCCTGCTCAAGTTCGTGGACCTGGTGAACGACAACATGGACGAGCTCGCCAAGCTCCTGTCCTCGGAGCACGGCAAGACGTTCGCCGATGCCAAGGGTGACATCCAGCGCGGCATTGAGGTGGTCGAGTTCTCCGCAGGAGCCCCGCACCTGCTCAAGGGCGAGTTCTCGGACAACGCCGGCGCCGGTATTGACGTTCATTCCCTGCGGCAGCCACTGGGCGTCGTCGCGGGCATCACCCCGTTCAACTTCCCGGCCATGATTCCACTGTGGAAGTCCGGCCCCGCGCTCGCAGCCGGCAACGCCTTCATCCTCAAGCCGTCAGAACGGGACCCTTCTGTCCCGCTTCGGCTCGCCGAGCTCTACAGCGAAGCCGGCGTGCCCAATGGCGTCTTCAACGTCATCAATGGCGACAAAGAAGCCGTGGATGCCCTGCTGGAGGACCCGCGCGTCAAGGCGATCGGCTTCGTCGGTTCAACTCCGATCGCCCAGTACATCTACGCCACCGCAGCGGCCCACGGCAAGCGGGCGCAATGCTTTGGCGGTGCCAAGAACCACATGGTGATCATGCCCGACGCCGACCTGGACATGGCCGCCGACGCCCTGATTGGTGCCGGGTACGGTTCCGCAGGCGAACGCTGCATGGCTATCTCAGTGGCTGTGCCGGTGGGCCAGGAGACCGCAGACGCCTTGGTGGCCAAGCTGACAGAGCGAGTCAAGGAACTCAAAGTCGGCCACAGTCTCGACAAGGCCTCGGATTTCGGACCCGTGGTGGCTGCCTCCGCGAAGGAGCGCATCGAGGGCTACATCCAGTCCGGCGTGGACGAAGGCGCAACCCTGGTGACTGACGGCCGCGGACTGACCGTGGACGGCTACGACGGCGGCTTCTGGGTGGGTCCCACGCTCTTCGACAACGTCACCAAGGACATGAAGATCTATAAGGAAGAGATCTTCGGACCGGTCCTCAGCGTGCTGCGTGCCGCCGACTACGACGAAGCGCTCAGGCTCTGCAGCGAGCACGAGTTTGGCAACGGCGTCGCGATTTTCACCCGCGACGGCGACTCCGCCCGCGACTTCGCCAGCCGCGTCGAAGTGGGCATGGTGGGCATCAACGTCCCGATTCCCGTACCGATCGCGTATTACACCTTCGGCGGCTGGAAGGCCTCCGGTTTCGGTGACCTCAACCAGCACGGTGCCGATGCTTTCCGCTTCTACACCAAGACCAAGACCGTCACCTCGCGGTGGCCCTCCGGCATCCGCCAGGGCGCAAGCTTCGTGATGCCGGCGGGCAGCTGATGGGGGCTTTGGACACAGCAGACGTTCTTTTCGAGCGCCGCGGCCACCTGGGTATCGTGACGCTCAACCGCCCCAAAGCGGTTAATGCGCTGAACCACGGCATGGTCCAAGCCATGCTCGATCAATTCCTTGCCTGGGCCGACGACGAGTCCGTGGAGACCGTGCTGGTACGCGGCGCCGGGGACAGGGGCCTCTGTGCTGGTGGCGACATCGTGGCCATCTACAAGGACATGCTCCACGCCGGTTCGGAGACCGCGGATTTCTGGGCGGACGAGTACCGGCTCAATGCCCTGATCGCCAACTATCCCAAGCCCTACGTCGCTTTCATGGACGGCCTGGTGCTCGGCGGTGGCGTCGGCATTTCCGCGCACGGTTCCCACCGGGTAGTCACCGAACGGACCCGCAGCGGGATGCCCGAAACCACCATCGGTTTCGTACCCGACGTCGGTGGCACGCTGTTGCTGTCCCGCGCACCCGGGGAGACCGGTACCCACGCCGCGCTGACGGGCGCACACCTCGGTGGTGCGGACGCCCTTTACCTCGGGCTCGCGGATTACTACCTCCCGTCCGAAAGCCTCCCCGCGCTGGCGGAAGCGCTGGAAAGCTCGACGGCGGAGGCCGCCGTCGGACGCTTTGCCCACGCCGCGCCGGACTCGGCTCTGGCGGTGCAGCGCGACTGGATCGACGACTGCTACGCGGGCAATGACGCCGAAGAGATTGTGCGGAGTTTGCGTTCCGCTGGGGCTGAAGCGGTTGCGGCGGCAGAGACGATTGAAGCGAAATCACCGACCTCGGTCAAGGTCGCACTGGAGTCCCTGCGGCGGGTCCGGGGGCTGTCCCTCGAGGAAGCGCTGGACCAGGAGTACCGCGTGGGGCTCCGATGCCTGTCAGGGCCCGATTTCCGTGAGGGGATCCGTGCGCAGGTGATGGATAAGGACCGGAACCCGCAGTGGAAGCCCGCCACTCTCGCCGAGGTGACGGCGTCCGACGTCGAGGGCTACTTTGCACCGCTGGGCGGGCGCGAACTGGGCCTTTCGGCAAATCCGGTCCAATCAAGTCCAGTCCAGTCGAGTTGAAGGAGACGACATGACAGAGAACGCAGCATCGGCAACGGGGCTCATCGCTTTCCTCGGCCTGGGCCATATGGGTGGGCCCATGGCCGCCAACCTGATCGAGGCGGGCCACGACGTCATTGGCTATGACCCGGTTCCGGCCGCCGTGGAGGCTGCTAAGGCGCACGGTATTCCGATGGCGTCATCGGCGCACGAGGCTGCCGCGGAGGCCGCCGTCGTGCTGACCATGCTGCCCAGCGGCAAGCATGTGCTGGACGCGTACCGGGGCGTGGACGGGCCGGGCTTGCTCGCCGTAGCCAAGCCGGACACCCTGTTCCTTGACTGCTCCACGATCAATGTGGACGAGGCCCGTCAAGCTGCGGAGATAGCGTTGGAAGCCGGACACCGATCCGTGGACGCGCCTGTTTCCGGCGGCGTGGTGGGAGCCGAAGCCGGGACGCTCACGTTCATGGTGGGGGCGCTGCCGGAAGACTTCGAGACCGTCAAGCCGATCCTTGAACTGATGGGCAAGCGGATTGTCCACTGCGGCGACCACGGTGCCGGGCAGGCGGCGAAGGTCTGCAACAACATGATCCTGGGTGTATCCATGATCGCTGTTGCGGAGGCCTTCGTGCTTGGTGAGAAACTGGGCCTGACGCATCAAGCGCTGTTCGACGTAGCCTCCAATGCTTCCGGCCAGTGCTGGGCGTTGACCACCAACTGTCCTGTTCCCGGGCCGGTCCCCACCAGTCCGGCGAACCGTGACTACCAGCCCGGCTTTGCCGGAGCCTTGATGGCCAAGGACCTGCGGTTGGCCGTGAATGCGCTGGAGAGCACGGGCGTCGCTGCGGAGATGGGGCCGTTGGCGTCCAGGATCTACGATGCTTTTGCCGCCGGCGAGGGTGCCGGACGGGACTTCTCCGGCATCATCACGGACATCCGCGATAAATCGCTGTGAGAGGTTGGAACTGAACTGATGACGAGCTTGGTGGAGAGGGAGAACATGACGGAGCAGTACAACAACATTCAGGTGGAACGGCGTGGGCGCGTGGGCTTGGTGACCCTGGACCGGCCGTCGGCGTTGAATGCGCTCAATACTGCCCTGATGAATGAACTCGTTGACGCCGTGCGGGCCATGGATACGGATCCGGAAGTTGGGGCTGTGGTGATCACCGGCTCTGCCAAGGCATTCGCGGCCGGTGCGGACATCAAGGAAATGTCGTCCAACAGCTACATGGAGATGTACGCGGCGGACTGGTTCCGGCACTGGGAGGACCTGACCCGTCTACGGATCCCCGTGATCGCCGCGGTGTCAGGATTTGCCCTGGGCGGTGGGTGTGAGCTGGCGATGATGGCCGACTTCATCATCGCCGGGGACAACGCAAAATTCGGCCAGCCAGAAATCAACCTGGGCGTCATCCCCGGCATGGGCGGCTCGCAGCGCCTCACCCGGGCTGTGGGTAAATCCAAGGCCATGGACATGGTGCTCACCGGCCGTTTTATGGATGCCGAAGAGGCTGAGCGCGCCGGTCTGGTCTCCCGGGTTGTGCCCGCGGCAGAGGTCATCGACGAAGCCATCAAAGCCGCCGAAGTTATTGCCTCCAAGTCCAAGCCCGTGGCGATGATGGCCAAGGAAGCCGTCAACGCGGCCTTCGAAACCGGCCTGGCGCAGGGCGTGCTGTTTGAACGCAGGATCTTCCACTCGCTCTTCGCTACAGAGGACCAGAAGGAAGGCATGACAGCGTTCAGCGAGAAGCGCCAGCCGGAGTTCAAGCACCGGTAACGCCGAGGGTGAGGCATTGGGGCCTAGCCCACTGTCAGTTCCTCAGGGGTACGCTTCTCGAGCTTCTTGCTTGCACGGTTCGCTACAACAATCAGTGCCATGCCTAAGAGCGTGAGGGCGGCGCAGGCAAAGAAGATCCCTCGTTGGCCCAAGATTGTCATGGACCCGATCGCGATAATCGGTCCGGAAACGATCGCCCCGAGTCTTCTGGTGTTCATGTAGAGCCCGGTGGATAACCCTGGTCTGGGGATCATGTCTTGAAAAAGAGTCATGCCAATTCCGGCGATACCTGCGAATGACCAAGCATTTAAAATTTGGATGGCCAAGAGACCGATGGGGTCAGTAACCAGCATCAATGCTGAAAAGTAGGCTATTCCGGCGATGCAGCTGGTGGTGATCAGACCCAGCGCGGAAAACCGTTCGCTTAGTCGGCCGCATAGCAGCAGAGCCGGGATCTCGAGTGCTGCGGCGACTCCCAGTGCGATGCCTGCCCAGATGACATCCAGCCCCAGGGTTTGGGGAACGAAGAGGGTCATGATTGTCATGGCCGTGGCGTTGGTGGCCTGCAGGAGGACGAACGCGAAAGTAACTGGTACAACCATCCGGAGCCCCACCGGTGTTTCCTTCGGGGCGGAAGACTGCGGTGTGGTTTGAGGGTCCTTGTCAGCGTTGGAGCTTGTTGCTGTGCGTTGCCGTATCAAGAGCGCTGTGGTGATGATGTTCAAGATGGCAATCGCGGCGACGGCCAAGAGGATGGCACGGGTGCCAAGCGATCCGATGATGAATGTCGCCAGCGGGGGACCGGCAACCCACGCCACGGAAACGATGGCGCGGGCATTGATGACATCGGCTGGCCGGCCACCGGAATGGCGGAGATGCGCAAACAGCAACGTGCTGCCGACCCCTGCGGGACCTCCAAGTACCACGAGGGCGACGGTTGCCATGGGCAGGGCCGTAACTGCCGAGAGGACGCCCGCCAGCAGTATGGTCAGGCCGCCGCACACCAGCATTGGTACCAGGTAGTCCTTTGTCTTGTCGGCGCGTGCCGGTATCAGCAACGCCGCGAGGAACCCGCCTGCGTTATAGATCCCGAGGACCCATCCGAGGTCAGCTGTAGTGGCACCGTAGAGGTTGACGAGAATCAGCGCCAGAGCAGGACTCAGAAAGGCCAGCTGCAGGCCCCAGAGCAGCGCAGATCCGGGCAAGAGAAGTTTTTTCATTCGGTCCTCAGGGTGACTGTCGTTCCGGTGACCGTGGGCTCTTGAGGAACTCGCGGACATCGTTCGTGTTGGCCATGGCTTTTAGGCTACGGCCGGGTGTGGTCCTCTAACAGGTACTGTCAGTACACCTCACAACAGACACTCCCGCGATTTGTAGTTTTCACGCCTCAGGCCGGAATGGCCGACGGGTCCCGGACGGCATCAAAGAACGCCAGTTCCAGCCGGACCGCCTCGCGGAACGTCTCTGTCACGCGGGCGCGGATTTCCTGCGATTCGGGTTCGACGGCGTTGAACTCCTCCCGGAGCCATGTCACCCAGGCGTTGTATTCGGGATTGTTGTGGAGGCGGATCCATTCCGAGTGTTTCGGCGCGGCCGGCCACGAGGCATGATCCCCGGCCCGTGCTGCCCAGTCTCCGTAAAGCCACTCGGCAACCAGGAGGACTGCGACGACGTCCGGGTAGGAGCGGCTGGTCAGGGCGGCGCGCATGAGGGCATCGAAGTCACGGGTCACGCTTCCGAGCGCAGGTTGGGTCCGGTCGGCCGTCGTAACGTCCAGTTCATCGAAGCAGTCCTGGAAATAGCTGTTCTCATCCGATGCGAAGGCTCCCAGGACCCGTGCGAACACCAAGCGTGAGGACAAGGATGGTGCGGAGGCCACGGCCTGGCCCAGAAGTGCAGTGAACGCGTCGCAAAACTGGTAATCCTGCACAAGGTAGCGCCGCAGGTCGTCGTCGGAAAGAGTCCCGGCGAGCAGGCCATCCACAAACGGATGATTGATCGCTGCGTCCCAGTTGCTGATGCTGTCGTGCTTGAGTTCTTCGGCAAAGCCCACGTATTTCCTCCTGGAGTTTCAGAACCGCACCCTAGCAGCCACCGGCGGACTTCGGACAGCACGACGCCGGCCGGGCAGTCAGTTGACTGGCCGGCCGGCGTCGTTGATGTTTCTTGGGCGTCGTGCCTTCAGCAGGCCCTGGGACCCCTTCCCGCATTCATCGGGTCCGGCCAGTTCCCGACGAAGTCGGGCCAAAAGCCGATGCGGTGACTGGCGGATGCCTTTGCGTTGTTGCGGGCGGGGGACTGGATCGTGCGAAGCATGGGTGCCTCCTGACTGATGAAGTGCCTGCGACGGTTGTCGCCGGTGGTGGTGCCTGCCACTGCAGGGACCACCGAATCAGTCAGGGCGGGATCCGGGATCGAACGAAGGTTGCAATGCTGGTCTTCGCTCCTGGTTCGTCACGGGTCCATCCCGTGGCGGCGGTAGGTTGGAAAGGACTTCCGGGACGTCATACGACGCGGCGTTGGAAGTGTTCAGGCCACGGGCTTCTGACGAGCCTGGGGCAGCCGGCGTCACCAGTGGGTGGAGGGGCGGCGCGGGACTCGGGTTCACGGGCCCGGGTACTGCAGCGGGCGGAACCACACCCGGGTCAAGCAAGGAAAAGGGCGCGGGAAGCGTGATGCCTGCGAACTGTCGCGTCTCGGTTTGCGGCTGGAGGACGACGGCGGGGGGCGGGAAAGCTTCGCTTGCCGGCACTGCTGCGTCCACCAGGGTCCGGGGCGCAGCCAGTGAAACAGCGCCGTCGATCAGAATGTGAGGGGCAGGGATCAGCGCGGGCAGCTCAGGGAGCGCTGGTATCTCAGGAAGCGCTGAAACCTCCGGCAGGAGGGCCGGGACATCTTCCATCGCCGGAAGTTCGGGAAGCACGGCCTCGGGCGGCGCCTCCGGGAGAGCCACTGCCGGGAGAGCCGGAACGAGCGGCTCCGAAGGGAGGGGCGGAACGAGCGGCGCCTGATGGGGCGCGGGGACTGCCGGAACTGCAGGCACGTCCGGAATGTTGGGCAGCTGATCAGGAGCGGGAGCCACAGTGTCGGAGCCCGGGGCGACCGGGGGCGCCTGCAGAGGCTGGGTGAGCTTTGTAACGGGCATCGGGGGTACAGCGGGAACGACATCCGTCGCGGCGGCCGGCGACCCCGCCGGCCACATCATCCATGCGGACGAGCCCAGCGCAGCCAACAGCAGCCGGCGCAGAAGTACGTTGCGGCGTTGTTCCGGATCCTTGGCCATGCTCCACTCCCCATTGCGGCGATGGAGTCTCAGGATACGCCCGGCGGGGTGCACGGGTACAGCTGGGTCCGGATCTTCCACTCGCTCTTCGCCACCGAGGACCTGAGGGAAGGCATGGCCGCGTTCAGCGAGAAACGCCAGCCGGAGTTCAAGCACCGATAGCGCCGAGGGGTTTGGTTAGGTTCCCGGCATGTGGATGACGCCCAGCTGCTGCATCAGTCCCAGGTCGTCCCGGTCCGACCAATGCTCGACGATCATTCCGCCTTCAATTCTGTGGATGGCCACGGCCGTTTCCTTCAGATCGGCGCCGGTGGCAGGGAGGGGGCCAGGGAGTTCTCCTTCGTGCCGTCCATGGGCGGTCAACCTTGTCACCTTCGCAGATCTGGTCCTGTATCTCATGCCTTCCTGGTGTGGCTTGAAGGAAGATCCGGAAGGCTTGTTTCAAAGGGACGCCAGTCTAGACCGTGGTAGCAGCGAAAGACAGGGCCGTACGGTCAGTTGGATTGCAACCTGAGTAGTCATCGATAAGCAACAGTGGATGCCCCGGATACCACGGATCGGTCAGCCCGCGATCACCAAGGTTTTATTGTCGGTGCTTGCTGCAAGAGTTAGGTCATGGAGCTAATCGAGGAGAGGCAAACGGGCGCAGAAGTGGCGCTTGGGCGCCCTCCAGTTGCCAAGGATTCCGTTCACTACAGCGGTGGTTCAGCCAGCACCGTCAGCGCGGACCTCATCGATCAGCTGCGTGTCTTGGAGGAGATGAAGTCGGCCATCTGCGGGTTGCAGGCGCGGGTTGCAGTCGCTTTCGATCTTGCCCAGCGCGCCGAACAAGCCGAAACCGGTATCCCCGCATCGGAGCGTGGCAAGGGCGTTGGTGCACAGGTTGCGTTGGCGCGTCGGGAGTCACCTAACCGTGGATCGCGACTGCTTGGTTTGGCGAAAGCCCTGGTCATGGAGATGCCGCGAACCTTGGCAGCGTTGAACTCCGGCCAGCTGAACGAATGGCGCGCCACGCTGCTCGTCAAGGAGACAGCCTGCCTCAGTGTGGAGGATCGGGCCGCGGTGGATGAGGAACTCGCGCCGGACACCGGGACCTTCGAAGGCAAAGGTGACAAGGCAGTCATTGCGGCGGCCAAAGCTGCCGCGTACCGTCGGGATCCGCGGTCGGTCGTTGGACGGGCCAGTCGCGCTGCCTCCGAGCGGACCGTAAGCCTGCGTCCGGCGCCGGACACGATGACTTACCTGACCGCATTGCTACCTGTCGCCCAAGGAGTCGCGGTGTACGCCGCGTTGAACCGCGCTGCAGATTCGGCCCGTTCCACCGGGACTGTGGAGTCTGGCGTCCGCACCCGCGGTCAGATCATGGCTGACACGCTGGTTGAACGCGTCACCGGAACACCGGGCGGGTACACGGGGATCAACCTGGACCTCGTCATGACGGATCGTTCCCTGTTCCAGGGCGATAGCGAACCCGCGCGGCTTCGGGGTTACGGGATCGTCCCTGCCGCATGGGCAAGAGCGGCCGTTGGTGGGGAACAGGTCGTTGGTGGAGAACCAGCCGCTCCGAACCAGAATGATGAGTTCGATGTCTGGCTTCGCCGGCTCTACACGGCGCCGGCCACGGGGGAACTTCTTGCCACCGATTCCAAAGCCCGGCTTTTTACCGGCCGACTCCGACGCTTCATCGAAATCCGGGACCATACCTGCCGGACGCCGTATTGCGATGCGCCCATCCGGCATATCGACCACATTGTGCCTTGGCGTTCCGGAGGGAAAACCAACCTCGCAAACGGTGCAGGTCTGTGCGAAGCCTGCAACCACACCAAGGAACACCCGGGGTGGAGTACCCAAGCTGTACATGCTGACGTCCACACTCTCGAAATCAGGACCCCCACCGGGCATAGCTACCTGTCAAAGGCCCCACACCTTCCCGGACACCGCCCCTCCAGAACGTAAAACGCTCGTTTAGCGTCTCACTCCTCCGTGAAGTCCCCGGCATCCCGCCGGAAGGCGCCCAGTACGCGGATAAGGTGATCGACGTCGTCGTCCCTGAAGCCCGACTTGCCGAAAACCTCGGCGTTTAGCGCCGCCGTCGCCTTCTTTGCCACGGTGCGGCCCTCAGGGGTGAGTTCGATCAGTGTGGTGCGGCCGTCGGTGGGGTGCGGGGAGCGGGCAACGAGCGCGGCCTTTTCCAGACGGTCGACGGCGTTGGTCACCGAGGTAGGGTGCACCTGCAGAAGCGCACTGGCTTTGTTCATGGGCAGCGCGCCGCTGCGGGCGAAACTCAGCAGTGCCAGGAGTTCGTACCGGGCGAAGGTGAGGCCGAAGGGCTTGAGCACCGTTTCGATGCGGGCCAGCAGGATCTGCTGTGTGCGCATGATGGCCGTGATGGCGGCCATGGGCGCCGCGACATCACCCCAGCCGTGCCGCTCCCAGTTGCGTTGGGCGTCGGCGATGGGATCGCGGGGGAGTGGGGTGCCCATGGGCCTCCTTCGTGTCGGGTGGCTAGTCTTTCAGATTCGGGAACTCTTCTTCGGTATATTCCACGCCTAAACCTGAAGGCAGCGGGCCCTCGCCATGCCGCTGGACTTCAGATCCCCGGAGCTCGACGCGCCGGATCTTGCCCGAAATCGTCTTGGGAAGCTCACCGAATTCGAGCCTCCGGATCCGCTTGAAGGGTGCCAAGTGCTCTCGGCAATAGCGGAGGATGTCTTCGGCCACGGCAGGGCCGGGTTCGTAGCCGGCGGCCAGCACCACAAATGCCTTCGGAACCGACAGCTTCACCGCGTCAGGCGAAGGTACGACGGCGGCCTCCGCCACTGCGGGGTGCTCGATCAGTACGCTTTCGAGCTCGAAAGGCGACAAGCGGTAATCCGAGGACTTGAAGACGTCGTCATCCCGGCCGACGTAGGTGATCACGCCGTCGGCATCCCGGCTGGCCATGTCGCCTGTGTGGTAGTAGCCATTCCGGAAGGCATCGGCGGTTTTCGCCTCGTCCCCAAAGTAGCTCTTCATGAGTCCTACGGGCCGGGGGTCCAAGCGCAAGCAGAGTTCGCCGTCGTCGGCTTCTTCACCGGTGAGCGGGTCCACCAGGACGACGTCATACCCGGGGAGGGGGCGCCCCATGGAGCCGATCTTCACCGGCTGGGCGGGCGTGTTGGCGATCTGGACCGTGGACTCGGTCTGGCCGAAGCCATCCCGTATGGTCACGCCCCAGGCTTCCTCCACCTGGCCGATGACCTCCGCGTTCAGCGGCTCGCCCGCCGAGACAACCTTCCGCGGCGGGTTGGTGAGCTGCGTTAGGTCCGCCTGGATCAACATGCGCCACACGGTGGGCGGGGCGCAGAAGCTGGTGACGCCTTCGCGGCCCATCTGTGCCATGAGGGCGGCTGCGTCGAAGCGGTCGTAGTTGTAAATGAAGACAGTTGCCTCGGCGATCCACGGCGTGAAGACGTTGGACCACGCGTGCTTGGCCCAGCCCGGGGAGGCGACGTTCAGGTGCACATCGCCCGGCTCGAGCCCGATCCAGTACATCGTGGACAAGTGGCCCACCGGATAGGACGTGTGGGTGTGTTCCACCAGCTTGGCACGTGAGGTGGTGCCGGAGGTGAAGTACAGCAGGAGCGTCTCATCCGCGCGGGTGGGGGCGTCGGGCGTGAAGTCCGTGCCTACGTCGTACGAATCCGCGTACTGTTTGGCGTCCGGATTGGTGCGTTCCGCACCCACCTCAAGCAGTTGATAGTTGCCCTCGACGGCGGCAAACTTGCCGATGTTGGCGCTGCCGACCGCCACCCAGGCAGCACCGCCGCGTTCGACCCGGTCCTGCAAATCCCGGGCGCCCATGAGCGTGGTGGTGGGGATCATGACGATGCCAAGCTTGATGCCGGCCAGCATGAGTTCCCAGAGCTCAACCTGGTTGCCGAGCATGATGATCATGTGATCGCCGCGTCGGACGCCCTGTTCCCGCAGCCAGGTGGCGAGCTGGGAGGACCGCTCAGAGAGTTCCTTGAATGTGCGCCGCGTGGAGCTGCCGTCTTGTTCGACGATCACGAGGGCCGGTTGCTCGCCCCGGCTTGGATCCGCTGCCAGCCGGTCGAACCAGTCCAGTGCGAAATTGAACTCCTCGAAGCGTGGCCATTGAAATTCAGCGTGGGCCGTTGCATAGTCTTCGCGCAGTTCCAGCAGCCGGTCGCGGGCCGCACGGAAGTCCTCTGTGACTGTCATAGTCCGCCTTTCGCCTTCGGGTTGCCTGGCATCGTTGCTGCGACATCCCGCCTAGTGATCCACATCACCTTGCAATATACTAGGACATCCAAGGGTTTGGAAGAGCCTCCCGGCACATGACGAAGGGGTCTAATGCTCGATCAAAAAGCTGCCGCCACCGTTACCAACGGTCCAGCGTCGGAACGCGTCCTCCCTCCTTACCCGGAGGCGGACCTTATGCACGTGGTTGATCTGCTGCCCGAGCGTGAGCGCGAGCGGTATCTCCGCACCAGGGGCTTCCTGCAGACACGGATTCGCGCCGCCAGCATCGACTACTGGAACCGGGAGGAATTCCCCTTCGGCTTGCTCGCGGAAATGGCCGGGTACGGGCTGGGTGGGCTGCAAACCGACGGTTCCTCCCAACTGTTCAAGGGCCTGATGTACACCGAGGTGGCCCGCGCCGACGTCTCGCTCTCGGCCTTGGTGGGTATCCACAATGAACTCATCGTCGGCATGATCCACGAGCTTGGCTCCCCGGAGCAGAAGGGAAAATGGCTCCCCGGTTTGGAGGCCTTCACCCAGTTGGGAGCCTTTGCCCTGACCGAACCGGACCATGGTTCAGATATCGCCGGAGGACTTTCGACGACGGCGCGGCGCGACGGCGGCGAATGGGTCATCAGCGGTGCCAAGCGCTGGATCGGGGCCGCCACGATTGCCGACTTCGCCCTGGTGTGGGCGCGTGACCTCTCTGATGGCCACATTAAGGGCTTCATCGTGGAATCCGACCGTCCCGGCTACTCCGCGACGAAGATTTCGAACAAGATCGGCCTGCGCATCATGCAAAATGCCGACATCGTGCTGGACGAGGTCCGCATTCCGTCGTCGAATTTGCTGCCCGGCGCAACCGAGTTCTCCCGCGCCAACGACCTCCTGCGGGATTCCCGTGCGTGGGTTGGCTGGCAGGCTGCGGGCATTCAGTTGGCCGCCTTTGATATTGCCCGGGCCTACGCCTTGGAGCGCAAACAGTTCGGCAAGGAACTCGCACGGTTCCAGCTGGTGCAGCAGCAGTTGGCCGACATTCTGGGCAACGCCAACGCGTCCTTGTCGATGATGGTTGAATTGGCGCGTATCCAGCAGGCGGGCAAGCTCGAGATGGTGCAGGCCGCCATGTGCAAGGCCACCACCACCCGCTTGGCGCGCTCCTCCGTGGCGATGGGCCGTTCCCTCCTGGGTGGAAACGGGATCACCACGGATTACGAGATGGGCAAGCTCTTCGGGGACGCCGAAATCCTGTATACGTATGAGGGCAGCTATGAGATCAATTCGATGATCGTGGCTCGCGCCGTGACGGGAAAGTCGGCGTTCGTCTAAGGGGTGGGCACGCCGACGGCCCGGCTGATGACCGCATCGAATTGACGGTCGGTCAGCAGCCCCCGGGCGGCGATGAGCGGCTTGGCTCCGAACCCGACGGCGTACCTTGTCTTCGGCTTCGAAGCCGTCACTGCCTTGGCAACGGCATCGGCGACCATCGACGGCGGAGAGTTGCGGTTGGCGTTCGCCTCCGACCTCAGTGACTTGGCAACCGCGTGTGCCTGGGCGGAATAGGCGCCGTTTCCTGAGGTCTCTTCCACGAAGTCCGCCGCGATCCCGCCCCACTCCGTCGCGATGCCGCCGGGCTCGATGACGACGACGTCGATGCCGAAGGGCCTGACCTCTAGCCGCAGGCAGTCGCTCAGTGCTTCGAGGGCGAATTTGGTGCCGTGGTACCAGCCGCCCAATGGCGTGTAGATCTTTCCGCCCATGGACGTGATGTTCACAATGGTTCCCGAGCGTTGGGCGCGCATGTGGGGCAGGGCCAACTGGGCCAGTCGCATGGCTCCGAAAACGTTCACCTCGAACTGGCGGCGACCTTCATCGACGTCGACGTCCTCCAAGGCTCCGTAGGAGCCGTAGCCGGCGTTGTTCACCAGGATATCGATCCGTCCGGTGTCGGCGATGATGTGGTCGATGCCGGCCCGCATGGAGGCGTCATCGGTGACATCCATGGCCAGCGTGCGGATGCCGTCGGCGGCCAGGCCCTGGAGGCGATCGGTGCGCCGTGCAGCGCCGTAAACGGTGAAACCCAGGGCTTGGAGTTTTCTGGCGGTGGCTTCCCCGATGCCGGAGGATGCCCCGGTGACGAGCGCGGTTTTGGTGGTCATGGCTGTTCTCCTGCCGTAAGATGAATCTCGGTTCACTTAAATAATGAACCAGCATTCACTTTCGTGCAAGTCGTGGCAGGAGAAATTTTTTGGTGACTAACCAGCGCCCCATGCGCGCCGACGCGATCCGGAACCGGGCAAGGATCCTTGAGGCCGCCCGGGCGGAAATCGCGGAACACGGACCTGATGTGGGGATGGAGGCTATCGCAGGTACTGCCGGTGTTGCCGTCGGTACTTTGTACCGGCATTTTCCGACGAAGACAGATCTCGTGGGTGCCGTGCTGGCTGAGTACGTCGAGCAAATAACTATTGAGGCTGAGTCGGCCCGTGACCATGCCAAGGAAGGGGATGGATCTCCTTTGACGGTTTTGGTCTCGTTCCTGCGCGAGGTCATTCGGATTTCTGCGCTGAATGCCGCCGCGAAATCTGCGGCTCCTGCCCTCGGCGCAGCCGCGGACATTGACGAAACACGTGCGGCGGCGGCGTTGTCCGAGCTCATCGATATGGGCATAGCTGCCGGACAGGTCCGTCCCGATCTCAGTGTCAGTGATATTTACATGCTCATTTCGGCAGCGCCCCTGGACCAGCCCGAGCCTGTACGGGAGCGATGGGCGGCGCTGGTTCTGCCGTGCCTTACTGTCGGTGCGGCCCGATCTTTTCCTTAAATGGCTGAGGGCATCCCCTCGCCGGTAGTTGGCGAGAGGATGCCCTCAATGACTGTGCCTGTGCCCGAAGGGCCTTCGCTAGGAAATTCGGGCCGCAGACAGGGTGGATCCGGACGGCCCTGCTTCCGAGGGGGTGGGGTCGGTGGGTTCCGCGGCGCCGGACGGAGCAGGTGCTGCGGCGTGTTCGGCGAGTACGCCTGTCTTGTGCCTGATGCGCAGGCGGTAGAGGAGCGCTCCACCCACCACGACGGCGGCAACAAAGATCACGCCACCCCACTGCAGGTACCACTCGAAGGGCGGGACGGAGTTGTAGATCTCCGGTCGCGGCCACACCAGGTTCAGCGTCATGGCTCCGCCCCAGAGGACCGCAAGGATGTTGACGGGCAGGCCCCACTTGCCAAGGCTGAATCCGGCTTCGGACCCGTCGTCCTTCAGCGGCCACTTCTTGAGGAACCGGCGCCGCAGCATCGGTACCGTGACCAGCAGGTAGGAGAGGTAGATCAACACGATGCTAATGCTGGACAGGATGGTGAAGATTGCCGGCTGGGAGATGTTGACGATCAGCGGAATCACAGCGACGACGCCGATGACGATTGCGGCCACCGTGGGGGTTTTCCGGGTGGGATGCACCTTGCTGAGCTGGCGGCTGAAGGGAAGGTTGTTGTCCCTGGCCATGGCAAACATCATTCGGATTGCTGCTGCGTGGACGGCCAGGGTACAGACCACGACGGCCACCACGATGCAGACCAGGAAGGCCTTGCCGAAGGGGCCACCCAGCACGGAGAGCACAATGTGCTGCAGGCCGCCGTCGGCAGCTCCGATCTTGGGATCGGACAGGTCCGGTGCAGCCAGGATTCCGCCCAGCAGGAGCAGCCCTCCCAGTAGGAAGGAAGCCGTCACGGCGCGCAGGATCGCCTTGGGTGCCGTGCGTTTGGGGTCTTTTGTTTCTTCGCCCAAGGAGCTCGCGGTGTCGAATCCATACATGACGTAGCCGGAGGCCATGGCGGCGATGAGGAACACTCCGAAGAAGCCCAGAGGTTGCCCTTCGCCGAAGCCGGCGGTGTCCAGGAGGACTTCCGGTCCGCGTACGGCGTGCCAGAGGAGGGCGACGATCAGCAGAACCGCCGCAACGAGTTCCACGAACACGCCCACGCTGTTGATCATGGTCATGAGCTTCACACCGAACGCGTTGATGAGTGTGGAGATGGCGATCATGATGCTGGCCAGGATGACGCCGTTGACGGCGAAGTCGTACGGACCTGTTCCGTCGCCAACCATCTGGAAGCCGCTCCAAATCTGCGGCAGGGTGATCTGGAGGGCCAAGGCCACGGAGCCCAGGGCCATGATGGAGGACAGCAGCAACAGCCATCCCGCCAGCCATGCCCACGTTCCCGTGGAGAGCCTCTTGGCCCAGTTGTAGACCGAACCGGCCACTGGGTAGCGTCCTGCGAGTTCCGCAAAACACAGCGCGACCATCAGCTGGCCGACAAAGACAATGGGCCAGGACCACGCATACGCAGGGCCGGCCGTGGAGAAGCCGAAGTAAAACAGTTGAAAAACGCCGGTGAGGATGGAGATGTAGCTGACGCCGGCTGCGAAGCTGGCAAACTTACCGATGCTGCGGTCGAGGGTCTGGGCATAGCCAAACTCATCCATTCCGCTCGTATCGCTCTTGCTGGGTCCTGATTTGCTGGGTTCTGACATTCGAACTCCTAACTCAGACATGCACGAATGGTGATGACTTGCGGCCACCATTGGTCGCAGTCGAATCAAAAGGCCGGGCACCACTGTGTGCCTCCGGCTGTTTCCCCCGTTGATGTTGCGTGGCTGGCCAGGCGCTCGATGTAGTCGGCGCCTGGGCCAGGTCCGCCAGGCCAGCACCCTGTAGGTGTGGCGTGGGTCATAAAAAGCAGGTTAGTTCAGTTTGAACAGCCGTTCAAGAGCTTGCATGAACAAATGTTCAAAGTTTCCGGTGTTACGACTCAGGCAAGCGACAAGCTGAAGTCCGCATCCGCCGTCGTGGTTTCTTCCGTACGGCTGGCGCGGATGAGGTCGGCGCAACGCTCACCAATCATCATGACGGTGATGTTCGGGTTAACCGTGACATGCTCCGGCATGACGGACGCATCGGCGACCCGCAGGCCTGTGACTCCCCTGACCCGCAACTCCGGATCCAAAGGCGACATCTCGTCGTCGTAAGCTCCCAACCTGACTGTTCCCACCGGGTGGTAGACCGTGTTGTGGGTCTTGCGGATGTACTCCCGCAATTCCTCGTCGGTCTGAGCCTCGACGCCGGGGGAGAGCTCGCGGCCCGTCCACTCGGCCATTGCTGGCTGCGCGGCGATCTCGCGGGCTTTGCGGATGCCTGCCACCATGACGCGCATGTCGTGGCCCTCCGGATCCGTGAAGTAGCGCGGGTCCACCATGGGCTTGTCTCGGAAGTCCCGGCTGCGCAGGCGCACGGTGCCGCGGGAGCGTGCGTGCGTGACATTCGGGGTGAGGCTGAAGCCGTTCTCGGTGGTGGGGTAGCCGTGCCGGAGCGTGTTCATGTCGAAGGGAACCGAGCCGTAGTGCATCATCAGGTCCGGGCGATCCAGGCCGTCCTCGGTGGGCGTGAAGATGCCGATCTCCCACCACTGGGTGGAGGACTGGACCATGGGCTGCTTCGCCTCGAACTGCACCACACCCTCAGGGTGGTCCTGCAGGTTCTCACCCACGCCGGGGGAGTCCACAAGTGCCTCGATGCCATGCTCCGCGAGGTGCGCTGCCGGGCCGATGCCGGAAAGCATAAGCAGCTTCGGCGAATCGATGGCGCCGGTGGAGAGGATGACCTCGTGGCGGGCGGACAGGAGGTGGGTGCGGCCGAACGCCGAATCGACGACGTCGACGCCGGTGCAGCGCTTGTCGGCGTCGAACACCAGTTGGCGGGCCCTCAGGCCCGTCAGGAGCGTGAAGTTGGGGCGATCGACGATGGGGTGGATGTAGGACACCGAGCTGGAGGATCGGGTGCCGTCCGCGCGGCGGTTGATCTGGAAGAAGTTTGCGCCGTTGACAACCGTGGTGCCCGTGTTGAACTTCGCCCGCGGGATGCCCGACTGTTCGCAGGCGTCCAGCAGTGCGACGCCGGCGGGGTCGGCCGGAGGCACGTTCATGAGGTGCACGGGACCCGAGTCGCCATGGTGCGGAGCGTCCGGGCCGGCGTCCTCGTTGGTCTCCAGCCGCTTGTACAGCGGCCACGCGGCATCGGCGTTCCATCCTGTTGCGCCGTACTTTGATTCCCACTCGTCCAGGTCCTCGCGGGGAGCCCAAAAGGCAATGCAGGAGTTGTGGCTGGAGCAGCCGCCCATGACCTTGGCGCGGGCGTGGCGCATGAAGGAGTTGCCGTTTTCCTGCGGTTCGATCGGGTAGTCCCAGTCGTAGCCGGATTCCAGCAGTTCCATCCAGCGATCCAACTGCAGGATTTCAGGCAGGTTGCGGTCGTCCGGGCCTGCTTCAACAAGCGCGACCGTGACATCCGGATCCTCGCTCAAGCGGGCGGCCACGGCGGCGCCGGCTGATCCGCCACCGATGACGACGTAGTCGAAGGAGCGCTCGCCGAGGTCCTCAATGTTGTCGAAGTGCATCTAGTTCTCCTTGCCGTGGTCAGCGAACCAACCAGTGACCTGGGGGTTGGTGTTCTGGTAGATGTGCTTGGCTTCCTGGTACTCAGCCAGTCCGGTGGGGCCGAGCTCCCGGCCCACTCCCGATGCGCCGAACCCGCCCCACTCCGCTTGCGGGAGGTAGGGGTGGTAGTCATTGATCCAGATGGTGCCGTGGCGGAGCCGGCCCGCTACGCGCTGTGCCTTGCCCGCGTCCTGGGTCCAGACAGCTCCGGCCAGGCCGTAGATGGTGTCGTTGGCGATGGCCACGGCTTCGTCCTCGGTGCTGAACGTTTCCACCGTCACCACCGGACCGAAGGCCTCGTCGGTGACCACGGACATTCCGCGGGTGACGCGGTCCAGGATGGTCGGCTGGTAGTAGAAGCCGGCGTCGTACTTTCCGCCTTCAGGTGCCGAACCGCCGGTCCGCAGCCGCGCGCCTTCGGCGATGCCGCGCTGGACGTACTCGTGTACCTTGGCGCGGTGCTCTGCGGAGATGAGCGGGCCGGTCTCGGCGTCCTCGTCGAAGGGACCGCCCAGTCGGATGGCTTCGGCGCGGCGGACCAGTTCGTCAACGAAGCGTTCGGCGATGGACTCCTCCACCACAAGCCGGGCGCCTGCCGAGCAGACCTGGCCGGAGTGGAGGAAGGCGCCGTTGAGGGCGTTGTCGACGGCGGCATCGAAGTCGGCGTCCGCGAAGATAACGTTAGGGTTCTTGCCGCCCAGTTCCAGCGCCACCTTCTTGACGGTGGCGGCAGCGGCTGCCGCGATGCTCTTGCCGGTTTCCAGGCCGCCGGTGAAGGAGACGAGGTCGACGTCGGGATGTTCCGTCAGCGGTGCGCCCACCTTCCGGCCGGGACCGGTGAGAAGGTTCGCGACGCCGTCGGGCAGGCCGAGATCCTTGAGCAGCTGCATGGCGAGGATGGCGGTGGATGGTGTCAATTCGGCGGGTTTGAGGACGAAGGAGCAGCCTGCCGCCAGCGCGGGGGCGATCTTCCAGGCTGCCTGCAGCAGCGGGTAGTTCCACGGCGTGATGAGGCCGCAAACGCCTACGGGTTCGTAGACGATCCGGCTGACGACGTCGGGGTTGCCGGCATCGACGACACGGCCCGGTTGCTGGCCTGCGAGCCTGCCGAAGTACTCGAAGCAGGCGGCGATGTCGTCGATGTCGATCCGGCTTTCGACAATGCGCTTGCCGGTGTCCAGGGATTCGGCGCGGGCGAACTTCTCGCGGCGTTCACGCAGCTCGGCGGCAACCTTGAGCAGGAACGCGCCGCGCTCGGGTGCCGGCACGGAGGACCATACGCCGGAATCGAAGGCTGCGCGGGCTGCGGCGATGGCGCGTTCGGCGTCGTCGGGGCCGGCCTCGGACACTGTGGCGACCAGCTCGCCGTCGGCCGGGTTGTGGATGTGGCGGACCGTGCCGGACGCTGATGGCTCCCAGGAACCGTTGATGAAAAGCGTGGCAGCGGAGTCTGAAAATGTGGCTTGGGTCATACGAAGCAGAGTAGTTCATCTTGAACATCTGTTCAAGGAAAATTATGAACAGATGTTCAAGTCTCGGTTAGGTGGCGGGGGCGGGGTCCACCCATCCGCGTCCCCGGCGGCTCCGAATCAGTTGCATGGAAAAGCTTGGAACCCGGACCAGAGGTACCCACAGCATGGCGGCGCTGGCAGGCGTGGTGTCGGCGGGCGTCGTGCTCGCCGTAGCGGAGCTGATCGGTGCATTCTTCACGGCCAGGGCAACCCCGTTGTTTGCCTTGGGATCAACGTTTATCGACTTCACGCCGCCGTGGCTGAAGGACTTTGCGATCGCGACGTTCGGGACCAACGACAAAGCAGCGTTGTTTGTCGGGATGGGTGTGACGATCGCCGTGCTTGCCTGCGTGCTGGGCATCGTGGCCTACCGCAAATGGGCTTTGGGCGTGCTGGGCGTGCTCTTCATGGGTGCGGTGATTGTGGCCTGTGTCCTGACCCGTGCCGGCGTGGGACCCCTTAACGCCATCCCCTCCATCCTGGGAACCGTTGCCGGCCTGTTCGTCCTGCGCCGCCTGATGCTGCCGTTGTGGGGGCTGAAACCATGGCCGGAGGCTCCCGCCGATCAAGCGGCCGACGCCGGCGACCACCTTGGGAGCGCCGGCGCCGGAACTGTTGGTAGCAGCCGCCGTCGTTTTTTTGCTGCTGCCGGCATTACTGCCGTTGCCGCGGGAGTCGCGGCCACGGGTGGGCGGCTGCTGAGCGCAGCGCGCAGCAATATTGCCCAGGCCAGGGAGGCGCTCCGCTTGCCGTCACCGATGAAGGCCGCGCCGCCCGTGCCGGCGGGCGTTCAGTCCCCGGTTGCGGGAGTTTTCCCTTGGTTGACGCCGAACAGCGAGTTCTACCGGATTGATACGGCCCTCAGCGTTCCCGAAATCAACCTCAATGACTGGGAGCTGAGGGTCCACGGCATGGTTGAGCAGGAAGTCACCATGAACTTCCAGGACCTTCTGGATGCTGAGCTGATCGAATCGCACGTGACCCTCACCTGCGTGTCCAACCCGGTGGGTGGAAAACTGGCAGGCAACGCCAAGTGGCTGGGCCTGCCCATCCGTGAAGTCCTCGCCAAGGCCAAGCCAAAGGAGGGGGCCGACATGGTGCTCTCCAGGTCCATCGACGGCTTCAGCGCCTCTACGCCGCTTGAAGTCCTGCAGGATGACCGCGACGCCATGCTGGCAATCGGCATGAACGGTGAGCCCCTCCCGGTGGAGCACGGCTACCCGGTGCGTATGGTGGTTCCCGGGCTGTACGGGTTCGTCTCAGCTACCAAGTGGGTGGTGGAGCTGGAGGTCACCCGCTTCGCGGACGCCAAGGCATACTGGACTGAACGCGGCTGGTCCGAACGCGGCCCCATCAAGACCATGGCACGGGTGGATGTGCCCAAATCCTTCGCGAAGTTCCCCCCGGGGAAGGTTGCCGTGGGCGGCACCGCTTGGGCGCAAACGCGCGGCATCACCAAGGTGGAAGTCCAGATCGACGACGGCGAATGGATGGAAGCAACCCTCTCCGACGAAGCGTCCACCATCACGTGGCGTCAGTGGTCCTTTGAATGGGACGCCACGCCGGGCATCCACTACGTCAAGGCCAGGGCCACCGACGGCACCGGCGAAGTACAGACGGAGAAGCGGGCCGATCCGGTGCCGGATGGCGCCTCGGGCTGGCCGTCGGTGATGGTGACGGTGGAGTAGGTGCGGTCCCGGCAGAATCCGCTCTTCAATACGCCGCTGCTACATTGGGCAAATGACTGACGTCCACAACGTGATAGACGCCCTTGCCTCGATCTCCGATCATTGGCAGCCGCACCGGCTTACCAGCATTAACGACTACGACATCAAGCTCGTGAAGCTCCAGGGTGAATTCGTTTGGCACACTCATCCCGATACCGATGAGTTGTTCATGGTGATTTCCGGTGAGCTCACCATTCAACTGCGCGACAGGGACGTCGTTCTAGGGCCCAGTGATGTTTTTGTCGTCCCCCGTGGTGTGGAACATTGCCCCAAGGCTGCGTCAGAAGTGTCTGCACTCCTCATTGAGCCCAAAGGCACAGTGAATACCGGAGACGCCGGTGGCGACATGACAGCGGAATTGCAGGAGTTTGACGCCTAGAACTTATTTTTTGCTTTCGGTGTAATTATTCGTCCGGCCCCGGAAACAACATGTACGAGCAGGCCATTCTGCTCAGTTGCTCCACGGGGGAAGGACCCAGACCAATGAAGTACCACCGAATGCGCCATGCCAAGTCCGCCACTTTTGCATCGCTTGCGCTGGTAGTGACGCTCATAGCCTGCATACAGGCAACACCGCAGGCCAGTACTTCAACCACACAGGCAGTATCCGAGGCGGCGTTGGGCGCCACCACCGAGTCGCCTGCGGCTCTTGTTGACCAGATACTGCCTTCACCTGAGCCCAGTACCGCGGCGCCGGCTGCCGCGGTGCCGGCTGCCGCTGAGGGGGAGAGCGCCCCGGTCCTGGTGGAGGTGGTACCCGCTCCTGCTGTTGCTGCCCCTCCGATCCCTGCTGCCCCTCCGATCCCTGCTGCTCCTCCGATCGCTGCTGCCCCGCAGGAAACCACTCCGCCGGCCGCCCCACCGGCGGCCGTGCCCGTTGGCCCCGCTGCGGGCGAATGCACGCCGGCGAACATCGATATCCAACGCCACGACACCGTCCGGGCGATCAAGCCCATCCCTGCCGAGCAGCAGCAGCATTACATTGTCCTTGGCTGCGCCGAAGGCTGGCTTGCATACGCCATCTCGGATGAAGGCGTCAGAGCTGCCGGGCTGGACGGCGGCAACGTCAACTACAGCCTGGCCCGACTCCAAAATGATGGCCGCTTCCTGACCGACTTTGCACAGTTGTGGTCCACCGTCCGCAACTGGGAATTCCTCGCTTTTGACGTCCGGGACGGGAGATACGCCACGGTGCAAGAGGCCATGGACGATCAATTCGCCACCAGCGGCATACCCGTCCGCCTTCGGGAACAGCTCGTCGGTGCAGGACCGGACGCCCCTGCACCCGGCCCCGCTGCGGGCGAATGCACGCCGGCGAACATCGATATCCAACGCCACGACACCGTCCGGGCGATCAAGCCCATCCCTGCCGAGCAGCAGCAT
>NZ_JBHVQI010000007.1:142693-147060 GCF_042886835.1 Paenarthrobacter sp. NPDC057981
GGGCTGGACGGCGGCAACGTCAACTACAGCCTGGCCCGACTCCAAAATGATGGCCGCTTCCTGACCGACTTTGCACAGTTGTGGTCCACCGTCCGCAGCTGGGATTTCCTCGCTTTTGACGTCCGGGACGGGAGATACGCGACGGTGCAAGAGGCCATGGACGATCAATTCGCCACCTACGGCATACCCGTCCGCCTTCGGGAACAGCTCGTTGGTTCCGGC
Organism: Paenarthrobacter sp. NPDC057981; assembly: GCF_042886835.1. Taxonomy (NCBI): domain Bacteria; kingdom Bacillati; phylum Actinomycetota; class Actinomycetes; order Micrococcales; family Micrococcaceae; genus Paenarthrobacter; species Paenarthrobacter sp. NPDC057981. The sequence continues at coordinate 142,916 of NZ_JBHVQI010000007.1, forward strand.
CCCGCAACCGGCACTCCGTGACCGCCCCTACTCCAGGCACAAGAAATTGATCATGGAATTCATCGACGCCCACTCTGTGGTGATCTTCGGGGTACTGCTGGTTCATCTCATCGGCGTGATAGTCGTCGCCGTTTCGGCCGTTGTTCTGGTGGCTGCGCTGTTCGTCGTCGTCCTGGCCGTGCATGCCTGCAGAAGCGTGTGGTTTGCCCATCATGCAGGCAGGCAACGACGTAGCCGTCACGATCTGGCCGCGCAGCGGCTCTAAAAGGCGATACCCGGCACACTCATTGGGGGAGTTTGCCGGGTATTGCTGTCTTCCCGGGCCGCCGGAACAATTGCTTAAACTTTTTCTCCGATTGTGTAAGAAACGCCGCTTCCCGGGACACTAAAGGGTTGACTCATCACATCGCACTAGCCCGGGGGAACAGAACAAGGATGTTGGCTACCAGAGAGCAGGAACTGATTGCTCTTCACGCTGAACACTTCAGCCGCATCTACCAGTACATCGCGTACCGGATCAATGACCGCGAACGGGCCGAGGAATTGGCCAATGACGTATTTCGCATCGTCTGGGAAAAACAACCACCGGAGCCGCCCGGTGTCGGATGGCTGATAGCTACGGCCAGGAATGTGCTCGGCAACGAATACAAAGGGCGGAGCCGTCGCGATCAACTTATGCAGCGTCTGGCTGAAGAAGCCCGGGTCCAGGCCGTCACCACCGATGACGATGAGCAGCAGGCCAGCGTTGCGGAGATCCTTTCCAGGCTCAAGGACCGCGATCGGGAAATCCTGATGCTCTCTTACTGGGATGAGCTGACCACCGCAGAACTGGCCGAAAGCCTTGGATGCACAGCCTCCGCTGCCGCGGTCAGGCTCCACCGGGCCCGTAAAGCCTTTGCGAAAGCCGCACCACAAAACCTCATGACAGAACGGGAAGTCTAACCATGGACCGCATCGAACAACTCATGAAAAGCGCAAAACCAAACGTCCCCGAACCCGGCACCACCCCCGGTGTCCTGCCGGGCCGCTCGCACGTCTTCTCTGATGATCCCAACGTCGTTTCCCTCGCCGAGCGCAAATCCCGCCGGACCGGCTGGGCAGCGACGGCGGGCGTCGTCCTGGCCGCTGCGGCCGTCGTCGGTGCAGTCGTTGTAGCAGACAACCTGGTTCCGCAATCGACGCCGGCACCAGCCACCACCGATACCCCCAGCATCACGGCTACACCCACGCCGTCGCCCACCGCGTCGGCAACGGTTACGCCGTCCGCGACGGCGAGTCCCACGCCGACTTCCACCCCAACGGAGACGCCGGTGTGGAGCGCTGAGCCAACCCCGACCACGGTCATCACCCCACCCCCGCCACCGGCCACGGTACCGCCAACCACCGCGCCCGCCGGCCCCGCCGCAGGCGCATGCGTACCGGCCAATATCGACATCCAGCGGAACGACCAAGTCCGGGCCATCAAACCCATCCCGGCCAATGAGCAGCAGTACTACACCGTCCTGGGATGCGCTGAAGGCTGGCTCGCATACGCCATCTCAGACGACGGGATCAGAGCGATCGGCCTCGACGGCGGCAACGCCTGGTACAACATAGCCACCCTCCAGGCCAACGGCCGGTATCTGACTGAGTTCGGTCAAGTGTGGACCAGCGTCCACAACTGGGACTTCCTGGCCTACTCCGTCCAGAACGGAGAATTCGCGACCGTGCAGGAAGCCATGGACAACGAATTCGCCACTAAGGGCATCCCCGTCCGGCTCAGGACCCAGCTTGTCGGCCCCGGCCCGGCGGCTGCGGCGACAACAGGCACTCCCTGAGTGCCCTTGAGCCGTCCAGTTAGTGGTGCTCATCCTGAGTCGCGGAACCAAACGCAATCTGCTCCGTGCGGGCAATGCCCCTTTCGATGGCTGCCTTGTCGATGCCCAGCAGGGTAGTGAGCCACATGCCGTTTTGCACGACGACAACATCGTCCGCACGATCCTTGCATTCTTGGGGGGAGAGGCCGGGAACGGCGTTCCCGATCAATGCCGCAAGCCCCTGGAGGTATCGGTCAAAGGCTGCGGCGTTGATCTCAGCGAATTCCTCATTTGCCTGCGCCAGGGCCCACAAATGGAGGCGAAGGGAGAGGTAGCTCGTGGTCAGGAGGTCAGGGTCGGCCACCCGCCGGAGGGACTCCCGGAGTCGTTCTTCGGGACCCATGGAGGGGGACGGCTCCACCAGCAGGAGGTCATGTTCCTCGATCTGGTGCAGCACCGCGCGGATCAGGCTGGGCTTGTCTTCGTAGTAGTAGTTCACAAGTCCCAGGGCCACGCCAGCTTCACGGGCCACGGCGCGCATATTGATGCCCGAGATGCCGTGGCGGGACAGAAGTTCCAGGGCCGCTTCAAGGATGCGTGTTTGCCTGTCAGCCTGTTCGCCGGACTTAACGGTGCTTGTACCCATTCGGCCAGACTATTGCCAAACCAGGGTCAGCGCATCTTGACCGCCTGGAGGTTTCGTTCCGCGTAGATCCTCAGGGCATCCCGCACAAAAGTGGCCCCTGATTCCCCGCCGTAATTCGCGGCGAATCGTGGGTCCGCCACGTACATGTCGGCGAGTCCCGTGACGTAACCTTTGACGTCTCCGCCAGGTGCCGCCGTCGGGGTTCCCGGGATGCCGCGGAGCCACTCGACGTGACGTTTCGCGAGGTCCTGCGCTTCGGCGCTGTCAGGGGCGGCGCCGGATTCTGCGGCCGCGGTCCAGTCGGCACCCAGCTTCTGGACGCGTTCCTTCCATTGCTGCTTTTCTTCGGCGCTCATGCCGCGCCACCAGGAGTCGCCGGCTGCGTAGGCGTCCTTGCCCCAGCGCTCCTCGACTTCGTCCTTGTACTGCGTGTGGTCGAAGCCATCGAACATGTCCTGTGCCATGTACTTTCCATCCCCTTGCATTGTGTCGATTGTTTGCCGAACGGAGGCGATTTGCCGGGCCAGCCGGTCCTGCTCAGTGGCGAGCCACTCCAGGTGGCCCTGCAGGGCTTTGACGGTGTCGGTCTCGCGGTGGAGCACCTCGGCGATGGCTGGCAGGCCAAGCCCCAGTTCGCGGAGCAGGAGGATGCGCTGGAGCTGAACCAACGCCGGACCGTCATAGTAGCGGTAGCCGTTATGGCCGGTCCGGCTCGGTGTGAGCAGCCCGATGTCGTCATAGTGACGCAGCGTGCGGCTGGTGGTTCCCGCGATCCTTGCGATTTCCTGGATTGACCAGTCCATCTTTCCTCCGTCCCCTTGCTTGTTCTTCGACAGTAAAGGTTGACGTTACGTCAAGGTCAAGGGGAGCGTGGGGGCCATTAATCGGCCAGGATCAGGTAGAGCGCGCGACGTGTTTCGTCGAGCTTCTCGATGGCGGCCCGGCGTTGTTCGTCGGTTGCCGCGCCACGGAACTGGTGGATCACGCCCATCAGTTTGCCGATGCTTTGGTGGAATTCCTGCATGTTCCCGTCGGCTTCGGTGTTCCAGGCATTGGCAAGTTCTTCCTCGTGTTCGGCGACATAGGCCCGGCCATCGTCCGTGAGGGTGAATTCGGTCCGCCGTCCCTCTCCTACGGCTGTGATGAGTTCTTCGTCAACCAGTTGCTGCAGGGTGGGGTAAACGGATCCGGGGCTGGGTCGCCATGCGCCGGAGGTCTTCTCGGCGATGGTCTTGATCAGTCCATAGCCGTTCGAAGGAGCTTCGGCGAGGAGCGAGAGGATCGCCGCACGGACGTCGCCGCGGTTGCGCCGCGGACCGCCAGGGCCGAAGCCGCGGGGGCCGAATCCGCCAGGACCAAAGCCGCCGGGGCCGAATCCCGGGCCGAAGCCTGGGCCTCGGCCCGGTCCGAACCCGCCATGTCCGCCGGGACCACGCCGGCCTTTGCCTCGGTTGAAGCGGCCGTGAGCGTGGGGTCCTTCACCGTGCTCCGGGAAGGGGTGTTCTTCGTGATTGTGGATGCCTTTCATAACAGCATCGTCCTTTCGATAGATATCACCGAAGGATTATCGGCGATACTTAACGATATATCGGTGACTATCGAAGCGTCAAGGGCTCGTGAACGAGCGTTTGGTGGAAGGTTGGGGGATGTGAGTGAGGGTTAAAGCACGACGGCGGGTGCGGACTTATCGCTCAGTCCGCACC